>MNES01000062.1:0-2338 GCA_001917815.1 Chloroflexi bacterium 13_1_40CM_65_17 | reverse complement strand
CGCGATCGGCTACGAGTACCTCGGCGAGTCGGCGCTGC
This sequence comes from Chloroflexi bacterium 13_1_40CM_65_17, assembly GCA_001917815.1. Classification (GTDB taxonomy): domain Bacteria; phylum Chloroflexota; class Dormibacteria; order Dormibacterales; family Dormibacteraceae; genus UBA10449. The sequence goes on along the minus strand of MNES01000062.1, from coordinate 2,300 downwards.
CGGACCAGGACTTCTTCGTGAAGCGTGCGTCCATCTCGTATCACCTTCACTGCTACCCGGCGGGACACCCTGAGTGGGATCGGCACCTGGCGTTTCGCGACTGGCTGCGCACGCATCCGGACGGCGCAGCAGCCTATGCGAGACTCAAACGCGAGCTGGCGAAGCGCTTTCCGGCCGATGCGCTGGCCTACACAGAGGCCAAATCCGAGTTCATCCTGGAAGCGTTGGGCAACTAGACTCCGCGCCAACGTACATGGCCCAGACCACCCTTCCGCCGGCTGACCTCCTCCCGGTGCGCCGCGAGGCGACTTTCGCCTATCGGCTCGTGAGGCTCGTCGGTGTGCCGCTCCTGAGGCTGGTCTTCCGCTTCGATGTCACGGGCACGGAGAACATCCCCCGATCGGGCAACTACATCGTCATCGCCAACCACCTCAACTGGCTGGACGAGTTCGCCATCCTCCTGCTCTTTCCGGTCGAGCCGCGAGTCCACTTCCTGGCCGACCCGACGATCCTCGTCACTCGGAAGGTGCAGTGGTGGATCGTCCGCAAAACGGGTGGATTCGTTCCGGTGGTGCGCGAGCGCCATGGCGACCAGAGGCTGTTCCATCACGTGGACCGGGCGCTCGAAGTCGGGGGATCGGTGGCGATCTTCCCCGAGGGCAACTACGGGCCGGAAGAGGGCGGGCTCATGCCCTTCCACAAGGGGTTCGCGCATTTTGCCATCAAAGCGGGCGTGCCCGTGATCCCGGTGGCCCTCTCGGGGACGAAGGACGTGTGGTTTCGCAAGCGGATCAAGGTCGTGATCGGCGAGCCGAACCTCCCCGCCGGCCACACACCGGAATCGCTCACCGACGCCGGCTATCAGCGCATGAAAGAGCTCATGCCTGTTTACCAAGAAGAACCCGGCCGGAAGCTCTTGCGCAACTGGCTCACCCACCTCTTCTAGAAGTAGAATCGCGCCGATGGACCTCAAGCCGGTCGGCATCTTCGACGGCATGTCCCCAGGCGAGCTCAAGAAGATCAGCAAGCAGATGCGCGAGATCAAGCACCCGAAGGGCGCCGAGATCATGATCCTGGGCGAGGGAGGCGTCGGATTCCTCGTGATCCTGGACGGAGAGGCCGAGGTCGCAATGCCCGACGGACGCCACCGCAGGCTCGGGCCTGGCGATCATTTCGGCGAGATGGCGCTGCTCGACCACCAGGGTCGCAGCGCAAGCGTGACGGCCTCCACGGACCTGGTCCTTGCTGCCGTCCCCGAGTGGGGTTTCAAGCCGTTTCTGCGCGACCATCCAGAGGTCACGTACCGGCTGATGGAGACGCTGAGCCGGCGCCTTCGCGAGGCGGAGGCAGCGAAGCGGTAGCGCAGCGGGCACCAAAAGCCATGGCGCTGCCCGCGTGCTCTGTCCCACCCTCATCGGTCGTGAATCCGAGCGTGCGCGGTTAACGGCTACTCGGAGTTGCCGCCGCCGTGCTAAGGTAACCCCTCTCCGGTTTCCTGAGCGGTCCCGCCAGACGTCCTCGCTCCGTGCTCGGGCCTGATGCGCCCCAGGGGTAGGGCGACTCTAGGAAGGAGCGTCACAGGGGTTTGGTTCCGCTGCTCAGGGCGGTGGTCGCTTGGAGCATGGTCTTGGCGACCGTCATCCTGCCGCACCTCGACGCGCCAGTGGCGACACCCACCGCCGCGGTGACCCAGTCGAGGTCGTTCGACCGCACCTCGGCGCTCACCGAATTGAAGGCGAAGCGGACGCAGGCCGCGCAGGCCGCCCAGGTCCAGCAGTGGACATCTGAGCTGACCCAGGGCCTGGCTCAATACGCGGCCGAGCAGGAGGCGATGGCGCGGGCGCAGGCCGCCGCGGACGCCCAGGCGGCCCTCAACAACCATCCGGGCCCGCCCCCCTACATCGCCAAGATCATCTACGACGCGTTCAGTCCGCTCGGACCGCGAGCTCTCCAGTGGGCGCTGAACGTTGCGTACTGCGAGTCGCGCTATCACCCCAACTCGGTGAACTCGGACAGCGGCGCCTCAGGGCTGTTCCAGTTCATGCCGAGCACGTGGTCGGGGACGCCGTGGGCGAACCAATCGCCGTTCGACCCGGTCGCCAACGCCAACGCTGCAGCTTGGTTGTACAACCGCTACGGCCCCGGCCGTTGGACGTGTCAAGGGTAACGGACAGGAGGGATACCTCCCCGCGAGCGGGTAGGTCGGCGCGAAGCGCCGGGTGGGGAGACTCAGTCCTCCGCGGTGACGGCGATCAGCAGCTGGTAGATCGGCTGCGGCTCGATCGCGCCCTTGAGAAGCA
>MNES01000086.1 GCA_001917815.1 Chloroflexi bacterium 13_1_40CM_65_17 | reverse complement strand
GGCTCCGGTTCGGGCACGAACTCGCCTTCGACCTCTAGCAACGGGAAGACCGAGGCGTATGGCTTGCCGGCGAACGAGCGCGAGGTGAGCTGCCGGAGCTCGACGCCGGGATGGCGAGCCAGCAGGTTGACGAGAGTCATGCCCGCGTAGCCGTTGGCGCCGGCGACGGCAGCCTTCAGGGTCCGGCCCATAAGCGCATGAGTATACAAAATAACTGCATAAAAATTCCTCCCCCTTGGGGGAGGTCGGCCGCGTCAGCGGCCGGGTGGGGAGAAGGAACTTTGAATTCGGATGGAGAGAGGGTTAGTCCGGTTCGTTGAAAAAGCACGATTCAGCCCCGGTGTGGCATGCGGGACCGGCCGGCTTGACGCGTAGGAGCACAGTGTCGGCGTCGCAGTCGATGCGGGTTTCCACCACGTCCATCCGGTTCCCGGAGGTGGCCCCCTTGTCCCAAAGTCCGCGCGTCCGCGAGTGGAACCACGCCCGCCCCGTTTCGCGGGTCTTCGCCCACGCCTCCTCGTCCATGTACGCGAGCATCAGCACCTTGCCCGTGTCCGCGTCCTGGACCACAGCCGGCACCAGCCCCTTGGAGAAGTCCGGCTTCATCGCCTGATCTCCAGCCCGCGCTCGGCGAGCCGTTCCTTCACGGCGGCGATCGACAGCTCGCCGAAGTGGAAGATGGATGCCGCAAGGGCCGCTTCGGCCCCGCCGGCCGTCAGCGCCTCGTACATGTGATCGGCGCTGCCGGCGCCGCCGGAGGCAATCACGGGGAGACGCACGGCGCCGCTGACCGCACTCAGCAAATCGATGTCGTAGCCGCTCTGAACCCCATCGTTGTCCATCGAAGTCAGCAATATCTCCCCTGCTCCCAACTTCTCACCCAGGACCGCCCATTCCACCGCATCTCGGCCCGTTGCGCGGCGGCCGCCGTGGCTGAACACCTCCCAGCCTGGAGTGTCGGCTTTTCGCTTCGCGTCGATCGCCAGCACGACGCACTGCGACCCGAACACCTCGGCGCAGCGCGTGATCAGCTCAGGATCCGCGAGCGCCGCGGTGTTGACCGACACCTTGTCCGCGCCGTGGGTCAAGAGCTCCGCCATGTCGTCGACGCTGCGCACCCCGCCCCCGACCGTGAGCGGAATGAACACCTCATCCGCCGTGCGCGCAACCGCGTCGAGCAGGATCCGGCGATCGTCTGAGGACGCCGTGATGTCGAGGAAGACCACCTCGTCCGCGCCCTCGCGGTCGTACAAAGCAGCCAGCTCCGCCGGATCCCCGGCGTCGCGCAGGTTCTGAAAACGAACGCCTTTGACGACGCGGCCGTCGTCGACGTCGAGGCAGGGGATGATCCTCTTGGCAGGCACCAACCCACAATAGCCGGACAGGAGAGCTCAGCCCAGGCGAGTCGCCGTCCAGGCCGGCTTTCCAGATTTGGTCACCTCTTAATCAAGAAGGGCGGTATTCCGGAATCAAAAACGCGTTTGTTCCTTTTGCGGCCCTTCGCTTGCCCATCAAGTAGGTTGTGCGACCAGTAGGAAGATCGAATTCGACTTTCTTGACGCCGGTGCCCTCCATAGTTCCCAGAACCCAGCACCGGAGGACATGCTGTTCACGGACAAACGCAGTCTCATTCGATTGGGGCGACCATCGCCATGTGACCTTGACTTGATCGACTGCGGTGCCTACGACCGCAGCCACCACGACGGGAAAAGAGGCTTCCTGTCCGACGGCTTCCGCCTTCCTGCTGATGATCCACGTCCGGTTCCATGGAAACCCTCGCGGAGGTAGCTTCTCGTACTCGAGTATGCCGGCGGCCAGAGTGACATGAGGTAGTTGCTTAGGGTCTTTCTCGTCCGGGTTAAGCTCGCGTGCGGTCCACGTGCTCAAGGTCTCACCCGTTTTCCGCTCTCTCACGACAAGATAACCAAGGGCCGCCAAGAAATAGTCTGGGTAGAAATCCAGGTTGTCTTCAACGAATTCCTGAAGCATCGGACTTCGGGCGTAAAGAAAGCGGAAGTACGCTTCCCACGTAGACCAATCCATTGCAATGTCGGCTGGTAGGACTCGCTTTTGCTCGACAACCGCGTCGACAAAGTCCATCACTAACTCACACACCATGTCGAGCTGAGTGCGCAGATCTGTATCCCTCGCGGGGGCCTCTTCACCCTCGTAGAAATACCGCACCCATTCGGGGTGCAGGTAGAAGAGATTGTTGACCCGGGACATCGCCTCCGAGACCACGCCATACAGCAGAGACGTCGCTGCCTTGGCCGCCAGCTTTTGCTGCTTGGCGAGGCCCCTGACCTGGATCAAGACAAAGACAAGACCGCCGAGCGCAATCAATATGCCAGCCCACTGGCCTACGGCCACCCACCAGTCGATGCCGCGCCCTTGAAAAAACGAAACCAGATCGGTCACGTGGTGCCCCCCTTAACAGATCAGCTCCGAAATCACCTCGTGGACGAGCGGATCGTCCGATCTCAGTTGGTACGACTGCGTCAGGATGGCCAAGACACATTTCTTAAGCAGGTCTCCACCAAGCCTGCGGATGTGCGGATCGAGGGGCAGCCACATCAACGACGACGGCAGTGTGCCCTCGTGCTCGAGGTTGGGCGCTCGATACGAAGGCGCGCATTCCACCAGGACGGCGCCGTTGCGCTCGTAGAACTCGATCCGGCGCTGTCGCAGCCGGCGCTCCTCGCCCTCCACAAGATCCGGTTGGTCGACCTCGAATGTGACGCCCGACGCCGGTGATGGAGCGGATCGCAATTCCGTACCAAGATGACCCAGAAATTGCGAGCCGATGCCAAGATTGCGCCGGCGGCTGTCGACCGCGAAGTATTCCAGGAATTGAATGTCCAGGTCGACAAGGGCGAGCAAGATAGCCAGCCCAATTAGTTCATGGTTTCTGTGCGCCACCATGCAGAAGCGGCTGCCTGACTCAATGCTCGCCAGCACTGCCTGCGTGTTATCTCTCTCTTTGCGCGGAAAGCTTTCTTCGTAGATCCGAATGAAGCTGCTCCGGTCCGAGCCGGTCAAGGTTTCTACAGTCCGGTAGCGCGTACTCGGCTGTATCTCGCTCATCCGCAGAGCGCGACGAAGTTTTCGTACACCCGCAGGCCATGGGCGCCGCTCTTCTCGGGGTGGAACTGCGTGCCCATCACGTTGACGCGGGCGGCGGCCGCGGCCGGTGAGTGCTCGCACGACGCGATCGTGTGTCGGGACGAATCGGGCGCGTACGAGTGCACGAAATAGAAATAGGAGCGGTCCGGGATGCCCTGCCAGAGGGGAGACACCTCGGTCTGGGTGAGCCTGCACCAGCCGATCACCGGAAGCCGGCGGCTCTGCCTCACCTCGACGACACGACCGTCGAGCAGCCCCAGGCCCTGGTGGCGGCCGTGTTCCATCGACTCCTCGAACAGCAGCTGATAGCCGAGGCACACCCCGAGCACTGGCTTGCCTCGCTTGGCGAGGTCCACCACCATGCGGCCCAGGCCACTTTCGGAAAGCTTTGCCAGCGCCGGCGCGAAGGCCCCGACGCCCGGCAGCACCAGGCCGCGAGAGCGCTGCAGGTCGTCCTTGTCGGCTGTCAGCAGCGGCGTCGCCCCGACATGAACAAGGGCGCGCTCGACCGAGCGAAGGTTGCCGACCCCGTAGTCGACGATGGCGATCAACCCAGCACACCCTTGGAGGACGGAACCGCTCGGCCGCCCTGTTCCGCCATGGCCTCGCGCAGCGCCAATCCAAGCGCCTTGAATGTCGCTTCCGCGATGTGATGGCGATTGCGGCCGCGGATCACGTCGACGTGGATCGTCGCGCCGAGATGAATCGACACCGCCTTCCAGAACTCCTCCAGAACCTCGGATTCGAGCGTGCCGATGCGCCCGCGCAGCGGCACGTTGTATGAGATGTAGGGCCGCTTCCCCAGGTCGATGACCACGCGCGCCAGGGTTTCGTCCAGAGGCGCGTACGCGGACGCGAAGCGCGTTATGCCGGCTCGATCTCCCAACGCCCGCGAGAGCGCCTGGCCGAGCACGATGCCGGCATCTTCAACGAGGTGATGCGTGTCGACGTGGATGTCGCCGGTGCCGCGGAGCGCGAGGTCGAAGCCGCCGTAGCGCGCGACCTGCTCGAGCATATGGTCGAGGAACGCGAGCCCGGTCGCGACCTTGATCCGCCCGCGGCCTTCGAGCACCACCTTGGCGGTCAGCTGCGTCTCCTTGCTCTTGCGGGCAACTTCTCCACTCCTACTCAAGGCGGACCTCGATTGCATGCGCGTGCGCGCTCAGCCCTTCCAGCGCGGCAAGGCGCACGCAGGCCTCGCGAAGCATCTCGAGGTCGCCGCGGTTGAGGCTCAAGACGCTGCTGCGCTTGAGGAAGGTATGAACACCGAGAGGTGAGGCGAACCTCGCCGCGCCCGAGGTCGGGAGCGTGTGATTGGGGCCCGCCGCGTAGTCACCTAGAGGCACGGTCGCATAGGGCCCTACGAAAATCGCCCCCGCATTTTCGATTTGCGTCGCCAGACGACCCGCATCCGCGGCCATGATCAGCAGATGCTCGGGCGCGAAGTCGTTGGCGAGGTTGACCGCCTGCTCGAGGTCGTCAGCGACGATCAGGCAACAGTTGGCCGTCCGAATGATCTCCGCGCGTTCCAGGCCGCTGATCAAGCTGTGCAGCTCTTCCTCGACGCGGTCGGCGAGCGAAGGTGAGTCGGTCACCAGCACGGCCCAGGCGAGTGGGTCGTGCTCGAGCTGTGCCGCGAGGTCCGCGGCGACGAAATCGGGACGAGCGGCCGCGTCGGCGATGACCATCACCTCGGTCGGCCCCGCGATCCCATCTATGCCGACTGCGCCATACACCTCTTTTTTGGCCAGCGTCACGTAGATGTTGCCGGGGCCGGCGACGATGTCGACCCGCGGAATCGAGGTCGTGCCGTAGGCAAAAGCGGCGATCGCCTGCGCGCCGCCGACTCGGTACACGGCATCCACACCTGCGATGTGAGCCGCGGCGAGGATCGGCGTCGGCACGCTGCCGTCCGCGCGCGGGGGCGTTGCGAGCACAACCTCTGGCACCTTCGCCACTCGAGCCGGGATCACCGTCATGAGCACCGTCGACGGATAGGCCGCGCGGCCGCCGGGCGCGTAAACGCCGGCGCGCCTCACCGGCCGGGTCTCCAGCTTGAGGCCGGGTGGCCCGACGCTTGCCGTTTGCACCTGCTTCGAGTGGAAGTCGCGTATACGCTGGGCGGCGAATTCCAGTGCGGCGCGATCGGCGGCCGCGAGCCGATTCGCCGCCGCCGCCATATCGGCGTGCGGTACCTGGAAGGTTTCGCCGTCGCGAGGCGTCCAGCCGTCGAAGCGCTCGCTGAACTCGCGTAGAGCTGCGTCGCCGTCGGCCGCGACCCGCGCGCAGATCTCGGCCACGTCGGCACGCTCCTTGACGAACTGAGATAGGTCAAGGCGCCGGCGCGACAGCGGGGAGTCAAGCCACGACCCGACGTCGAACCGCTTAATGCCCATGATTTGCGACCTCCCGAAACCTCGCGACCAGCGCTTGCACCGCGTCGGTTCGCGTTTTGAGGCTGGCCTGGTTGCCGATCAAGCGCGCGGTCGACGAGCCCATCGTCGCCGCCACGCGGAGGCGGTTCTCGCGCAGCGTCCTGCCGGTCGCGGTGAGGTCGACGATGCCGTCGACCAGCCCCACCTGAGGCGCAAGCTCGACCGACCCATGCAGGCGCACCACCTCGACCGCCTGGCCGTGAGCCTCGAACCATGAGGCGGTTGTGCGCGGCAGCTTGGTCGCGAGACGCAGCAGGGGCGGCCAGGTCTCGGGTCCGGCCAGCTTCGAGTCCTCAGGCACCGCGAGCACGAGCCGGCAAGGTCCGAAATGCAAGTCCACCAGCTCGTAGTGGGCCCCGTTCGACTCCCAGAGCACGTCCTTGCCGACGATGCCAATGTCGGCAGCGCCATGGTCGACGTAAGCCGGGACGTCGGCCGGGCGGACGAGGATCACGCGCACTCCTGAACGTTCCACGAGCAGCCGGCGCCCAAGCTCTGCGGCGCTCAAGCGCATCACGCCTGCGCGCGACATCAGCTTCAACGCCCCAGGCAAGAGGGCGCCCGTAGGTACAGCGATTGAGACTTTCATGCCAGTGCAGCCGCCAATCGTGCCGCCACCTGCTCCGGTGGCAGCGATCGGGTGCGCCCGCCGCGCGCCGTCCAGGCGACGGTCGCTGCCCCCCGGCACTGGATCAGGTTCTCGGCGCCTATCCCGCGCCACCAGGCGCGCGCCTCGCGATCGCGCCGCGCTTCGGTGTCCACCACTGCGCGCATGCCAAACAAGCGCAGGGTCGAGCCGAGGCGCATCGCGCTCTCCAGCCCCGATCCGGTCCACGCGACGGCGGCATCGATTCGAGGCAAAGCCGGGGGTCGTACGGCGCCGCTCAACAACTCCCAGACGAGATCCAGCTGGACCACGAACCCCGTGGCCGGCGCGGGCCGGCCGAAGCGTGCGAGCAGTCGGTCGTAGCGGCCGCCCTGGGCCACCGGCCGGCCCAGCTCTGGACCGTACCCTTCGAAGATCACCCCGGTGTAGTAGTCGAAGTCGCGGATGGCGCCCAGGTCCAGGCCGACAACGGCGCCCAGACCGTGGCCGACCAGCAGCTCCCTCACCTGAGCCAGCTCGGAGAGCGCCCGTTCAGAGCGCCGGTTGCGCACAAGCCCTCCCGCCGCCTCGAGGATCTCCGGTCCACCACGAAGGGCGGGGAATCGCAACAGCAGCTCATGCTCGGCGGAGCGCAGCGGCGTGCGCTCCAGCAGCTCTTCCAGGGCGACGAAGTCGCGGGCTGCGAGCGCGCTCCGCACGCCGGCCTTCACCGCCGCGGGGAGCTTGACGGCGTCCATGATCCCCTGGAAGAACTCCGCATGTCCGACGTCGACCTGGTAGCGCCGCAGCCCGGCGGCTTCGAGGCAGCGCGCCGCCAGCGCGATCACCTCGGCGTCGGCGACGGCTCCCGACGCGCCCACCAGCTCGGCCCCCACCTGATAGGTCTCGCGCCGCTGGTGGAATCGGCCCTCATCGGCGGACAGCACGGGCCCGGCGTAGCAGAGTCGTTGGGGTAAGGGCGCCGAGCGAAGCTTGCCCGCGACGAGGCGCGCCACGGGAATGGTCCGCTCGCCGACCACCGCCAGCACCTCGCCGCGCGCGTCGCTGAACTTGAAGAGACGGCGCCGCTGTTCCGGGCTCAGCCCCAGTTGGAGCACGTCGATGCTCTCGACCATCGGCGTGATGACGTGCCGGTAGCCCCACCGGCGCATCTCTTCGAGGAGAGACTCCTGCGCTTCGCGCAGCACCTCCGCCTCATCGGGCAGCAGGTCACGGAAACCCGGCACGCCACCCAGCTGCGGGGTGACCGCGGACGCGGAGCTAGGGTCGGTGAAGGGACCTCCGGGCCCGGGCCACTGAGCTCGATTTAGCTGTCATCTTCGTCTTCCTCTTCTTCCTCGTCTTTGTCGCCATCGTCGGCATCCTCGCTGAAGTCAAGGGGCTCGGCTTCGTCCTCGACGGCGTGCATACCCTCTTCGACCTCATCGGCCGCCGGGGCTCCCGCGACGAGCCCTTCCTCATCCTCGTCCTCCGCATACACCTCGACCCGGCGGGCGAGCAGGCTCTCCTTCGTGTACGGGCGGAACTCGACCTCGCGCTTGCGCCGCATGGGGAAGCTCGGCTTGCCGGCAAACCGCGTGTCCTGATAGGTCTCGCGAACGATGAGCTTCACCGTGTTCCCGTCACAGGACGTGACGCCGGCCTGGTAGCGGTTGCCACCCCGCATGAACTTGATCAACCGTCGCGCGAGCTTGGCCTCGAGCAGCCCTAGCCGCACACCTCGCGAAGTCTCGGCAGCGACCCCATCGCCCTCGATCTTCAGCTCTGCGACGTCGCCGGCGGCGACCTTGGAGCAGATGTCCGAAGCGCTGTTTTCGAGGTTCGTGATAATGGTCTTTCCCATCTCCTCGACGAAGAGGTTGAGGTCGACCCGTGTGCCGCCGACTTTCAGCCCTTCCTTCTGATGGAGGAGAGTGTTGATGCGCGCGGCGTTCTTCTTGGCGATCGAGTTCATCGGGTTCAGCTTCAGCGCGGCCTCGTAAGCGGACTTGGCATCCTTCAGCTTTCCGAGCTCCGACAGCGCCTTGCCGAGGCGGTTCTGCGTCTCCTCGTCGGCGCCGTAGCTGTCGATGATGAATTTGTTGAGCTTGACGGCGTCGTCCCACTTGCCGGCGATGGCGAGCTGAACCGCGTCGTCCGCGTACTGCGAGCGGGGCTTGAGGTGTTCGCCGGACTCAGTCTTCAACGGGGCGCGCTCCTATGACCTGGCTAGGTGAAGGGATCGAGTATAGAGACTGCCGGGTCGTGAGACTTGGCGGCGGTGCAGCACAATCTCGCTGTGTCGTCGAGAATCGCGCGGGCTCTGGCGATCGCTGGCCTCATCGTCCTGGTGGCGGCCACCGCCGGCTGTGCCGCGGGGACCGCGCCCAAGGTGATCAGGATCGGCGTCGACCTTCCACTGTCGGGCGCCGACGGCCGCGCCGGCACGCCGGTGCTCAACGGTGTGCAGTTCTACGTCCACCAGCACCCCACCATCGATGGCTTCACCGTCGAAGTGGCTGCTCGCGATGACGCCGTCGCGGGCATCGACGATCCCGCCCAGGGGGCGCGGAACATAGAGCAGCTGGTCAGAGATTCTCTGGTGGCGGGCGTGATCGGTCCCTTCGATGACATCGTCGCCCGCGCGGCCATCCCTGTCGCGAACCTCGCCCACCTCGCCCTGATCAGCCCCACGGTGAGCAGCCGGTGCCTGACCAAAGAGCCCTTCCTGCCCGCTGCGCTCAGTCCCCACCACGTCGAGACCAGCTGCAAGGCCGCCGGGCTTCTCACCCCGGCGCAGCTGCGCCCGGCGGGTATCAACAACTTCTTCCGGCTCGCCACCACCGACGAGCTGCAGGGTCCGGCGGGGGCTGACTACGCATACAAGGTCCTGCAGCTCCGGCGCATGGCGGTACTATCCGACCACGAGTCGTATGGCCAGGCCCTCGCCTCCGGGTTCAGGGTCCGGTACACGCGGTTGGGCGGGAGCGTCGTTGATTACATCGACTTCGATCCGACCGGCAGCACCAACCTCAAGGCGTTCATGCGACATGCCAAAGGCGACGGCGCCCAGGCGATTTATTACGGCGGCGTCACCGCCAACCATGGATGCGTGCTCCGGGCGCAGATGGCCTCGGTGTTCACACCTGGCGAGGCGGTTCCATTCATCGGCGGCGACGGCATCGCCGAGGACCCGAACTGTGTCCGCCACGCGGGACAGAACGCGATCGGGATCTACGCGACCGTCCCGGCGGTGGTACCTGAAACCATCCCGGCTGCGCAGCCGATCATCAATGCGTTCCGGGCGGAATACGGCAGCGTCTCCGACTACGGGGCCTACACGATGGCCGCCTACGATTCGGCGGGAGTCCTCTATGCCGCGATCGACCGCGCGATAAAGGCCGTAGGCGGCAGGCTGCCGGCTCGCGACAGCGTCATCACCGAGCTGGCCGCGACCACCGCGTTCAGCGGCGCGACCGGCACCCTCGGCTTCGATGCCGCGGGTGACACTTCGATGCGGGTCATCTCGGTGTTCGAATCTCGCAGCTCTGACCCGGCCGTCCCCTGGATCTGGGTCAAAGCGATCGATTACAGCGCTGCACTCCCATATTGATATACCGTCGCACCCACGCAAGACACGATCGTTGAAGGGGAGGCCGATAGGCGCTTGACTTCGAGGTAGGCACAAGTCGATAGTTCTGCACGGAGTAGTGGTTCGGCCACCCCATGTGGCCGCATTCGCCGCCGGCGCACTCTCGCCCCGACTGAGGTTGGGAAGAGGGCGGCGATTGAGGGGAGGCATCCGCAAGAGGGACTTCAGCCTCCCGACAACACAAGGGGGAACCATATGGTTCGAGCTAGGGGACTCGCAGTCCTCATCGTGGCGGCGTTCGTCGCCTTCGCCTGCGGTAATGCGGGCGGGGGCACCAGCTCCAAGGGCACGATCGACATCGGAAGCGATCTGCCGACGTCAGGCGCCGACGCGTCGAGCGGCCTGCCGACCCAATACGGGGCGGCATTCGCGGTCTCGCAGGCAGGCACGGTAAAGGGCTTCACGCTCAAGTTCGTGCCTTACGACGACGCGGTCAACGGCAAGCACGACCCGACCAAGGGGGCTCAGAACCTCCAGCAGATGCTCTCAGACTCGAAGCTGCTGGGCATGGTCGGCCCCTTCAACTCGGGCGTGGCAGCGGCTGAGATCCCGGTCGCCAACCAGGCGCCCCTGGCGCTGATCAGCCCGTCCAACACGAACGAGTGCTTGACTCTCGCCTTCGACTACTGCCAGAAGTACGCGGGCTACACCGCCGCGAGCCTGCGGCCGACCGGCAAGAACAACTACTTCCGCGTGGCGGCCAACGACACGTTCCAGGGACCGGCCATGGCCGACTTCGCGGCCGACACCCTGGGCCTGAAGACGATCGCCGTCTTTGACGACCAGGAGCCATTCGGCCTGGGCGTCGCCAACAACTTCGCCAAGGAATTCACGAAGAAGGGCGGAACCGTCGTCGCCCGCCAGGGCTTCGATACCTCCAGCAAGCCCGATTTCCACGCATGGCTGAACAAGGCAAAGGCCGCGGGTGCACAGGGCATCTACGCCGGCGCCACCTCAGCCTCGTACGGATGCATCGCTCGCTCGCAGAGCCAGGGCATCTTCGACGCCAACTCCTACTACCTGGGTCCTGACGGCATCGGCGATGGGCAGTGCATAAAGGACTCGGGCGCGATGGCGAGCGACCACATGTACGCCACCCAGGGCGTGGCGGACGCCAACTCCAACACCAGCGCCGCAGCCACCATCGCGGCCTACAAGAAGGCGCACCCTTCCCCTGACGACACCGGCGCTTACACCTTCGCCGGCTACGACTGCGCCGCCATCCTGATCGACGCCATCGGGCGCGCGATCGACGCCAACGGCGGCAACATGCCGACCCGGCAGCAGGTCATCGACCAGATGGCCAAGACCTCCAACTTCGCCGGCCTGACCGGGACGTACACCCTCAACGACAAGGGCGACCCGACGACCCCGGCGCTGCAGGTTCAGCAGTACAAAGGTGGCGCCTGGACGACCGTCAAGAACATCGCCGTCACCGTCTAGAAACAATCGACTTCGACTGAGGGAGGGGCAATGGCCCCCTCCCTCAGTACTTTTTGTTTTGCCAAGCCCCGCAGTTTGTGAACAATTACGCCGATGGCCGCCATGGTCCAACGGCTGCGGGCTTCGGTGATCTCCACGCCGACCGCATCGCTGATCAACCTGGTCGGCCTGGCGATCGTGGCGGTGGCCCTCGTGGCGACGGCCCAGCGCGTCTACCAGGGTGGCGCCACCTACTTCTTCCAGACCCTCGGTTTCGGGCTCGCCCAAGGGGCGATCTTCGCCCTGGTCGCCCTCGGCTACACGATGGTCTACGGAATCATCGAGCTGATCAACTTCGCGCACGGCGACGTGTTCACGCTTGGGGCTTTCATCTCCCTGGCCCTGATGCCGGTGTTCGGGTTGAACGAGGGCCGCATCTCCGGCGCCGCGCTGATCTTGCCGCTGCTCGGACTCTTCGTCGTCACCATGCTCATCTGCGCGCTGGTCAACGTGGGCATCGAGCGCGTCGCCTATCGCCCGCTGCGCCACGCACCACGGCTCGCGCCGCTGATCACCGCCATCGGCATGTCCGCCCTTCTAGAAGGTGTGATGAACGTCTGGCGCGGACCCTTCAACCTCCACTATCCAGACTTTCTGCCTTCGACCCAGATCCCGATCGGCGGAGGCGTGACGATCGCAGCCAAAGCGGTGATGGTGATCGTTGTCGCCGTGGTCCTGATGGTCTCGCTGACCCTCTTCGTCAACCGCTCCAAGCTCGGTAAGGCCATGCGCGCGACCGCCCAGGACCGCGACGCCGCGCAGCTCATGGGCATCGACATCAACCGAACGATCTCGGCGACGTTCTTCATCGGCGCCGCGCTCGCGGGCGCCGCGGGCATCATCTACGGCCTGTACTACAACTCGGTGCAGGCATTCGATGGTTTCCAGTACGGCCTTTATGCATTCACCGCAGCTGTCTTTGGAGGCATCGGCAACATCCCGGGCGCCGCGCTCGGCGGGATCCTCATCGGCGTCATCTACTCCATCTCGGACGGCTACTTCACGGTTTCATGGACGCAGGTTCTGGTTTTCGCGATCCTGATCTTCGTGCTGGTCTTCAGGCCGACCGGCTTGCTCGGAATGCGAGTGCCTGAGAAATGACCACCGTCCGGAATTTCGTTCGCTCCAATGTTCGGAATCCCAACGCCGTCGCCTATTTCCTCATGGCGGTCAGCGCGCTCTTCTTCCCGGCGGTCGTCCAGTTCGCCACCGGCGGGAGCGGCGACTATCTCGTGGGGCTGGCCGCCGACGGCGGCATCTACATGCTCATGGCGATCGGCCTCAACGTCGTGGTCGGGTTCGCCGGACTTCTCGACCTCGGTTACGCGGCTTTCTTCGCCATCGGGTCCTACACGTATGCGCTGGTCGCCTCGAATCATCTTGGTGTCACTCCCATCGGACACTCGCTGCACGTCCCGTTCTGGATCGCGCTGTTCATCGGCATGTTCGTCGCCGCCACGGCGGGCGCGCTGCTGGGCGCCCCGACACTCAGGCTCCGCGGCGACTACCTGGCCATCGTCACGCTCGGCTTCGGCGAGATCGTGCCGCGCGTATTCCGCAACGCCGGGATCTGGACCGGCGGCGTCCCCGGAATCAGCGCACTTGACGTGCCCACATTGCCCGGATGGGTGCAGGGACCATGGGTCGGCCAGGACTTCGGCTGGGTGCCTGACTTCAGGTTCACATCGGCCAACCTCACCGCCTACTACATGCTGATGATCATCCTCATTGCTTTCGTGGTGATCCTCGTCCACAACCTGTACAACTCGCGTCTCGGTCGCGCATGGATGGCCGTCCGCGAGGACGAGACGGCGGCTGCAGCCAGCGGCGTGAACACCGTGTCCGTCAAGCTGCTCGCCTTCTCGATCGGCGCCGCGACCAGCGGTTTCGCCGGCGCGTTTTACGGCGCGAAGCTTTCTTATGTCAGCTCAGAGAACTTCGGCTTCATCGTCTCGGTGACGGTGCTGGCGATGGTCGTGCTCGGCGGCATGGGCAACATCCCGGGCGCCATGCTCGGGGCGATCGTTCTCTACTTCATCCTCTTCTGGCTGCTGCCCAACGCGCCCGGGCAGATGCAAGGCCTCGCCTCATCTCTCGGCCTCGATTGGCTCAACCAATCGAATCCCAACGGCTGGCCGGGGATCGGGGAGGTCGTGTCCCGCAGCAAGTACGTGATATTCGGTCTCATCCTCGTCGGCATCATGCTTCTGCGCCCGCAGGGGTTGCTGCCCAGCCAGATCCGCAAGCAAGAGCTCACGCACGAAGAGCCCGAAGCGCTGGCGGCGCCGCGCCAGCTGCAGGCCTGAGATGTCCGCAATCCTTCGGGTGGGCGGCGTGACCAAGCGCTTCGGCGGCCTGGTCGCGGTCGACAACGTCACCTTCGAGGTCGAGGAGGGCGAGGTCTTCGCGCTGATCGGTCCGAACGGCGCCGGCAAAACGACCCTTTTCAACTGCGTCACCGGTTTCTACAAACCGACTCTCGGCACGGTGACGTTTCGGGACCGCAACCTGACGGGCTCGCCGCCGCACCGCACGGCAAAGGCCGGCATAGCTCGCACGTTCCAGAACATCCGCCTGTTCGAGTACATGTCGGCGCTCGACAACGTCAGGCTCGGCCACCACTGCCGCATGCACTCCAAGCTCTGGGACTCGCTGTTCAAGACCCCGTTCGAGCGCAGCGAGGAAAAAAGGATCACAGAACACTCGATGGAGCTGCTCAAGCTGGTCGGCCTCGAGCGCCAGTCCGAGAACTATGCACGCAATCTGGCCTACGGCCAGCAGCGCCGGCTAGAGATCGCTCGCGCGCTCGCCACCGATCCCAAGCTGTTGCTTCTCGACGAGCCGGCCGCAGGGTTCAACCCGCAGGAAAAGGTAGAGCTCATGGCGCTCGTGCAGACGATCCTCAAGCGCGGCATCACGGTCTTCCTGATCGAGCACGACATGAAGGTCGTCATGCAGGCGTCGCAACGAATCGTCGTGCTCGACCACGGAGAGAAGATCGCCGAGGGCCCACCCGTGGAGGTGCGTAACAACCCGCGCGTGATCGAGGCCTACCTGGGCAAGTCGGCCTGATGGCTCTTCTGGAGGTTTCGGGGATCGACGTCTTCTACGGCCGGGTGCAGGCCGTGCGGGGCGCGACCCTGTCGGTGGACAAGGGAGAGGTCGTCGCCCTCATCGGCTCCAACGGCGCGGGCAAGACGACGACCCTGCGCACGATCTCAGGACTCATTCACCCGCAGCGCGGCACGATCATCTTCAACGGCAGCGACATCACACGCACGGAGCCGCAGAAGATCGTCAACCTGGGCATCTGCCAGTCACCGGAGGGCCGGCGCCTCTTCACGCGCATGTCGGTCCACGACAACCTCCGCATGGGCGCCTATACGAGAAGGAACGGATCCGAGATCAAGGCCGACATGGATCGCGTCTTCGAGCTCTTCCCGCGGCTGAAGGAGCGCCTCCACCAGATCGCCGGCACGCTGTCAGGTGGCGAGCAGCAGATGGTCGCGATGGGGCGGGCCCTGATGGCAAAGCCGAAGGTCCTCATGCTGGACGAGCCGTCACTCGGACTGTCCCCCATCCTCGTCGAGACCATCTTCAGCATCGTGCGCGAGATCAATGCGCAGGGCACGCCGGTGCTGCTCGTGGAGCAGAACGCGCACAAGGCCCTCGAGGTCGCGCATCGCGGCTACGTCCTCGAGACGGGGTCGATCGTCAAGACCGGCACGGGCAAGGAGCTCCTCGCCTCAGAGGACGTTCAAAAAGCCTATTTAGGAATGTAGAGCTGGCAGCGTCGACACTTTACTGGCGCTGCAGGGGCGGCCGGGTCTATCCCGGCCGCGACTTTGTTTTCTAACGCTTCCTGCGTCGCCGGGAGTAATTCGCCTGAAAGACGCATCCTCTCCGGAAGGAGTTGTAGCTACTGCCCGGGCGGGCGGTAGCTCGAGACGAAGAGGTAGATGAGGATCGCGGCGAAAGCCGCGTACTCCAGGATCACGTTTCGGGTGAAGCTGTCTTCGACCGTATGCCGGACCAGCCCGCGGTTGATGTACCAGGCGAACAGCAGCATCACCGCGAAGGGGCCTTCGCTCACGACCAGCCAGTTCCCCAAAGCCGTGATCGCCCACGCGAGGAAGGTGACGACCTGGGCGACGAACAGGGCGAAGATGAACGCGCGGCGCGGCGCGATCGAGGCGCCGTTGATGCGGAAGCTGCGGAACGAAGCCAGGAAGGTGATCGTGAAGATCCACACCAGGCGCAGGACGATGTTGAAGGGAATCGTCACCAGCACGAGGTAGGCGCCCGCGACGACGAGGACCAGGATCGCCTCCTGCACCAGGATGTGGCCGCGCTTCTCCGCGTCGCGCAGGCGCAGGTAATCGAGCCGGGCCAGGAGAATGAAGCCGACGCCGAACGCCGCCGTGAGCACGAGGTACTTCCAGAGCTCCGGGACGAGGATCGAAAGTCCCGCCAGCGTCACGGCACCGAGGGCAACTGGTATGTAGTGCTCGACGCGCGGGAACTCCGCGGTTCCGCGCAGGTAGCCGAGCAGGGCCGGCGCGGCGACCACGACCAGGCCCAGCGCCAGCGCCCAAACCTGACCTTGCCCGAGCAGCTCTGACTTGAATCCAAGAGCGATCGCGACGAGCACCACTGCGGCAAAAACGAGGAAGCCACGGTCGCGTTCTGATGCCACGGCGACGGTGGTTCGGGAGTACCTCTCTTCGGCGGCGGGTGGCGTCTTCATTCGACCGAGCGAAGTCTATCCTCCCCGCTTACCACTGAGCCCCCCCCGCGGCCCAGCCGCGGGAGAGGCAGAAGCGCCGGGTGGGGAGACCCGTGTTCAGTCTCATGGTCGGGCGCGACCGTAACGGTCTTCCAAACGGACCACGTCGTCGATCTCGGGCGTCGAGACCTCGAAGATGTCGGCGTCCTCGACCGCCGTGATGCGGTGGCGCGTCAAGGGCGGCATGTGCACCGACTCGCCCGCGTACATCCGGACCTTCTTCAGCTGTCCGTCCAACCCCCCGATCTCGATGTCGACCACCCCTTTGCTCAGCAGCAGAGTCTCGTCCTTGCGCTCGTGGTACTGGAGCGAGAGCGCCTCTCCCCTATTGACGTGGAGGATCTTGCCCAGGTAGCGATCGGTGATCGCCCAGCGGATCTCGTAGCCCCAGGGCTTGTCGACCTTCGTGGAGTCGGCGCGCTGGACCTCTGGTAGCTCAGGCATGCGCGCGCAATCCGATGATGTCCTCCAGCGCGCCGAGCCGCGCCTCGACGGCGACTTTGTCGGCCGCCTCCGAATAAATTCGCACCAGCGGCTCGGTGCCACTCGTGCGCAAAAGCACCCAGCTCCCATCGGCGAGGTAGAACTTGAAACCGTCGTCCGAGCGGATCCGTTCGACCTTGACGCCCGCGATCTCGCTCGGTTCATGGCTCTCGAGCGTGCGAAGTATCCGGACGCGATCTTGCTCGTACGTCTCGCGGTTCAGGTGGATGTCGTGTCGCGCGTAAGCGTGCGGGCCGACCCGTTTCTCGAGCCCGGCAAGGATCTGAGACAGCGGCTGGCGGAGCTTGACGATCATGTCCGCGAACAGCAGGCCGACCAGGATGCCGTCCCGCTCGGGAATGTGGCCCCGAATCGCGAATCCACCTGACTCCTCGCCGCCAAGCACCGCGTTCGTTTCCATCATCTTCGGCGCCACGTTCTTGAATCCGACCGGCACCTCATAAACGGGAACGCCGAATTCGGCACCCAGCTTCTCCGCCATCGACGTCATGTTCACGGTCTTTACCACGGGCCCGGTTATCTGCCGCACGTCGAAGAGATAAAGCATCAGCAGCGCGAAGACCTGGAGCTGGTTGATGAAGCGCCCTGTCTCATCGATGATGCCGACGCGATCAGCATCGCCGTCGGTGCAGATGCACAGGTCCTGACCCCCGCCGCGCATGTGGGCGATCGCGGCGTCGATGTTGGGCGGAATCGGCTCGGGGTTCATACCACCGAACCACGCGTTCCGCTCGTTGTGCAGCTCGACGACCGACGTTCGCCCGCCATCGAGGAGCTCTTTGATATAACCGAAGCCGGATCCGTACATGGTCTCGTGCACGATGCGAAGGCCGGCAGACCTGATCGCGTTGAGGTCGACCATCCGACCGACCTGCGCGTAATAGGGCGCTCGTGGGTCGTAGACCGAAACCAGGTCGCCTGAGCTGGACATGTCCGGCACCGGCACGGCTTCGATGGCGTTGATGCGAGGCTCGAGCTCGGCGATGACCTCGGTTGACGCCGAGCTGCCGGTTTCCGTCTTGTATTTGATGCCGTTGAACAGGTACGGATTGTGGCTGGCGGTCACCACCGCCGCGCCGGTCGCCTTCCGGTCGATGACCGTCCACGACGCAACCTGCGTCGGCGACGGGCGATCGAAAATGAGCGTCCGGACGCCGGATGCCGCGAAGACGTCGGCGACTGTGCGCGCGAAATCCTCTGACGCGAACCTGCAGTCATAGCCGACCACCGCGAGAGGATCCTGCGACTGCGACTTCATGTACTCGGCCGAGCCCTGTGCCACACGGCGGACGTTGGCGAAGGTGAAGTCGTCGGCGATCACGCCGCGCCAGCCATCGGTTCCGAACGTGATCTTTTCAGACATCGCCCACCAAGGTTAAGCCTCCTACAAATAGCGGGTCTTGCGCGCCCGTTTCAGCGCGTCCACGACCTTCTTGACGTCCTGGGCGCGCGAGCGCGGGCATATCAGGAGCGCGTCCGGAGTGTCGACGATGATCATGTCGTCGAGTCCGATCGCGGCAACGAGACGCCGGTCTCCGAAGACCAGGCTGCCGTGGGTGTCGACCAGGACGGCCTCACCCTCGACAGCGTTGCCGAGGGCGTCATGGTGCACACGGTCGCCGAGCTCCGCCCAGTTCCCGATGTCGGCCCAATCGAATTCTCCGGGCACCAGCAGAAGTCGATCGGTCTTCTCCATCACCGTGCGGTCGATCACGTCTACGGGAAGCCGGTTGTAGAGTTGCGCGGCTCTGTGTTCCTCGCCCGCTTCCCGCGCGGCAAGCACTCTTCGCAACGCTGCCAGCCTCGACGGAGCGTGGCGTCCAAGCTCCTCGATGAAAACCTGCAGCCGCCAGACGAACCACGCCAGATTCCAGTAATAGCCGCCCGCGTTCACGAATCTCTTGGCGCGAGCGATGTTCGGCTTCTCGATGAACTGCTTCACGCGCACTGCCCCGCCCGACGTGCGGCCGGGAGCGCGGATGTAGCCGAGGCCGGTGGAAGGGAAAGCCGGCTTGAGTCCAACCGTGACCAGTGAGTTGCTCTTCACCGCCGCGCGAACGGCCCGGATCACCGCGTCGCGCGCCTTCGTGCCGCCTCTGACGACGTGGTCCGCCGGCATCGCCACCATGACCGCGTCCGGATCACGCTCGGCGAGCGTGAGCGTGGCGAGGCCATACGCGTTGGTGGTGCCGCGAGCTGAGGGCTCCAGGATCAAATGCCGCGCGTCGATCTCCGGGAGAACTGCTTCGATGATGTCGCGCTGCCGCGTCTCGGTCAGCACGAACACCTCGTCCGCGACGGCGCGCGCCCGCTCAAAGGTCTCTCGCAGCAGCGGGCGGCCACGAGCGCCCAGCGGAAGCACGTGTTTGGGGGTCGAGCGTCGCGATCGCGGCCACAGCCTCGTCCCCGAGCCGCCGGCCGGTATGACGGCGAATGTCTTGGTCAACCGACCTCTTCCGCCAGCTCCTTCGCGCGCGCGGTCGATTCCCACGGGGCTTCGATGTCCGTGCGGCCGAAGTGTCCATAAACCGCGGTCTGGCGAAACAACGGCCGCCTGAGGTTGAGCTCCTTGATGATTCCGAGCGGGCTCAGGTCGAAGAGCTTGTTGACCGCCGTCGTGAGCGCCGCTTCCGGAGCCTTTCCCGTGCCGAACGTGTCGATCCTGATCGCGACCGGCTTGACGACGCCGATCGCGTAGGAGATCTGAACCTCGCAGCGCCGAGCCAGGCCCGCGGCAACGATGGTCTTCGCCACGTGCCGAGCGCCGTAGGCACCGGCGCGGTCGACCTTCGTCGGATCCTTGCCCGAGAAACAGCCGCCGCCATGACGCGCGTAGCCGCCATACGTGTCGACCATGATCTTGCGACCGGTGAGCCCGGCATCAGCAACAGGACCTCCGACGACGAATCGCCCCGTGGGATTGATGAACGTGCGGAGGCGGCCATCCTTGAGCTCGGTGGGAATCACGGCATCGATCACGTGCTCGGCGACGTCCGAACGCAGCTGTTCGGTGGTGACCTCCTCGTGGTGCTGTGTGGAGAGCACCACCGTGTCGACTACAGGCGGCTCATCGCGTTCTCCATAGCGGATCGTCACCATGACCTTGCCATCTGGCCGGAGGTAGTTGAGCATCTTGGTGCGGCGGACGTCAGCGAGCCGCCGCGCGATGCGATGCGCGAGCACAATTGGCAGCGGCATCAGCTCGGGTGTCTCGTCGCAAGCAAATCCGAACATCATTCCGGAGTCGCCGGCGCCGCCCACGTCAACGCCCTGCGCGATGTCCGGCGACTGCTCGTCGATGCTCGTGATCACGCCGCACGTCTCGGCGTCGAAGCCGTACTTCGCGCGCGTGTAGCCGACCTCTCGCACGGTCTGCCGGATGATGCGCGGGATGTCGACGTAGCAGTCGGTGGTGATCTCCCCGGCCACGATCACCAGGCCGGTGGTTATCACGGTCTCGCAGGCCACCCGGGCCAGCGGATCCTTGGCCAGGATGGCGTCGAGGATGGCGTCGGAGATCTGGTCGGCGACTTTGTCCGGGTGGCCTTCGGTGACCGACTCGGACGTAAACAGGCTGGGCGCCATTTGACGGGTCCTCCTTTGAATCTCCCGCGCCGGCAAGGCCGAGCCACCGTGTGGGCCCGTCCCCAGGCGCCAGGTTCATACCTCTGGGACGGGCAAATCTTAGCCGACGGATACCTAGTTTCCGCGCAGCTCCATGTAGTGGATGCTCGAGTGGCGCACAAACGTTGAGCCCTTCTGAGACAGGAGCGCCATCGTCGCGTCCCGCGCCGACTCAACCACCATGTCGAGGTGCTCCCGCTTCATCTCCCACGAGGCGGTGGGAGCGGTGACCGGGCACAGGATTGTGATCTTGGCGCGGTCGCGGAGGCGCTCGAAGTCACTGAGCATCTGGTGGTGGAGCGAGAGCTGCAGGGTCCGGGCGATCAGCTCCGACCAGGTGGTGGGCGCTTGCTCATTCTCACCGCCCGCCATGAGGCTGATGGCGAGAATCTCCTTCGCTCCGTCCTCGATCGCGACGTCGAGCGGGGTGTTGTCGACGATCCCTCCATCCATGTGCTCGCGCCCGTCGATCTTGACCGACGGAAAGACGCCTGGGATGGCGGTCGAGGCAAGCAGGGCGGGCGTCAGCGTCCCCGCGCGAAAGACGGCGGGCTTGCCGGCGTTGAGGTCGGTGGCCACGATCGTCAGCGGGATTCGCATCTGCTCGAACGTGGTGATGCCGGTCAGAGATTGCGCCCGCTCGACCAGGCGGCGGACGTTGTCCTGCGGAAGCGCGCTGACCTGACCGCGGCGGAGGCCCGAGAGGATGACTCCCAGCGGATGCGCGTGGAAGACCTCGACCGCCTGCCGCGACATCCACAGCTCGCGCAGCATCATCACGCCGGCCTGCGAGGGATAGGCGGCGATGCAGCTGCCGTTCAAAGCGCCGACGCTCACGCCGACCACCGCGACCGGAGGGTCCACTCCGGCCTCGAACAGCCCCTGGAGCACCCCAACCTGGGCGGCGCCGCGAGCGCCGCCCCCGCCCAGCACCCACGTGCGCCGAGCGGGCCCGAAGATGGCTAGGTCCCCTCTTCCCAGGAGGAGAGGTACCGCTTCTGCTCCTCGGTCAGCGTGTCGATCGCGATCCCCATCGCCTTGAGCTTGAGCCGAGCGACCTCTTTGTCGATGTCCTCGGGCACGTCGTACACGCGCCGCTCGAGCTTGCTCGCGTTATCGGCTATGTACTCGGCGCAGAGTGCCTGGTTGGCGAAGCTCATGTCCATGACCGCGGCCGGGTGCCCCTCCGCAGCGGCCAGGTTGATCAGCCGTCCCTCGGCCAGCAGGTGGAGCCGCCGGCCGTCGCGCAGCTTGTATTCCTGCACGGAGGATCGCACCTGGCGCACGCCGGTGGCCATCTCGTCGAGCGCCTTGAGGTTTATCTCGGAGTTGAAGTGGCCCGAGTTGGCCAGGATCGCGCCGTCCTTCATCGCCTCGAAGTGCTGGCGATCGAGGACATTGACGTCGCCGGTGACGGTGACGAAGATGTCCCCCTCGCGCGCGGCCTCGTCCATCTTCAGCACGCGAAAGCCGTCCATCGCCGCCTCGAGGGCCTTCACCGAATCCACCTCTGTGATGACGACGTCCGCGCCGTGGCCCTTGGCCCTCGAGGCCAGGCCTCGCCCGACCCACCCGTAGCCGGCGATGACGAAGGTCTTGCCGGCGAGCAGGACGTTGGTCGAGCGGATGATACCGTCGATGGTCGACTGCCCGGTCCCATATCGGTTGTCGAACATGTGCTTCGTATCGGCCTCGTTGACGGCGACGATCGGGTAGCGAAGGACGCCGCGATCCGCCATGGCGCGAAGCCTGATCACGCCAGTGGTGGTCTCTTCGGTGCCGCCGATCACCTCCGGTATCTGGTCCTGCCGCGACTTGTGGAGGACGGAAACCAGGTCGGCGCCGTCGTCCATCGTCAGTGCCGGGTGGTGGTCGAGGGCGGCCTCGATGTGCTGGTAGTAGGTGTCGTTGTCTTCGCCACGGATCGCGTAGGTCTTGATGCCGTGCTGGGCGGCCAGCGCGGCGGCGACGGCGTCGTTGGTCGACAGCGGGTTGGACGCGCACAGGGCGACGTCCGCGCCTCCGGCTTTCAAAGTGAGCATGAGGTTGGCGGTCTCGCTGGTGACATGTAGACAAGCCGCGATCTTCTGTCCTTTCAGAGGCTGTTCCTTGAGAAAGCGCTGCCGGATGAGTGTGAGCACCGGCATCTCTCGGGCGGCCCAGTCGATCAGGTCCTGACCCTCGGCGGCGAGCTTCAGGTCCTTCACGTCATGGCCTTTCGCGCTGACCTTCAAAACCGTTCCTTCTCCTCAGTAAACGAGCTCACTGACAACCTCGATCCCATGCAATCGCCCCCGCCCCTCGAGAAAGCTCAGCTCGATGAGGACGTGCACGCCGAGCACGATGCCGCCGAGCTTGCGGATAAGCTCGGTGGCGGCTGCGGCTGTGCCACCGGTGGCAAGCACATCATCCACGATCAGCACGGTCTGACCGGGTTTTACGGCGTCTTCGTGGATCTGGAGCTGATCGGTGCCGTACTCGAGCTGATAGTCCTGGCTGACTGTCTTCCACGGCAGCTTGCCTGGCTTGCGGATCGGCACGAAGCCGGCCCCGAGCCCCAGGGCAACAGCGCCGCCCGGAATGAAACCTCGCGCTTCGATGGCAGTCACGATGTCCGGCGGTCGCTCTGTCCAATGACTGCAAACCTTCTCGACCAGACCCCTGAACATCACCTTGTCTGCTAGCAGTGGGGTGATGTCCTTGAAGATGATGCCCGGCTGCGGGAAGTCGGGAACGTCTCGGATCAGCCGCCGTATGTCCTCGTCATTAACGCTCATACAACTCGCCGGAAGTATTCCAGTGTGCGGGCGAGCCCATCCTCCAGCGGGACCTCCGGCTGCCATTCCAGCAGCTTGCGGGCGCGGGCGATGTCCGGCCGGCGCTGCTTGGGGTCGTCGACCGGCAGCGGGCGAAACTCGATCGCGCTGCTCGATCCGGCCAAGCGGACGATGATCTGGGCCAGCTCCAGCACAGTCACCTCCTCTGGGTTGCCGAGGTTGACAGGCATGTCGTCGCCCTTCTCCAAAACAGCCAGCACGCCGCGCACCAGGTCCGAGACGTAGCAGAGGCTGCGCGTCTGGGAGCCGTCGCCATAAACCGTCAACGGCTGGCCGCGAATTGCCTGGGCCATGAAGTTCGGCACCGCCCGCCCGTCCAGCACCTGCATGCGCGGGCCATGCGTGTTGAAGATCCGGATGATTCGGGTGTCGACGCCGTGCGCCCGGTGGTAGGCCATCGCGAACGCCTCCGCGCAGCGTTTCGCCTCGTCGTAGCAGCCGCGGGGACCGATCGGGTTGACATTGCCCCAGTAGGTCTCGGGCTGCGGATGGACAAGCGGATCGCCGTAAACCTCGGACGTGGAGGCGAGCAGGAACGTGGCGTTCTTGGCCCGCGCAAGACCCAGCATGTTCATCGTTCCCAGCGTGCCGACCTTGAGGGTGTGGATGGGGTTCGCGTCGTACTGCGGGGGCGATGCCGGAGACGCGAAATGGAGGACGTAACGGACGTCGCCGTCGACGGCGACGTGCTCGTTGACGTTCGCCTGGCGAAACTCGAAGTCGGGATTCTCCCCGAGCATGCTGAGGTTGTCGCGCGAGCCGGTGATGAAGTTGTCGAGCGACAGCACGCGCGTGCCGCGCGCGAGCAGGGCTTCACACAGGTGTGAGCCGATGAATCCCGCGCCCCCTGAGACAACCGCACGCTCTTTGTTGTTAGTCGCGGCCTATACCTCGGTAGGTGAAGCCGAGTCCGCGCATGTGCTCCGGGTCATAGATGTTGCGCCCGTCGACGATCACCGGACGGCGCATCGACGCCTTGACCCGGCCGAGGTCGAGCTGGCGGAACTCGTTCCATTCGGTGACCACAACCAACGCGTCCGCGCCATCGGCGAGTCCATACGCATCACGGCTGTACTCGACGTCGGGCAGCCTGACACGCGCGCCTTCCATAGCCGCAGGGTCGTAGGCGCGAACCTGGGCGCCCGCCGCGAGCAGAACCCTCGCGATGTCGAGGCTCGGCGCTTCACGGAGGTCGTCGGTATTGGGCTTGAACGCGAGTCCGAGCAGCCCGATGACGCGATCGTTGAGCTCCTCGAGGCAGTCGCGCAGCTTGTCGATGACGAGCATCCTCTGGTCGCGGTTGATGTCCATCACGGCGTGGAGCAGCTCGGGGTGGTAATCGAATCGCTCGGCCAGCGCGGCAAGCGCTTTCACATCTTTTGGAAAACAGGAACCACCATAGCCCAGGCCAACATCCAGGTAGCTCGGCCCGATGCGCTTGTCGAGTCCCATCCCCTCGGCGACGAGCTTCGCGTCGGCACCCACGCGCTCGCTGATGCGAGCGATCTCGTTGATGAACGAGATGCGCGCGGCGAGGAACGCGTTCGACGCGTACTTGACCATCTCCGCGGTGTAGATGTTCGGCGTGATCAGGATGTGGGCGTCCAGCGGCTCGTAGAGCAGGGCTACCTTCTCCGCCGCGGCGCGGTCGTGGCTCCCGATCACCACGCGGTCGGGATGCATGAAGTCCTGGATGGCGGATCCCTCGCGGAGGAACTCGGGGTTGGACACGACGTCGGCCCTGTGCTTCGAGTTGCGACTGCCGAGCACGCGGGACACCATGTCGCCGGTAAGCGGCGGCACCGTTGATTTATTGACCACGACGAGCGGACCATCCATCGCGTCGGCGATCGAGCTGGCTGCTGACTCAACGAACGAAAGATCCGCCTCGCCGCCCTCACCCTCCGGCGTGCTGACGGCGATGATCGCGTACTCCGCTCCCGGCACGGCCTCGTCATATGAAGTCGTGAATGTGAGCCGTCGAGCCTTGACGTTGCGTTCGACCAGCTCGTTCAGACCGGGCTCGTAGAAAGGCACGCGGCCGCGCTGGAGCTGGGAGACCTTCTCGCGGTTGATGTCGACGACGATCACGTTGTTGCCGAGGTCGGCAAGGCACGCGCCCGTCGTTAGACCGACGTAACCCGCGCCGATGACCGCGACCCTGGACACAGCCGGCCGATTATCTCAGCCGGGCGCCCTGGCCAAGAAGAGACTCGTAGCCTGCGATGGTCTGGCGAGCAGCCTTGCGCCAGCCGAACGCCTTGGCTCTCTCGAGCCCGGAGCGGCGGGCGCGGTCGGGGTCTTGAGAAAGGGCGGCCGCGGCGCGCCCGAGCGCATCTGCATCGCCATCCGGTACCAGCACGCCGGCATCGTCGACCACCTCGGGAACACTCGAGTTCCGGAACGCCGCGACAGGGCACCCGCACGCCATAGCCTCGAGGCACGGCAGCCCAAAGCCCTCATAGCGGCTGGGGAACAACAGGCAGCTGGCTGCGGCATAGAGGTCCGCGAGCTCGGGATCGTCGACGAGGCCGAGCATGTGGGCACCGCCCATGCTGCGAGGGGCCTGGCGGCCGGGATCACCGACGATCACGAGCTCGAGCTCGGGGAGCACCTTGGTCGCTGTGCGCCAGGCGCGGACCAGCGAGACCGGGTCCTTCCTCGCGTCCAGGGCGCCGACGAACAGCAGGTAGCCAGACTTCAACCCCCAGCGCCGGAGCACACGATCGGGGGCTCCCGGTCGCGGCTTGAACTCGTCCCCGGCCGCCTCGGGCACGACTCTGATGCGCTTGGGGTCGACCCGACTCAGCCGGACGGCGTCGTCAGCCGTCGACTGCGACACCGCCAGAACCAGGTCTGCGCGCCTCAGCAGGCGCCGCCCGAGCCAGAAGCGGAGCCGCTCGCCACGCATCTTCGAGCCGCCCCATGCCCACGGGATGAGGTCGTGGAGCGTCACGATCAGCGGCACCGGAGACCGTCCGGGCAGCCTGAGGTCGATCGCGTGGTAGATATCGGGGGTGATTCGGGCGAGGTCGGATCCCAAAAAGCCGGTACTCGGCGACGGGCAGAGGCGGCACGGGCAGGTCGGAGTCGAGCAGAAGCGTGAGGTTTCGGTCGAAGCCCTCTTCGATGAGGCCGTGAAGGAGGCCGGAAGCATAAGAACCAACCCCCCGTTTGGCGCTCGGTCCCTGCAGTGGGCGCACATCAAGGAGGACCGAGGGTCCGGACGCATCTCGTCCGGAGCGTTTTCTCGTTTGGGGTCGGCTCAAAGTTGGCCTGAGAGCACCTGGTCAAGCCATCATAATTTGGCGGCCATGGATCCTTTAGACGTAGTCGTCGTTGGCGGATGCGGTCATGTCGGCCTGCCCCTCGCGCTGTCACTCGCGGAATGCGGCTACCGCGTGGGCATCGATGACATCGACGCCGCCAAGGTCGAGCAGGTCCGATCCGGCAGCGTCCCGTTCCTCGAGAACGGCGCCGAGGAGCTGCTGAGAAAGCTGTTGCCGACCGGCCGTCTCGAGCTCGCCGCCAACCCCAGCCTGCTCGAGCGGACCAATACCGTGATCCTCGTCATCGGCACCCCGATCGACGAGTTCATGAACCCTTCGGTCCAGGTGTTCGACCGCGTGCTGGACGAGCTCATCCCGCACCTGCACGATGGTTGCCTCGTGGTGCTGCGCTCGACTGTCTTCCCAGGCACGACGCAGGCGGTGGAGAGGCGAATCCGCGCCGCCGGCATCGACGCCGATGTCGCCTTCTGTCCGGAGCGCATCGCCGAGGGTCACGCCCTCGAAGAGATTCGCAGCCTGCCTCAGCTGATTGGAGTCTCCTCCGACGCGGCGTTCGAAAAAGCGCGCGGGCTGTTTGCCCCCATGGAGGTCAAGGTCGTGCGGACAACGCCACTCGAGGCTGAGCTGGCGAAGCTGCTGACCAACACCTGGCGCTACATGAAGTTCGCGATCGCCAACCAGTTCTTCCAGATCGCTCATCGTTCCGGCGTCGACTACGACCGCGTGCTGAACGCGGTCCGGCAGGATTACCCACGCGCGGCCGACCTGCCTGGCCCGGGCTTCGCTGCGGGGCCGTGCTTGCTGAAGGACACGATGCAGCTCTCGGCATTCACGCCTGACCGTTTTCCGATGGGCCAAGCCGCGATGCAGATCAACGAGGGTTTGCCCAACTACATCGTCGACAGCCTCGACACCCGCCGGCCGCTCGCCGGCAGGACGCTGGGGATTCTCGGCATGGCCTTCAAAGGCGAATCAGATGATCCACGTGCCTCCTTGAGCTACAAGCTGCGCAAGCTGGCCGCATTCAAGGGCGCGCGCGTCCTCTGCACGGACCCCTTCATCCATGACGAGTCGTTCGTGCCGCTCGATCGCGCGTTGGCGGAATCGGACGTGCTCGTCATCGCCGCCCCCCACCGCACGTACAAGAAGCTCGACCTCAAAGGTCGCGAGGTGGTCGACGTCTGGGGCATCACCGGGCCAATCCGGCTCTGAAGGTCCTCGTCACCGGCTCCGCCGGATTCATCTGCGGCTATCTGGTCGCCGAGCTGCTGCAAGCCGGCCACCACGTCGTGGGTGTAGACAACTTCAGCAAGTACGGCCCCGTTCGACGCGGCCACGATGACGACCCTCTATACCGGCTGGTCGAGGGAGACGCCAAGGACGCGAAGCTCCTCACCGAGCTGGCCATGGACTGCGATCAGGTCGTGGCCGGCGCCGCCATGATTGGCGGAATCTCGTACTTCCACGAGTTCGCCTACGACCTGCTGGCCGAGAACGAACGCATCTGCGCCGCCACGTTTGACGCCGCGGTCGCCGGACAACGCAGCGGCCGCGTCGAGAGGATCACCGTGATCTCGAGCAGCATGGTCTTCGAGGCGGCTGACATCTTCCCCACTCCTGAGGGCGCCGAGCTCAAGAGCCCGCCGCCCAGATCCACGTATGGCTTTCAAAAGCTGGCCGCGGAGTTTTTTGCCAGGGGCGCCCAGGAGCAGTACCACCTTCCGTACACGATCGTGCGTCCTTTCAACTGCGTCGGCGTCGGCGAGCGGCGCGCGCTGCGCGACCACGACGTCATGAGCGGCAACGTCAAGCTCGCGATGAGCCACGTGGTCCCGGATCTTTGCCAGAAGGTGCTGAAAGGACAGGA
>MNES01000043.1 GCA_001917815.1 Chloroflexi bacterium 13_1_40CM_65_17 | reverse complement strand
GTTCGAGTTGGGCGGATCTCCGAGCTGCCCGACTGCGCAGCCGCAGAACATCTTGGTGCGCGTGCGCGGCTGCACGTGGATCTCCATGCCGATCACGACCTCCCAGTTTTCACCTCCCCGCCCCGCGGGGAGGTCGCGCGCTCTTAGGGGCCCCCGCGAAGTCACAGACTTGGCGGGGTAAAAGCGCGGGTGGGGAGATCCGAGCTATCCAACAGCTGCCACCTCGGCCTTCACGCCGCTCGCCACCTCGTATGCCCGCGCGACTCGCAGCGCCACGTCCTCACGCCACTGCGGCGCCAGCACCTGCAGCCCCACGGGCAGTCCCTGGGAAGTTCCACACGGCAGGCTGATGCCAGGAAGGCCCGCGAGGTTGCCGCCCAGCGTGAGCACGTCGCAGAGGTACATGGACAGCGGGTCCTCTGTACGAGAGCCGATCGGGAAGGCGACCACCGGCGACGTGGCGCTGACTATGGCGTCGCACTTGCTGAACGCATCGTCGAAATCGCGCTTGATCAGCGTGCGCACCTTCTGGGCTTTGAGGTAGTAGGCGTCGTAATAGCCGCTGGAAAGCGCGTAAGTGCCGAGCATGATGCGGCGCCGGACCTCGGTGCCAAACCCCTGCCGGCGCGTTCGCATGTACATCTCGGTGATGTTGTCGACGTCCTGCACCGACAGGCCGTACTTCACGCCGTCGAACCTCGCGAGGTTCGACGAGCACTCGGCCGGGGCGATGATGTAGTACGCGGCCAGCCCGTAGTCAGTGTGCGGAAGCTTCACGTCTACTATTTCCGCGCCCGCTTGCTCCAGGGTTTTGATCGCAGCGTCGATCGCATCTTTCACACCGCGTTCCATCCCTTCGACCTGCGTGTATTCGTACGGAACGCCCAGCCGCATGCCCTTGACGCCCTTGTCGAAATCCCTGCGCACGTCGTTGGGGCGGTCCGAGCATGTGGCGTCGAGCGGGTCGTGGCCTGCCATCGCCTCGAGCACCAGCGCGGCATCTTCGACCGAGCGCGCAAACGGTCCGATCTGGTCGAGGCTGGAGGCGAACGCGATGAGCCCGTACCGGCTGACGCGGCCGTACGTCGGCTTCATACCCACGACCCCGCACACCGCCGCCGGTTGGCGGATCGAGCCGCCGGTGTCGGTGCCCAACGAGATCATCGCCTCGCCGGCAGCGACCGCGGCCGCGCTGCCGCCGGAGCTCCCGCCCGGGACGCGGTCGAGGTCCCATGGGTTGTGCGTCGGGAAGTAGCCGGAGTTCTCGGTCGAGCTCCCCATCGCGAACTCATCGCAGTTGGTCACGCCCAGCATCACCGCGCCCGCCTCGAACAGCCGCGCCACTGCCGTGCTGGTGTAGGGCGGCTTGAATCCCCGGAGGATCTGAGAACCGGCCGTCGTCTCCACACCCTTCACGCACAGCACGTCCTTAACCGCCAGCGGGATCCCGGTCAGCGGGCCTCCTTCGCCGCGCTTCAACTTTTCATCCGCGTCATCGGCCTGCCTCTCGTACAGCTCAGGCGTGAAGCGAAGGAAGGCCTTGACGAGATGGTCCACATGGTCGATGCGCTCAACATGGGCGGTCACCAGCTCCGTCGCGGAGATGGAATGCAGGCGCAGCAGGCGCGCCGCCTCGGCGATGGTGAGCTCTGTGAGCTCGCTCATGCTTCTTCTTGAATCGAGGGCACGCGGAAGAATCCGTTGACCGCTGCCGGCGCGTTGGCGAGCGCTTCTTCCTGAGTAAGTCCGGGACGCGGCACGTCCTCTCGAAGCGGGTTCGTGACCTCGACCACCTGCGCGGTGGGCGGGATCGCGTCGGTGTCGACTTCCTGCAGCCGGTCGATGTGCTCGAGGATGCCGCTCAGCTGCTCGGCGTAGAACTCCTCGTCGCCGGGCTCGAGGCCGATTCGCGCCAGCTGCGCGACGTGGCGGACCTGCGCGCGTGTGAGCGGCACGCGAACTAGCTTAATTGGCCGCTAGTTGAAACTCGATTCTCCCCACCCGGCGCTGCGCGCCGACCTCCCCGCGAGCGGGGAGGCGATTACAGCAGTTTGCCGTCCTCTATGTTGATCACGCGGTCGGCTCGCGCGGCCACGGCCTCGTCATGCGTCGCGATGAGGATCGTGGTCTGGCCGCGAATCGACACCATGAGCTCGACGATCGCCGCCGACGTCTCGCTGTCGAGCTGCCCGGTCGGCTCGTCGGCAAGCAGGACTCGTGGCCGCTTTGCCAGCGCCCGCGCCAGCGCGACCCGCTGCTGCTCGCCACCAGAAAGCTCGTAAGCGCGGTGCCGCGCCCGCCGCTCGAGCCCGACGAGCTCCAGGGCATCAAGTGCGACCTCGTCGGCGTCCGCGGGTTCGCGGCCCATGAGCTGCAGCGGCAGCGCGATGTTCTCCAGCGCGCTCATCAACGGCACCAGGCCCGGCGCCTGGAAAACGAATCCCACCGAGCGCAGACGGTAGTCGGCCAAGGCATTTCCTTCGAGCTTCGCCACATCGACCCCGCCGACATGTACGGAGCCGGCGTCTGGCCGGTCGAGGCCACCGATGATGCCCAGCAGCGTGGTCTTGCCCGAGCCCGAAGGTCCCACGAGCGCGGCCATCTCGCCCTCCGCCACCACGAGGTCCGCTCCGCGCAGAGCTGCCACCGATGCCTCCCCCACTCTGAAGCGGCGCTCGACCCCTTGCAGGCTGATCATTCGCCCTCCGGCGGCTCGATCACGACCCGACCCTTCTCGGCGCGCACGCGCACCCGCGACCCGAGCTGCGACGCCTTCAAGACCGACTTCGGCAGCTGCAGGCGGCCCGCTGGGTCGAGGATCACCAGCTCGCCCGTGTCGGCCCGAGACTCGGTCGACGTGCGGCCATCTCTTATCCGTAGGACGCGATCGACGTGTTGCTCGACTTCGTGGTCATGCGTGACCATGACAACCGTTGTGCCCTCGCGCTCCCGCAGCGCTCGGATGTCCTCCAGCACCTGCCGCGCCGACACCCGGTCGAGCTCCGCGGTTGGCTCATCGGCCAGCAGAACTCGTGGCCGGTTGGCGACGGCGACTCCAAGCGCAAGTCGCTGCTGCTCGCCGCCTGACATCTGCGCGGGGAGGTGGTTTCGAAGATTCGAGATCTCGAACGCCTCGAGGAGCTCCTCCGCACGCGTCTTCCGCTCGGCCCATGACTTGCCCGCAACGAGCAAAGGCAGCTGCAGGTTCTCTACCGCGGTGAGCTCCGCGGTGAGGTTCAAAGTCGCGCTCTGCCACACGTAGCCGATGACGTCGCGGCGATACCTGTCGCGCGTCCCATCCGAAAGCGATCCCAGGTCCCAGCCGGCGACGCGCGCCTGCCCGGCGCTCGGTACCTGCACGCCCGCGAGGACGTTCATCAGCGTCGTCTTGCCGCTACCGCTCGCGCCGACGATCGCGACGACCTCGCCGTCCTCTACGGTCATGTCGAGCCCCTGCAGCGCGAACACCTCGAGATCCGCCGTCTTGTAGATGTGCACGAGCCCGGCGCATTCGATCGCCTTCATCCCAGTGACCTCAGCTCGGACATGACCTCGGGTCGCTCGCTGGCAGCGATGGCAAGACCTGCAGCGAGCGCGCCCACGATCACCACGCCGAGGACCAAAGCCAGCGCGCCCGGGTTGAAGGTCACGATAGTCTGCGGAACGTTGTCCGGCGCCGAGCTGCTCAACTGCAGCACAGGCAGCACAACGAACGAAACCAAAAGCCCCAGCAAAAAGCCCATTAGAGCGCTGAACGCAAGTAGCACGGACTGCTCCACCACCATGCTCCTTTGCACCATCGCCGGCGACATGCCGTTGGCCTCGAGCACCGCGTAATCGACAAGCCTCGCGCGAGCGATGACCAGGAAGTGCAGCGCAAAGGCGAGCAACGCGAGCGCGCTCGCCGCCGCGAATCCAAGCAAGAGATTTGACGCGAGCTCGAGCTGCGCCGGGGACCGGGTGGCTGCAGTTTCGACAGCGCGGCGGTCGTAGACCTGCACGACCCCTGGCGCCGCTTTGAGCGACGCCGCCGCAGGGTCGGCGCCGCCTGACGCAGCGCGCACCCAGATCTCGTTGGTCCATGGGCGCTGATGCCGCCCAAACGACAGCCCGACGAGAAGAGGATCGCGGTCGAGGACCATGAAATCGCCCTCCTCGGGGTACATGGTCGGGAAGTGGTCGGCTACACCTATCAGCAGCACCGTCATGGCGACGTTGCCAACCTGTATCTGGGCTGTCTGTCCTAGCGACAGGCCGAGGCGGCTCAGCATCTGCGCGGGCACCAGCGCCGGGATCAGGCCCGTGAGCGCGGTGGCGAAGCCCGGCAGCGCCTGCTCCACCTGTCCGGGGCGCAGGTAGGTGGGAATCGCCGCAGGAACCACTCGAAAGCTCGCGGTCCGAGAGCCGTTGCGGGGAACGGCCGCCGATGGCTGCACATAGTCCGCCATCGAGCCCGAGTCGGAGTCCGTTCGCCACCAGAAACCCGGGAACTGCCGGTCTTCAAGGCCTTCGATCATTTGCGCGAACGTCTCGATCACAGTTCCGTCCACGGCAAGCGCGCTCACGGCAACGTCGCCGGCCGCCGTGACGCGTGAGATGGCCACGTCACGAAAGCGAAGCGGCGGCCGAATCGTCCCCGCGTCCGCGAGAAGCGGCGCGCTGAACTGCTTCCACCCACTGAAATCGAGCGACCCGAAATCCGCGTGGACCGGTCTGCCGTCCGAATCCGTCAGATGCGCGCTCAGCGAGCCGCCCGTGCCGCTGCCATGAACCCAGAGCGACAGCGTCTTGGCGGTCGGTGCCAGCAGCAAGCCGCCCGTCTCCTTGGTGGCCAGCTGCTGGACCAGGCCCGGTAGCGGTGAACCGGCGAGGTCGTCGCGCGTGTACATCGCGGGTGTGAACGTGTATGGGTCGACGGCGATGATCGGCACGTCTTCGTCTGCGACCCGAGCGTCGCCCCGAAAGACCGAGCTCCGAGCAGCAGACCCCTTGATGGGGATGGCATCCGGCAGGACGGTCACGGCGCCACCGAAAGTTGCGCGTGCGTCGCTAACCGCCACCGCCAGCATCAGCAGCATCGCAAGCCCAACATGCTGGCTGTGCGCGCGACGCAGCTGCATGAAAGCCAGGCGTGCGGCGACGCTGCGGCGCAGCCGGCCCAGCCCGAGCGCGGCCAGGGGCAGCAAGCGCACCGCGGCGATCGCGATGAACGCCATCGCGATGCCTGGCAGCACGAGGTTGACCGGGCTGTCCGCAGCCCCTGCAGCGCGCACCGACGCGCTACCTAGCACGCGGAGCTGGGCCAGCAGCGGCAGCGCGAGCAGCGCGAGCACCACGTCGACATAACGCCTCTGCCACCACGAGACCGGTGGCCGTGACGCTGCAGCGCGAGCCCGCAGCACGCCATGGCGGGACGCAAGCACTGACTGTGCCGCCAGGAGCAGCAGCTCGACCAGCAGTACAGCGGCGATCGGCGCGCCAAGTCGCGCCAGATCGAAATGGAACGGCGGCACGACCTGGCCGCGATATTGAAAGCGCGCGGCCCACTCCGACGCCAGCCAGCCGGCGATGAGCCCGATCGGCGCCGCGATCAAAGCCGCGACGCCGAGCTCGATGAACAGCAGGATGGACACCCCACGCCACGACCAGCCACGCGAACGCCACACTGCGATCACCTGCCGCTGCTGTGACAGGAGATTACCGGCCAGGAACCAGACACAGTACAGGGCGACCAGCAGCAGCTGGATCGCCACCAGCTGCACCGCGAATGCGGCCACCGACACCTGGTTGATGTAGTCGTTCAGTGCGGCTTCGAGCTCGCTTATCACCACCTCGTCCGCGCGCCGCGCACCAAGCTGCCCGTGCAGCCGCCTGAGGCCGTTCAGCGATGCCTGCGCACCCAACCTGCGAATGGTGTTTTTGTCGGGCGAGAGCGTTGCGGTGGCCACTGACACCAGCTGCAGCTGGCCATCGAGGGCGCCTTCGCCGTTGAGGACGCTGAAGTAAGTGGGGACGTCGGTGAAGGCTGCGATCGGGACCGACTGCTCTGGACCCCAGTAGGCGTCCTTCGTATTGAGGGCACGCCATATGCCCGCGACGTGGATGCAGACGACATAGTTGCCGCCCACCACCTTCATGCATTCGCGGTCGCCGAGCTTGACATGTGCGGACCGCGCGGCATCCTCTGGCACCGTGACCTCGACGGTTTCGCCGATCCTGCCGGTCGCCGGCCACGAACCCGCGATCAGCATCACATGCGCCGGCAGGTCGTCGAGGACCCCGATCTCCAGCGGTATCAGGTCGCGCACGAATGCTGGATCGATCTTCTCGATGTTGACGCCGTTGATCGTTTGCGGAACGTAGGTGCCGGAGTAGAGAAGAACCGATCGTTCCGCCACCAGGCCGTTCACGTTTTGGGTCGAGGTCTTGACATCGCGCGTGAACTGGTTGAACGCAGTGATCTGCTGGACTCCCGTGAGACGGACGGTGATCAAACCGCGCGAGCCGAGGCTGTTCACGGTCTGGTCCAGGCTCGCCTCCTCGGTTCGCGACTGCGTGAGCGTGACCGCGGACGCCAGCGCGAGGGCCACGGCCAGTCCCAGCGCGGTCGGCACGAACGACGTCCACCGGCCGCGCATCTGGCGCCAGGCGAGGCCGCCCAGCGTCAGCGTGTGGGTGCGCCTAATCAAGCTCGGATCTCCCCACCCGGCTGGCGCTGCGCGCCAGCCGACCTCCCCACGGGGTGGGGAGGTACCTCACTCCCGGATCAGTTCCAGGAATTGCTGCTCGTCGAGGATGTTGAGCTTCAGCTTCTGCGCCTTTTCCAGCTTCGAACCCGCGCCAGGCCCCGCGACCACGTAGTCGGTCTTCGAGCTGACGCTCGACGCCGGCTTTCCGCCGAGCCCGCGCACCAGCGCCTCGGCGTCGGGCCGGCCCATCGTCTCCAACGTCCCCGTGAAGACAAATGTCTTGCCCGTGAAGGGACCGTCACCCGGAGCCTCGACCGCCTGTGGCTCCACGCCGGCTTTGAGCAGCCGCCCCACCAGCTCGCCCCCGTGACCGTCGAAATACATCCGCACCTCGTGCGCCATGCTCGGGCCGACGCCCTCCACCGCATGCAGCTGCTCTTCGGTCGCCGAGCGCAGCTTCTCGATCGTCCCGAACTCAGCCGCGAGCAGCTCCGCAGTGGCCTCCCCCACCTGTGGGATGCCGAGCGAGTAGAGGAACCGGCCGAGCTGCGGGCGCTTGCTGTCCCCGAGGCGCTTGATGAGATTCGCCGCCGACTTGTCGGCGAAGCCCTCGAGCTGGACCGCCTGCTCCTTCGTGAGGCGATACAGATCGCTCGGGTCCTCGACCATCTTCCGCTCGATGAGCTGGTTGATCGTCGCGTAGCCGAGGCCTTCGATGTTGAGCGCGCCGCGGCTCGCGAAATGCCGCAGGCGCTCAAGCCGCTGCGCGGCGCAGAACGGGTTGATGCAGCGGTGCGCGATGTATGGCTCCTCGCGCACCACCTCTCCCCCACACACCGGGCACTTGGCGGGCATGCGCCAGCCTTGCTTCGGCTCCTTGACGCTGACGATCTCGGGGATCACGTCACCCGCGCGGTGGAT
>MNES01000016.1 GCA_001917815.1 Chloroflexi bacterium 13_1_40CM_65_17 | reverse complement strand
GATAAGGCGGGCCGCGTCGACATTTCTTTCAACGCCATCGGCATCCCAACCCCGAAGATTCGCGTGCCCCTGGTTGAGCTGGATGTCGAGCAGTTCTCCCTGCCGATTGCGACCTACACGAGGTCGTACTTTCTGACCGCACGCCTGGCAGCCCGGCGTATGGTCGCGAACGGATCGGGGGTGATCATAACCGTC
Source organism: Chloroflexi bacterium 13_1_40CM_65_17 (assembly GCA_001917815.1). GTDB lineage: Bacteria > Chloroflexota > Dormibacteria > Dormibacterales > Dormibacteraceae > UBA10449. The sequence goes on along the minus strand of MNES01000016.1, from coordinate 10,018 downwards.
ACCGCAACCCTTTCGCGGACAGGCACCCCTTTTGTGGGGGGTGGGGGACCGGCGATGGCCGCCGTGGAGGCACTCACTCGGGATCTGTCTGCAGAGCTCGCACCTCACGGCATTCGCGTGGTCGGTCTGCGACCACAGGGGATGCCGGAGACAAGCAGGATCAAGGAAAGCTTCGGGGCTTACGCCAAGGCATCGGGAGTGACCTGGGAACAGTTCCAAGAATTGCTCGCAAGCAGGACTCACACGCGGCGGCTTTCGACACTCGCGGAGATGGCTAACGTGGCGGTCTTTATGGCTTCCGACCAGGCGAGCGGGATGACTGGAACGGTCGTCAACTTAAGCATGGGGAGCCTGGACGACTAGCGGCTAAGGGACAGAGTTCAGATGCCCGGCGTGGATGGCCGTACCGACGTCACCCGACGAAGACTGTGTGGCCCTTACGCCGGAGTTGTTCAGCCAGCCAGACTTCCGAGAAAGCACCAGTCGTCGTGCCATGCTCGACTGCCCTGGATTACTACACGAACTACTACACGATTCGGCCCGGATCGAGCTCATTGATACGTACGGCCTCCGTCGATGAGCAGAATCTGGCCAGTGATGTAGGCCGCCCAGTCAGAGGCCAGAAACGCGACTGCATCTGCGATGTCTTCGGGTTGTCCGACTCGCCGCAACGGGATCTGGTTGAGGATCTTTTCCTGCTCCAACGGCGCGTGCGCATATCGGGCCCGGAATAGTTCCGTATCGATGGTTCGGGGCTGAACGGAATTCACCCTGACTCCGGGCGCAAGCTCGCGAGCCAGGTGCCGGGTAAGTCCATCGATGCCGGCCTTCGACGCTGCGTAGTGTCCGCCGCCGCCCCCGCCAACCAGGGCGGAGCTGGACGAGATGTTCACGATGGCTGATCCAGGTTTCCTCTTCAAGTAAGGGATGGCGGCGCGGCAGCAGTAGAACGTCCCGCTCAAGTTGATGCGAAGGGTTCGCTCCCAGACGTCCAATGGCATGGTCTCCGTTTGTTGGACGCTAGTTGTCCCGGCGTTGTTGACCAGGACATCGAGATCGTCTCGTGAGGCGGCCTCTTCCATCGAGGCCGATACCCCAGCCGGGTCGGTGATGTCGACTTGCTTCCACTCGAGCCGGTTGGAGCGGTCTTGCGATGCCAATAGATCGCGCAATTCGCCTGCGGTCTGCTCTGCGACCTCACCGTCGAGGTCCCAGATCACGGTCCTGGCACCCAGTCCCGCGAGTCGATATGCGACTGCGCGACCGATCCCTCTCGCCGCCCCGGTCACGACCGCCGACCGGCCACTGAAAGTAAGCTCGCGCCAGCCATCTCTGTTCGCCATCAGCGCTGCCCGTACTTGTGGTGGATGAAGTCGTTCATTCGAGCCACCTCGGCGTCGGGCACCAGGTGCGGCTGTCCAAGCTGCAGAGCGATGTAGGCGACGTGCGCGCTCTCCTCGACCGCCATCGCGGCGCCAAAGGCTTTCTTCAAGTTTTCGCCCACCGCAACGACACCATGGTTCGGCAAGAGAACCGCGCGATCTCCCCCAAGCCCTTTCGCGACGTCGTCGCCGGTGTCCATCTGCGCTGGCGGGACGTAGTGCATTACACGCACGGCGCCGCCCACATAGCCCGCCGATTCCGTGATCAACGGCGGAATCTCGCGCCCAAGCGTCGAGAATGCCGCTGCATACGGGGAGTGCGTGTGAATGACCGCGCCGACATCCGGTCGGGCTCGGTAGATGGCCACATGGATAGGCGTATCCACCGACGGCTTGAAACCCGGACTGACTGGTCGCCCTTCCAGATCCACGAGCACGACCGCGTCCGGCGTCATTGTGTCGTAGTCCACTCCCGACGGAGTGACCAGGGCCTGCGCTGCTCCCGGCTCCCGCGTGCTTATGTTTCCCGATGTTCCTCGGACCAGGCCCGTTGTAATCATCTGGCGCGCAAATCGGACCAGCTGCTCACGGAGCTCGCCCTCCGTCGTCATGTCCAACTCCTTTGTGCGGTGTGACCTGCTTTATCCCATTCATCTGTTGATTGCGGCTCGTACGTCTGAAGAGCCACCGACCGCCTCGCGACATCACGCGCCTGCTCGAGAGTCGAGATCAGACCGAGCGCCATCGCCTGCACGAGGAGGTTCCCGATCGCGGTGGCCTCAACCGGACCGGCCACAACCGGACGCCCGCATGCATCGGCGGTCATCTGGCACACAAGTCGGTTATTCGAGCCGCCGCCGACCACATGGACCGTCCGGATGCGCATACCGCTGACACGCTCGAGCTGTTCGAGGGTCCGGCGGTACTTGAGGGCAAGGCTTTCGAAGATGCAGCGGGCGATCACACCTGGATCAAGTCGCAACTGGTGCCCGCTTTCAGCTGCAATCTCTGCGATTCGAGCAGGCATATCGCCCGGGTGCAGCAGGCGCGCATCGTCTGGATCGATGACCGCCGAAAACGCCGGGGCAGCCTCCGCCAGACGGAGCAAATCCTCGTATGGCATGTCCGCGCCCTTGACCGCCCACGCACGGCGACACTCCTGGAGCAACCACAGACCCATGACGTTCTTCAGCAGGCGGAACGTTCCGCCGACGCCACCTTCGTTGGTGAGGTTCGCCTCCAGCGCGTCCTGATTGATCAGGGGCTCTCGGATCTCGATTCCCACGAGTGACCATGTGCCGGAGCTGATATAGGCCGCATGTTCATTCCGCTCGAAAGGAACGGCTGCCACCGCCGATGCGGTGTCGTGGGTTCCCGGAGCAATTACCCGCGTGACCGCAAGCCCAAGCTGCGCTCGGGGCACTCCCAGCACGGTGCCTGGCGGCACGACATTGCCAAAGATTCGAACTGGGATGCCGAGCTTGTCCAACATGCCCGAAGCCCATGCATCTGCCCGCGGGTCGTAGCACTGGGTGGTCGTCGCGTCGGTGAACTCATCGGCGGCAATGCCAGTGAGCCAGTACCCCAGTAGAGCCGGCATCGTCAGCATGCGATCAGCAGCCTCGAGCTGCGGATCCTGCGACATAACCAGGGCCAGCAGCTGGTAAAGCGTGTTGATCGGAATGAACTGGACGCCGGTTCGCTCGTAGATCTCCTGGCGCCCGACCCTCCGGAAGGCCTCGTCGAGCATCCCCTCGGTGCGCCGGTCTCGGTAGTGGACGGGGTTGCCCAAAAGGTGACCGGCGCGGTCAAGCAAGCCGAAGTCGACGCCCCACGTGTCAATTCCCATCGAATCGACCTGCCCGGCGGCGCGGACTCCCTCGAGCATGTCGGCATAGAGGCGCAGCACATCCCACTGCAAGACGCCTCCAACTTCGATCGGCCCGTTTGGAAAGCGCTTGACCTCCTCGACTGCCAGCCGCTCTCCGTCGAACGAGCCGAGCACGGTCCGGCCGCTCTCTGCGCCGAGGTCGACAGCCAGCAAGCGCGTTGCCTTCGGCACCCTACGCTCCCGGATAGCCGCTGCCGGCGGCTGCCTTTCCCCGCTCGCGCGACACGCGCTCGACATAACCGCTGCGGCGCAGGGCGGCCACCGGGTCGGGATCGAGGCCAAGTTGTTTTCTAGCCTCCGCGAGAGCCGGCCGGACGTCAGTCTCGTAGGCCTCGACCAGCACACGATTCGCTCGCAGCACATCGCCCTCGGCCTGGGCCTCTCGGAGCCGAGCCCTATCGACGATCAGGGCTTTGGCGTGGGCGGTCTGAATGTTCATGACGGACTGCACCATCGCTTCCAGCTTCGGCTCGATGTTGTGCGACTGATCGATCATGTAGGCGACGTTCCGCGCGGTCGAGGCAACCTTCTCGTTCGAGTCTTCCTCAGCCGCGACCAGCTCGTTGAAGATGAGAAAGAGCTCAAACGGGTTCGAGGATCCGACGATGAGATCGTCGTCAGCGTACTTGCGCGCGTTGAAATGGAAGCCACCCAACCGCGCGCGGTCGAGAAGCTGGGCGACGATCTGCTCGATGTTCACTCCCGGCGCGTGGTGGCCAGTGTCGACCAGGACTTCAGCCTGCGGGCCCAGGTCGATACAGCTGGCGTAAGCGGTGCCCCAGTCGGGCAGCTCGGTGCTATAAAACCCCGGCTCGAAAAACTTGTATTCGACCAGCAGACGAATCCCGGGGGGCAGAGCTGCATAAATCTGCTTCAGGCCATCTCTCATACGCCTGGCTCGTGAACGCAAATCGTCCTGGCCCGGATAGTTGGTGCCGTCCGCGAGCCACAAGCTCACGATCGATGAGCCCACCTTGTGGGCGATTTCTATGCACTCGAGGACGTGGTCGATCGCCCGACTTCGGACGGCGGCAGAAGGGTGGGCCAGGCTGCCCAGCATGTATTCGTCGTCCTGGAACAGGTTGGGATTGATCGCGCCGATCTTCACACCGTGACCGGCCGCAATCTGGGACAGCGCATCCCAGTCGTCGACGCGATCCCAGGGGATGTGAAGCGCGACCGTCGGACATATCCCGGTCAAGCGGTTCACCATCCCCGCGTCGGCCAGCTTCTCCTCGATCGTGCGTGCGGCGCCCGGCTGCCCAAACACCTTGAACCTGGTCCCCGAGTTGCCGTAGCCCCAGGAGGGCGTTTCGACGCGAAGGTGGTTGATGCGCTCAAGAACCCGCTGGTCAGTCAAGGTGAAAGACCTCCGGCAGCACCTCGTGGAAGCCGGTATCGATCTGGATTGCCTGCTCCATAATCGGCGCCATCTGTGACTCCCAACGCTGCGCGTCCCGGTCGTCCGACATCTGGCGCTTGAAGCGCTCGAAGTCGTCGACCTCCATGTAGGCGAACAAGTCCCGTCCTTTCATATATATGGAGTAGTTGGAGCAGCCGGCGCTCTTCAGGGCGCGAAGCATTTCCGGCCAGACTGACTCATGGCGCCGACGGTACTCGGCCTCCTGGCCGGTCTTCACCTTCATCACGAATGCAACTCGCTCCATCGTTTGCCTCAAGAGAGAAGCGGGGAGGCGTGTGCCTCCCCGCCCGAATCCTTCTAGAAGTTCAACTGGTCGATGTTGTCGGCCTTGAAAACGAATGGCGGTCCGAGCAGGACCACGCCGTTGGGGTCGATCGTGTAGTCACCCAGCCGGCCGGCGGTGAACTTTTCGCCCGGATTGCCCTTGATCTTGCCCTGTACCAGCAATGCTGCCGTGTAGTAGGCAAGGTACCCGAGGTCTTTGACATTCCACAACGCGAACTCTTTGCACGTGCCGTCCTTGACGTACTTCCGCATCAGATTCGGCGTACCAAGGCCGGTAAGCTGAACTTTGCCGGCCTTGCCGGTTTGCTCCAGAACCTGGGCAGCCGCTGAGATGCCAACGGTCGTCGGCGAGATGATGCCCTTCAGGTTTGGGTAGGACGTCAGAAGCGCCTGAGCCTCAGTCGTGCTGATCTGCGGGTCGTCATTGCCGTACGCGACTTTGACCAGCTTCAGTCCGCTGTATTTGGAGTTGCTGGCCAGCTCGTCCTTCATGGCTTGAATCCATGCGTTCTGGTTCGTCGCCGTGCTCGTCGCCGAGAGAACCGCGATTTCTCCCGCGCAGCCCGGAATTTCATCGCAGACCATCTGGACCTGAACCACGCCGATACCTTTGGAGTCAGCCTGGTTGATGAAGACGTTGCGAGCGTCCTTGGCCGGCGATGAGTCATAGCCGACCACCTTGATGCCCTTTGCCATAGCCTGCTTGAGGGCAGGAGCGATGGCGTCGGGGTCGTCCGCCGACACGACGATCGCACTGACATTCTGCTGCGTCAGGGTCTGGATGAACGGAATCTGCGCGGCGCCGGTCGCCTCCGATGGACCCACCTGTTTGAACTGCCCGTTCAAGGCACTGGCTGCCTCCTGGCCTCCGGATGCGGCCACGTCGAAGTACGGATTGTTCACCGCCTTCGGCAGGAAGGCGATGTTGAGCGTGGCCGGGCTGGCGCCACCTCCGCCGGAGCTCCCGCCGCATGCCACCACCGCCAGGATCGCCATCCCCGCCATGGCGAACTGTGAACTACGCCTCCACCTCATTGCATCCAACCTCCTCATGAATTGCTGACTGGCTTCGTCAGCTGACGTCGCGGCCGAGCCGCGCTGATCCGGCGCACAAGGGTGGGACCGGCGACCGAGAGAATCAGAAGCGCCCCCACCGCGACGCTCTGCGTGTCTGGGCTCACGTCGGCCAGCGTGAGTCCGTTGCGCAAGACACCGATCACGAAAATCGCGAGTACGACGCCGACTATCGTCCCCTCGCCACCGAAGATGTTCACACCGCCCAACAGGACTGAGGTGACGACGTCGAGCACGAAGCCCTGACCGTTGTCGGCACGTGCGCTCGAGAATCGGGCAGTCAGAATCACCCCCGCAAGCGCGGACAGCACCCCCGAGAGGATGAAGAGAGCGGTCTTCATCCTCGCCACGTCGATTCCGGCGTACCTCGCCGCCTCCTTGTTCTTGCCGATGGCATAGATCTGGCGGCCGATCCAGGTCCGATGCAAGACGAAAAGGAACGCAAGTGCCAGGACCGCGAAAACCAGGGCCGGCCACGGGATGAGAGTTCCCGGAACATCGTTGAATCCGAAGTTGGTGAACCACTCCGGCCAACCGCTGACTGAGCGCGGACCCAGGACCACAGAGGCAAGGCCCCGATACAAGGCCAACGTACCCAGGGTGACGACCAGCGAGGGCAGGCCGGCCCGGGTGACGAGAAGTCCGTTGAGGAGTCCTCCGGTGGCGCCGACGATAAGAACCAGTGGGATGTCGAGCCATAGCGGCCAGCCAAGGGCGTAGGTAAAGCCGAGCAGCGCGCTGGAAAGGCCCAACATGGACTCGACCGACAGGTCGATCTCGCCCGCGATGATGATCAACGCGAGCGGCAGAGCCATGATCGCCTTCTCCATCAGGTTGCTGGTCAGGTCGGAGAAGTTCGAGCCGCTCAAGAAGAAAGGCGATAGCGATGACCCGAGGACGATAAAGGCGACCAGTAAGACGACCAGCAGCGATTCCCAGCGGCGCACCAGCGGGAGGGTTCGCGGGATCATCTGCGTCCAGTCCTCACCAGGATCCGTTGGAAGTAGCCGCGGATCGCGGCGTCGGTACCGACCGCGAGCAGGATGATCGCACCGTCGATCGCCAGCAGCCAAAATTCAGAGAGGTGGAGGATGCGCAGCGCGTTCTCGATCGTGGCCAGCAGAACCGCGCCCAACACCGCGCCAACAACCGTTCCGGAACCGCCGAAGATGTTGACTCCGCCAACCACCACGGCCGCGATGACCTGCAGCTCGAGCCCGCTGGCCGCCAGGGCGTTCACGCTGCCAAACCGCGAACCCCAGAGGACCCCTGCGATTCCTGCGCAAAGACCGCAGACGACAAACGCTCCGAAGATCAGTCGCTGAGTAGGGATGCCTACAACCTCGGCGGCGGCGGGATTGCTGCCGATCGCGTAAAGCTGCCTGCCGGCGCCGGAGTTGCGCAACAGGTAAGCAGCGGCCAGGGCGATTAGCGCGGCGGCAATGATGAGAGTCGGGACACCAAGCACAGTCGACGAAGCGATTCCGAGGTAATCGCGCGGCAGGTCGATCGCGCTTACCTGCTTCCCGCCTGCGATGAGGAAGTCGAGGCCGCGGTACACGTAGAGAGTGCCGAGCGTCGCAACGATCGCGGGCACTTTTGCCACCGCGACCAACAGCCCGTTGAAGGCGCCGAGCCCAACGCCAAGGAGGCACCCGACTGCAATGGCGCCGGCAACACCAAGGCTGTGCTCCTTGAGCAAATCTCCGGTCGCGAATGCCACCAGGCCGACCACGGACCCAACCGACAGGTCGACGTTGCGAGTCAGCACAACTGTCGTCTGGCCGACCGCGACGATTGCGATGAGAGAGACGTTGAGCAGAATCTGCTCGAAGTTGGAGACTGAGAAGAAGAGGGGGGCCTGAATCGTAACGATTGCGACCACGGCAAGAAGGACCATCACGATGCCGACTTCGCGCAGCCGGGCCACAAGGGTGAGAGTTCGCTCCAGCCCGAGGCGGCCGGAGAGCGCTGAGCTGCTTGGCGAATCGATTGCTCGCACGCTCATGCGTCGACGTGGCCGGTTGCTGCCGCCATGATTCGCTCTTGCGACGCATCATCGCGGCCGAATTCGGCCGCAATTCGTCCTTCATGCAACACGACGATCCGATCGGCCATGCCCAGGACCTCGGGCAGCTCGCTCGAGATGAGGACGATGGCCATGCCCTGGCCCGCCAGTTGCGAGATGATCCGGTGGACCTCGGCTTTCGCGCCGATGTCGACGCCTTGCGTAGGTTCGTCCAGGAGAAGAACCGTCGGCTCAGTTGCCAGCCATTTCGCTATGACCACCTTCTGCTGGTTTCCGCCTGACAGCGCCGACGCCGCCTGCTCAACACCCGTGGACCGCACCTGGAGCTGCTTCGAGTATTCGTCGGCGAGCCGCTCTTCTTGCGCGCGATCGACCACGAGGAAGCGGCTCAGCTTCTGAACGATCGGCAAAGAGACGTTCGCGGCAATCGAGAAGTCGAGGACCAGACCCTGTTCGTGACGGTCCTCCGGAACGTAAACGATGCCGAGCCGCATCGCATCCCTTGGGCTCTTGATATCCACGTGTTTGCCGGCGACGAGCACCTCGCCGGCATCCGCCTTATCGATGCCGAAAAGCACTCGCGCAATCTCTGTGCGGCCGGCGCCGACCAGTCCGGCAAGTCCAAGGATCTCGCCGCGTCGGACCTCAAACGACGCGTCGCTGAAGACCCCGGCCCGCGTCAGGCCGCGGACCTCAAGGGCGACCTCGCCAATCGTCGCCGGCTCTTTCGGAAACAGAGTCTCCAGCCGACGGCCGACCATGTGTCTGATGGCGTCGGCCGGCGTGAGCTCCGAGATCAGAGCAGTGATGACGTGACGCCCGTCGCGGAGGACGCTGAGTCGGTCAGCGATTTCGAAGACCTCCTCCATGCGGTGGTCAACGAACAAGATCGCGACGCCGCGACTCCTCAGCTGCCTGATGATCGTGAAAAGCCTTTCCACCTCGTGGCTCGAGAGGGATGCCGTCGGCTCGTCCATGACGAGCACTCGCGCATCGAGCGACAACGCCTTGGCGATCTCCACGAGCTGTTGATCGGCCACAGATAGCCCTCGCACCGGAACGCTGACGCTCTGCTTGACACCCAGGTTTTGAAATAGGCGTTCAGCCGTACGGTTCAGCTCGCTCCAGTCGACGCCTCGTACCCGATTGCGGGGAAGCCGGCCAACGAAAACGTTCTCGGCGACCGTAAGGTCTGGAAACAGATTCGGGTGCTGGTGGATGACTGCGATGCCGAGCTGGCGCGCCGCTGCCGGACCAGAAAGGACCAGCTCACGGCCGTTCAGCGTCATCTCACCGGCGTCAGGTCGGTGGATGCCGGCCAGGATCTTAACCAGGGTGCTCTTGCCCGCCCCGTTCTCGCCAACGAGCGCATGCACCTCGCCGGCCAATAGCCCGAGGTCGACATCCAATAGGGCCTGGACCGCGCCAAATCGCTTGGAGATTCCGGTCAGTTGGAGAATCGGCGACGTTTCACTCATTTGCTACCCACCAGACGCACGTCGAGACCGCGATCGCGCGCCGCGGCCACGGCCTGCGCTGGGGCACGGTCGTCGCTGATTACAAGGTGAAGTCGATCCGTCGGACAGAAGGTGGCCATCGCTACGCGGTTCCATTTCGTGTGGTCGAAGACGCCGATCACCTCTTTGGCCGTGCCAACCATTGCCCTCTTGAGTTCTGCCTCGTCGGCATTGACATCGGTCAGACCTTCGTCGAGCGTGAATCCGACCGCGCCGACAAATGCCTTCTGAATGTTCAGTTGGCGGAGCATCATCGTTCCCAACTTGCCCACGAGCGAGAAAGCCTCCCAACGAACAGCACCGCCAGGCATGAGGACGGTGATGCTCGGTTGGCCCGCCAACTCCGTCGCGACGCGTATTCCGTTCGTCACGACCGTCAGCTCTCGACGCGCCTTCAGATGACGTGCAATCTGCAAC
>MNES01000022.1:8920-10125 GCA_001917815.1 Chloroflexi bacterium 13_1_40CM_65_17 | reverse complement strand
AGAAGGTCAAAGTCTGGCGCCGCAGCTACGACGTGCGGCCTCCCGATCTGGAACCGAAAGATGAGCGGCATCCGTCGCATGATCCGCGCTATGCGGGGATGCCGCCCGAGCTTCTCCCCAGCAGCGAGTGCCTCAAAGATGTGGTGGAGCGGATGCTCCCGTACTGGTACGACGCCATCGTGCCTGACCTGGTGCGCGAGCCCTGCGTTCTGGTCTCCGCCCACGGCAACAGCCTGCGGGCGCTCGTCAAACATCTCGATCGCTTGACCGATCAGCAGGTGGTGGACCTCGACATCCCCACCGGCGTGCCGCGTATCTATGAGCTCGGGTCCGACTTCACGCCGCGGACGAGCCGATATCTGGGCGACCCCGACGAGATCGAGCGCCGCGCGGCCGCGGTGCGAAACCAGGCGAAATCCTCAGCCCGCTAGACTGATTTCGAAAGTAGATAACAGCTTCAAATAGAAGGGGGACCCGCCATGGCATATGAGCTTCCACCACTCCCGTACGCGTTCGATGCGCTCGAGCCGCACATCGACGCCAAGACGATGGAGATCCACCACGACAAGCACCACGCCGCTTACGTGAACAACGCCAATGGCGCTCTCGAGAAGCACCCCGAGCTGGCCAAGAAGTCGGTCGAGGACCTGCTCCGCGGAATCAGCTCGGTGCCTGAAGACGTGCGCACCGTCCTGCGCAACAACGCGGGCGGGCACTCGAACCACTCGATCTTCTGGACCATCATGGGCCCGAATGGGGGCGGCGCTCCGTCCGGCAAGCTGGGCGATGCGATCAGCAGCACGTTCGGCAGCTACGACTCGTTCAAGGAGCAGCTCCAGAAAGCGGGCGTCGGCCAGTTCGGCAGCGGCTGGGCGTGGCTGCTGGCGGATTCGGGCGGAAAGCTCTTGATCAAGTCGTACCCGAACCAGGACAGCCCGTACATGGAAAACCTGACCCCGGTGCTCGGTGTCGATGTGTGGGAGCACGCTTACTACTTGAAGTATCAGAACCGGCGCGCCGATTACGTTGCGGCCTGGTTCAACACACTCAACTGGAAAGCCATCGAAGGGCGGTATAAGTAAGCCGCGAATGGCACAGGTCAAAAACGCGCTGATCATCATCGAGGCGGTGCTGGCCGTGCTGTTGATGGCCGGGGGGCTCATCCAGACGCCGAAAGCAACGGGCCTCGGCGGCACGATCGGCGG
>MNES01000022.1:0-8591 GCA_001917815.1 Chloroflexi bacterium 13_1_40CM_65_17 | reverse complement strand
GGGCTCCTGGCAACCGACTGGACGATCTCCGCCGATCACCTGACCTACACGTTCAACATTCGGACCGGGGTGCGGTGGGCTGACGGCCAGCCGTTCAGCGCGGACGATGTGCTGTTCACCTTTCACATCGTCCAGGACCTCGAATATCAGCAACCGGGCGCGGTCGATTGGCGCCAGGTGGGCATCGCCGCCGGCGGTCCGAACCAGGTGGTGTTCACGTTGAAGTCGCCGAGCGCAGCCTTTCCGCTCGCGCTCCGACTCGGGATCATCGCCAAGCATCTCTTCGATGGGATGGCGCCGGCACAGATCGTGGCGAGCCCGTTCAGCGGCATCCGCGCGCTCGGGACCGGTCCGTTCAAGGTCGCGGGCATCAACTCGCTTGCGATCACGCTCGATCGCAACACATACGCCGACCCCCAGCCGTACCTCGACCACCTGATATTCCGGACCTACCCGGTGTCCGATCCCCAGATGGCGATCAGGGCGGTGCTGCAGGGTGCGGCCGACCTCGTCGGCGGCCTCGAGCCCCAGGAGGTGGTGGCGCTGCAGGGCCGGACCGACGTAAACGTGCAGAACGCCAGGACCTTCACCAACACTTTCGTGTCGTTCAACGGGGAGGGCGCGAACAGCAAGTTGTTCTTCGGCGACGACAGGGTGCGGCTTGCGCTCACCCAGGCGATCGACCGGCAGCGTGTGCTCACCGAGGTGGTCGCCGGTCGCGGCGACCCGGACCCGGGCCCGATCCCGACCGGCAATTGGGCTTATTCGGCCGCGGCCGCCACCAACCATCCATACGACCCCGTCGCCGCCGCCAAGGCGCTCGACACCGCAGGCTGGACACTTGCCCCGGGTGCGAAGCTGCGCGCCAAGGCCGGGCAGGTCTTCAAGTTCGACCTCGTTGCGGCGAGCAGGTTTCCCAACCGCGAGATCGCCGACGCGGTGGCGAGGCAGCTCCTCGAGATCGGGATCGAGGCCGACGTCAAGTCCGTTACCGCCACCGAGCTGGTGCAGAAGTATCTGATCGGCCACAACTACCAGGCGGCGCTCGTGCGCATCGACGTCGGATCCGATCCCGACATGTATTCCTTGTGGCACACCGGCGCACCATCGGGAGCCCTCAACTTCTCGTACTCACATGGCTGGGGTCTGATCGACAAAGATCTCGAGGACGGCCTGGTAGCCGTCGACCAGTCGGCCCGGCTGGCTGCATACCTCGATTTCCAGGCCCAGATCGCCGACCGGGCGCCCGCGATCTTCCTCTACTCGCCTCACTACGACTACGCGATCTCTCAGCGGGTGCACGGGGTGCGCATGAACCATGTGATCGAGCCCGAAGAACGGTTCCAGTACGTGACATCGTGGTACGTCAACACCAGCGGCTAGCGGCCAGGGAGGGGTTGAGATGGATCTTGGGCTGAAGGACCGGGGTGCTCTAGTCACGGCGGCGAGCAAAGGGTTGGGCCGCGCCTGCGCGGAAGCTCTTGTGGGCGAAGGTGCGGAGGTGTTCATCTCTTCCCGGGATCCGCTCGCAATCGAAAGTACCGCCAAGCAGATCAGTGCCGCGGGCTGGTTCGCCGCCGATGTATCCAGGCCAGGCGAACCCGAGGCCCTCGTCGAGGCGGCGGTCCAGAGGTTGCCCGGCCTCGATGTGCTGGTCGTCAACGCCGGTGGCCCTCCGCCTGGCACTTTCCAGAGCACGCCGCTCGAGCTGTGGGAGGTCGCCTTTCACCTCACGCTCATGAGCGCGGTGCGGTTGATCAGAGCCGGGCTGCCTCACCTGAAGCGATCTCGGCAAGGCCGAATCGTGTGCATCACGTCGATCTCGGTCCGCCAGCCGATCCCCAATATCGCCCTGTCGAACGCGATGCGCGCCGCGGTGACGGGTCTCGCGAAGACCCTTTCTCGCGAGCTCGCTCCAGACGGCATCACCGTCAACTGCCTCGCCCCGGACAGCATCCTCACCGACCGCATCCGCCAGGTGGCCGTCGCGTCGGGCGCCGATCCGGAAGAACAGATCAAGCGTATGGCGTCCTCCGCGGCGATGGGTCGGTTGGGCGACCCGGCGGAGTTCGGCGCCGCGTGTGCGTTCCTCTGTTCGAAACAGGCGGGCTACATCACCGGCCAGACGCTCGGAGTCGATGGCGGTGCGCTTCTGGGCGTCCACTAGGCAGCTCGGGTCTCCCCACCCACGTGGTGGGGAGGTGACCTACTAGGATTCCTCCGTGGCCAGCATTCGGTTCGCGGAGCGCATGTCGCGGCTGGGCACCGAGAGCGCTTTCGAGGTGCTGGCCAAGGCACGCCACCTGGAGGCCGAGGGCAAGAAAATCGTCCACCTCGAGATCGGCGAGCCCGACTTCTCGACGCCCGACAACATCGTCGAGGCCGGAATCTCGGCGATGCAGAACGGCTACACCCACTACACGCCGGCAAGCGGGATATTCGAGGCTCGCCAGGCGGTCGCCGGCTTCGTGACACGGATGCTCCAGACCGAAGTCGATCCCTACGAGGTAGTCCTCGTGCCCGGCTCCAAGAACGTGCTCCTGTTCACGCTGCTCGCGTGTGTCGAGCCGGGCGATGAGGTCATCCTTCCAGACCCGGGCTACCCCGCCTATGCGTCGCAGGTCAACTTCATCGGCGCGGTGCCCAAAGTGGTGACGCTCCGGGAGGAGACGGGGTTCCGCATGGACCTCGACGAGCTCGCTTCGCTCGTCACGCCGAAGACGCGCATGCTCATCATCAACACGCCGCAGAACCCGACCGGCGGGGTGCTCACCGAGGAAGACGTGCGCTTCGTGTGCGAGCTGGCGCACAAACACGACCTGCTCGTCGTGTCCGATGAGATCTACAGCCAGCTGGTCTATGGCTTCCATCACGTGTCACCGCTTTCGCAACCAGGAATGCGCGAGCGAACCGTGCTGATGGATGGACTGTCGAAGTCGTATGCGATGACCGGATGGCGGCTGGGCTACGCGGTCGCCCCCAAGGCGCTGGCCGCCAAGCTCGATCAGCTGATGATCAACTCGTCCTCGTGCGCCGCTGGGTTCACGCAGATGGCCGCCATCGAGGCGCTGTCGGCTCCGGAGTCAGCTCATGCCGTGTCGCGAATGGTGAAGGTGTTCGAGCATCGCCGCGACTTGATCGTCGATGGAATCAACGCGATCCCAGGGATGCGGTGCACACGACCCCAGGGCGCGTTCTACGCGTTTCCGAACATTCAGGGCACTGGGTTCGGGGAACGTGACCTGGCCGATCGGCTGTTGACCGAGGCCGGCGTGGCAGTGCTGCCAGGAACGGCGTTTGGCGGCGCGGGGAAGGGATACATCCGCATCGCCTACACGCAGTCCGAGGACGAGCTGTCACGCGGGCTAGAGCGGATAGCGGAGTTCGTTTCCAAGCAGCGGCCGCAATAACTATTCACGCCCCTCTCCCCGAGGGGGAGAGGGAGAAAGGCCGGGCGACGTTCGCCCGGCCCCTCAAAACCCTCAGTAGTTTCTTTGGTTAGTCGCCGCCCGTGGATTCACTGTCCGGCTTCTCAACTTCGGGCTGAGCAGATGCCTGGCCAGAATTGGCGTCGTGGTCGTCGTTCTCGGTCTCCGTCTCCGTCTCCGTCTCGGGATCATCGACCTCGTTGGCTTCAGCAGCCGCCTCAGCAGCCGCCTTTGCCTGCTCAGCGGCCTTCTCGGCGGCCTCCTTCTGCAGCTCGGCCGCTATCGCGGCCGCGTCCTGCGTGGCGTCCTCGTCCACTTCCGTCCGGGCCCCGCTGGCCACGCCGGTGAACAGCGACAGGCCCGCGTGGCCTGCCGAGTGGGTTTGGTGCGCCCCGACCGACGAGACGACCAGGAACACGCCGACGACGGCGGCGAATCCCGCGGCGCCCAGCTTCTCAGATCGACTTCTGAGCATGATCACCTCCAGTGGTTGTTGCCCTTTCGGGTAGCTCAGTGATAACGCCGGCGGCGTCGGATGTCGGAACCTCAGTGTTCCGAAGGGCCGCCTGACCGAGATGAATCGTGGCCGTCGTCCGAGCTCGGGCTCGGCGACGGTCCGTGATCATCGGATTGCCTGGGCGACGCCTCAGGCGACTCTCTCGGTTCTGAACGTGAGGTGTCCGACGGTTCGGGAGCATCCCGTTCCGGCTCGGACGTCTGGGTCTTCGACGGCGCGGACTGCGCCGGCGGCCTGGACTGCGTTTGCGGCGCCTTCTCTGGGGAAGGCGACGCGGTGGTTTCGCCAACGTGTGCGACGGACTCGACCGTGGTCACCGCCCGCTGTGGCCAGGTCGAAGGGTCGGTGCCGGAGGCTGCGGACGCAGCCAGCACCGTCAGGACCGCCAGCGCGCCCGCCATGGCGACAGCGAGCTGCATCCGTCCCCACCGGCGATAAGCGGGCTGCGGCCGGTTGAAGCGAGCCCGTTTGGGCAGTGGCGTCGGCGGGCGGAAACGATCCAGCTCTGTCCGCAGACGCTCTTCGAAGTCAGGCCCTAATTGATCGCTCATTCGTGTCTCGTCCGCGCCGTACGCGGTCCGTCCTGAGAAGAAAACGAACCAGCGTTGTCAAGTGGGAACACCTTGGGGTCGCCGGCCAGGAGCACTCTCATTCGCTCGGCGGCGATGCGCAGGCGCTTGTTCACCGTCCTCTCCGAAACCCCGACCGCCGCGGCGATCTCCCGGTTGTTGTAGCCGTGGTAATGGCGCAGGACGATCGCGGCGCGCAGCTTCGGCGAGAGGTGGCGGAGCGCCGCCACCAGGTCGCGATCCAGCGCCACCTGCGCCGGGTCTGGGCCGGCGGCGGGCTTGCCCAGCCGTCGCAGGAGTCCTCCGATCGACCGCAGGCTCGCCTTCCGCTGGTATGACACGGCGGCGTTGATCGCGATCCTGTGCAGCCATGCCTCGGCCGGCGCGTCCGGTCGCCATCGCGCCCACGCTCTGAACGCCTGCACGAACGTGTCCTGGGTGCAGTCCTCAGCTGCCGCCGGATCGGCCAGGACCGCGAGCATGGTCCGGTAGATGTTGGCGTAGCTGTCGCGATAGAGGCGATCGAAGTCGTCGCGCGAACCCGGCTTGTATGCCGGGAGCTCAGGTTCGGTCCTGATCGCCACACTAGGCATAACGGGCGAGGGTACACTGCCCGGTCGCTTGTCTACCCCCGGCTATATTGGTTCCAGCATGGACGACGGCAGCGTCCGCCTGACCCAGCCGCTCGTGAGGGAGGATGGCCGCCTCCGCCCGGCGTCGTGGGACGAGGCGCTCGCCCATGCGGCGGATGGGTTCGCCAAAGCCAGGGCCGCCGGACCTAACGCGTTCGGCATGTTCAGCTGCTCGAAGACGACGAACGAGATGAACTTCATGGCTCAGAAGTTCACGCGCGTCGTGATGGGCAGCAACAACATCGACAGCTGCAACCGGACTTGACACGCTCCAAGTGTCGTCGGTCTGGCGACAGTGTTCGGAGCCGGGGGAGGAACCTCGTCGTATCGCGAAGCTGAGGAAACCGATCTCGTCCTGCTCTGGGGCTCGAACGCGCGCGAGACCCATCCGATCTTCTTTCATCACCTGCTGCGCGGCGTGCGCAATGGTGGCCGGCTGGTAGCCATCGACCCGCGCCGGACGAGCTCGGCCGAATGGGCAGACCTGTGGCTGGGGATCGACGTCGGCAGCGACATCGCGCTGGCCAACGCCATCGCTCGCCACATCATCCACTCCGGCCTCGCTGACATGAAGTTCATCGAGAACGCGACTACCGGCTTCGGCGACTATGCGGCCTGCGTTGAGCCGTACACGCTCGAGCGCGCAGAGAGCGAGACCGGTGTGCCGGCGGGCGCGATCAGAGAAGTCGCCGAGGCATACGGTCGCGCAGACAAGGCGATGATCTGCTGGACACTCGGCATCACCGAGCATCACAACGCGGTCGACAACGTCCTGGCCCTCATCAACCTCGCGCTCCTCACGGGCAAGGTTGGTCGTTACGGCTGTGGTCTCAACCCGCTGCGCGGTCAGAACAACGTGCAGGGCGGCGGCGACATGGGCGCCATTCCCAACCGGCTCCCTGGTTTCCAGGACGTGGAGGATCCCGCGATGCGCGCGCCTTTCGAGCGGGCCTGGAAGGCGGCCATCAACCCGAGGCGCGGCTACCACCTCAGCCAGATGTTCGAGTCGATGGAGCACGGTGAGATGCAAGCCGTCTACATCGTCGGCGAGAATCCAGCGCGGTCGGAGGCCGACCAGACGCGCGCAGTCCGCCTGCTCAGCGGCCTCGAGCACCTGGTCGTCCAGGACATCTTTCTCACGCAGACCGCCGAGCTGGCACACGTTGTCCTTCCGGCAGCCGCCGGATGGGCTGAGTCGGAGGGAACGGTGACCAGCAGCGAGCGCCGCGTGCAGCGCGTGCGTCGCGCGCTCGAACCGCCGGCCGGCGCCCGCGACGACGTCGAGATCATCTGCGACGTCGCGCGGCGCTTGGGCTGCGATTTTGGACAACCCACAGCCGAGCAGGTGTGGGACGAATGCCGCAGCCTTTCGCCGATGCATGCGGGCATGAAATACGCCCGGCTCGACGAGCTCGGCGGCATCCAGTGGCCGTGCCCGGACGAGTCGCACGCCGGGACGCAGTTCCTGCACGCACGTTTATGGAAAGACCCGGTCGAAGGCCCGCGCGCACCGTTCAGCGTCGTCGAGCACGACCCTCCGGTCGACAAGCTGACTGACGAGTTTCCGATTCGACTCACCACCGGCCGCCGTCTCGACTCGTTCAACACAGGAGTCCAGACCGGTGCGTACACCTCGCCGCTGCGCCATCGGGAGGCCCTGCTCGTTTCGCCCGCCGACGGCGCGCAACTTGGGATCGTGGATGGTGAGCGCGTGCTGGCGACCTCTCGGCGCGGGTCGGTCGAGGTGCCGGTGAGCTTCGACGCCACCCTGCGGCCCGGGCTCGCCTTCATGACCCTGCACTTTCCCGACCAGGTGGCCACCAACATCCTCACGATCGACGCCACCGATCCCAAGTCCGGAACCGCGGAGTTCAAGGCGAGCGCCATCCGCATCGACAAGCTCGCCACTCCAGTTTCTTAATTGGACATTCGCACCACCGGGGGACCTCCGACAGCCGCGGAGATCGTCGCCGTCGACCGCGTTCTCGGGCCACCGACGTCACTGTGGGAGGGCGGTGAGCGCACGCCCGCCGACGACCACCTCTCGCGTGGCGGGCACTCGGCGCGATCCAAGCGGGACCTTCTGCTGCCCGTCCTGCACGGACTGCAGGACGAGGTCGGCTGGATCAGCCGAGGCGGCCTCGAATATGCGTGCCGTCGCTTGAACGTTCCCCCGGCCGACGCTTTCGGCGTCGCGAGCTTCTACGATCGGTTCGCGCTCGACGAGCAGCCGGCGCTCTGTGTCGCGGTCTGCGATGACATCGCCTGCAAGTGCGCGGGCGCCGACGACCTGTGCCGGGAGCTCGAGGCCGAGTTCGGTCCTTCGGCGACCACCAAAAGCGGTTCTGTGTGGCGCCGCAGCCCATGCCTCGGGCTCTGCGATCGAGCGCCCGCTGTCCGAATCGAGAGGTCGGGAGCCGGATCGATGCACGCAGAGGGTCGGGTCGCTCCGGCGTGGGCCGACGGCGTTCTCGCCGTGCTTGGCGGTGGAAAGTGGCCGGTCGAGGAGGGCTCCCTGCTCCCACCACAGGGCCCTCGCCGGCTGCTCCGGCGCATCGGCGCCGCGGATCCTGAAAGCATCGAGAGCTACCTGTCCGCCGGAGGATACGCGGCTCTACGCAAAGCGCTCGACATCGGAGCGGAGGCGGTGATTCGCGAGGTCACCGAGGCCAAGCTCCTCGGTCGCGGGGGCGCTGCTTTCCTCACCGGCCGCAAGTGGGACGCGGTCGCGCGCGCTCCGATGCCTCATTACCTGGTCTGCAATGCGGACGAATCAGAGCCGGGAACGTTCAAGGATCGCATCCTCATGGAGGGCGACCCGTTCGCTGTCGTCGAAGGGATGACCATCGCCGCGATCGCGACCGGGTGTGAGCAGGGCTACCTCTATGTCCGCACCGAATACCCCATCGCGCGTCAGCGGATCGAGAATGCGATCGGGCTCGCCCGAGAGCACGGATATCTCGGCACCGACGTCGCCGGCTCAGGCAAGCGATTCGACATCGAGGTGCGGCGTGGAGCGGGCGCTTACATCTGCGGTGAGGAGACCGCGCTCTTCAACTCGATCGAGGGCAAGAGGGGGGAGCCGCGGAACAAGCCGCCGTTTCCCGTGGCGGTGGGCCTCTTCGGCAAGCCCACGCTGGTCAACAACGTCGAGACGCTTGTCAACGTGCTCGACATCGTGGTCGATGGTGGCGCCGCGTTCGCCGCCACGGGTACGCCCGACTCGACAGGCACCCGGCTGTTCTGCCTCTCGGGGAATATCCGCCGGCCGGGCGTCTACGAGGTGCCGATGGGCACGACGCTGCGAGCCCTGATCGAGCACGCGGGCGGTCTGAACGAAGGCCGGAAGCTCCAGGCGGTCCTGCTGGGAGGCGCGGCCGGGTCTTTCGTGACCGAGAGCCAGCTGGATGTGCCGCTCAGCTTCGAGGGCACGAGAGCCATCGGC
>MNES01000076.1 GCA_001917815.1 Chloroflexi bacterium 13_1_40CM_65_17 | reverse complement strand
TCGCCCGCCAGCGCGACGTTCTTGGGTCCGAGCACCGCCAGGTAGATCGGAATGCTGTCCTGCACCGGCCGGATCGTGAGCTTGAGGGCCTTGCCGGGTCCGTCGGGAAGCGGCAGCTGCATCGTCTCGCCCTGGTACTCCACCTTCTTGTGGGCCAGCGCCATCCGCACGACCGCCACGTAATCGCGTGTCCGCTCGACCTGCTTCGGAAAGCGCACTCCATGCCAGCCCTCCGAGACCTGCGGACCCGACGAGCCCAGGCCCAGGAGCATTCGCCCGCCCGACAGCTGGTCGATTGTCGCGGCGGTCATCGCAGTCATCGCCGCGCTCCGTCCCGGGATCTGGAAGATGCCGGCGCCGAGCTTGATGCGGCTCGTGCCCGCGGCGAGCCATGCGAGCACCGATGCGGCGTCGGAGCCATATGCCTCCGCCGACCAGATGGAGTCGTAGCCGAGATCCTCCGCGGCGCGGGCGATCTCCAGCTGCTGGGCCGCCGTCAGCCCAAGACCCCAGTAACCGACGCTGACGCCAAGCTTCACCGAAACCCTTCTGTGCTGTCGAATCGCATCGAGGTGTTCGAGTGTATTGTCGTCTTGGGAGTCGATTCTCGGCCCGGGAGGATTGCGCATGGTCGAGCAACCTGGTTTGGGTCTTCACTTCCTCTGGATGCTGCCGATCGTTTTTCTTCTCTTTGTCGCGGGCGTTACAGGATTGGTGATCTGGGCGGTTCGGGCTTCGGGTAGACCCGCCTACCCGGTCGGTCCTCCACCGATGCAGATGGGCTCGCCGCCGTATGCGCCGCGCGAAACTCCACTCGAGATCCTCGCCCGGCGCTTCGCTTCCGGCGAGATCAGCGCCGAGGAGTACGAGCGCGCCCGAGACCTGCTTGGAGGCGGCGGCAAGACCTAGTCTCCGAGCCTCGCCGCGGAACGTTCACTTCCCGGTCAGGATCAGGAAGAGCAGGAACGCGTTCAGGGAGAGGATCACGCCGATCACTATGGTCGCTACCAAGGTGGTCGACGGCTTGTTGACCAGGCTGCCCATCAGCTCGCGGTCGCGGCAGAAGAGCAGCAACGGGATGAGTGCGAAGGGGATTCCGAAGGAGAGCACCACCTGGCTCAGCACCAGGGAGCGCGAGGGATCGAGGCCGACCGCGATCACGACCAGCGCAGGCGCCATCGTGATCGCGCGCCGGAGGAAGAGCGGTATGCGGCGGTGGATGAAGCCTTGCATGACCACCTGGCCGGCCAGGGTTCCGACCGAAGACGACGACAGGCCTGACGCGAGAAGTCCGAGCCCGAAGAAGATGTCAGCTCCGTGGTCGAGCGTGTGCCCCAGCGCATGGAATGCCTGCTCGAGGTTCTGGACCATGACGTTGTGGCCGTGGAGCGCGGCCGCCGCGATCGTCAGCATCGCTATGTTGATGAGGCCCGCGAGGCCCATGGCGATGATCACGTCCCATTTCTCGAAGTTGAAGATCTTCCGCTGCTCGGCGTCGGTCGCTCCGACGACACGCCGCTGGGTCAGCGCCGAATGCAGGTAGATCACGTGCGGCATCACCGTCGCGCCGAGGATGCCCGCGCCGAGGAGAACGCTCTCGGTGCCATCGAAGCGGGGAGTGACGAGGCCGGTCGCCACCGCGCCAATCGACGGCCGCGCCAGCACCACCTCGAATGCAAACGCCGCCACGATCACACCTACCAGCATCGTGATCACCGCCTCAAAGCCGCGAAACCCGCGTGACTGCAGCGAAAGGATTCCGAACGCGGCGAAAGCGGTGATGACTCCGGCAATGAATAGCGGGATGGACGGAAAGAGAAGGTGGATTCCGATCGCCGCGCCGATGAACTCCGCGAGGTCGGTCGCCATCGCGATCACCTCCGCCTGGATCCACAGCCCGAACACGGCCCAGCGCGGGAAGCGCTGCCGGCAGACCTCGGCGAGGTTCAGCCCGGTCGCGATCCCGAGCTTGGCGCTCATGGACTGGACGAGCATCGCCATGAGGTTCGCCGCCAGGACGACCCACAGCAGCATGTAGCCGAACTGAGAGCCGCCTGCGATGTTGGTGGCGAAGTTCCCAGGGTCGACGTAGGCAACGGCGGCGACGAAGGCAGGTCCGAGAAAAGGCAGCAGCGCGCGGAATCCGCGCGTCTGGCCGTTGAGCGCCTTCTCGGCGGCGCGGAGGACACGCTCTTCGCCGGGAAGGGCTGCGACCGCCGGCGCGACCTTCGCAGGCGGCCTGTGCGGCGGGGGCTCGATCAGGTTGCGGCGCGCCGGCTCGGCCAAGTTTTCTTAGCGCCGCTCCACGAACATGGCCCGTGCCAACCCAAGGGGCACGCCGACGCGCTTGCCCTTGATGCGCAGCTCGATAGGGCCCTCGTACTCGCTCGCGGCGACCACCTCGATGTGCGTTCCCGGCAGGAGGCCTCGACGCTCCAGCTCGCGCAGCCTGGCGGGGTCGTCATCCGAGACGCCCTGGACGACCAGCTTCTCGCCCGCGTGACACTCGCTCAGCGCCCGCTCGCTCGGCGCCCGCACCTTGCCCGTCCGGCTCGGGATGGCGTGGCCGTGCGGGTCGAGCTCGGGGCGCCCGAGAAGTTCGAAGATTCGCTGCTCCATGCGCTCCGAGATCACGTGCTCGAGCCTCTCCGCCTCTTCGTGGACCTCGTCCCAGCTGTAGCCGAGCACCCGGACGAGGAACATCTCCAGCAGCCTGTGGTGGCGGACGAGCTCGAGTGCCACCTTCCTGCCGTCGCGGGTCAGCTGCTGGCCCCGATAACGGTCGTGTTCGACCAGGCCCTGCGCGGTGAGCCGCGTGACCATCTCGCTGACCGACGGCGATGAGATGCCGAGGCGCTGGGCCAGCTCGCGGGTCGGCACCGGCCGGGCGTCGCCGTGCAGGTGGTAGAGGGCCTTCAGGTAGTCCTCCTGGGCCCGGGTGAACGTGCTGCGTCGCGCGACTTCGACCATTTGCCGCCTAGGCCATCCTAAATATAGTCGCGGGCATGCCTACCACGAATTGTAGGGTAGCCTAACTTTCCGCCACGACGCAATAGCTTAAGCGCGTTAGTGATCCTCCCCTCACCGCCGGCGCACTCCGTGCGCGGGCGGAGCTCCCCACTAGTGGGGAGCTTAGGCGCAGGCTCCCGTGGACTTGGGGGCCGGGTTGTAGGTGATGCTCACGTTCGGGGTGACCGTGATGTGGCTCGCGGAAGTGAAGACGACGACGTAGTCCGCGCACCCCTCGGCCAGATGGAAGTCGGAGCTGACCGAGGTCACATTGGTCCAGGTCTGAGCAGGTGTCGTGTAGTGGTGCATACACCAATGCGTGGTGCCGACGCCGTTGGTGACGCAGGCCATCGCCTTGGCGAAGTCCTCGAGCGTCAGGACGCTGATCGTCATCGGCCCGGTCGACGTGGCCCGCAGGTGGTAGGTGAAAGTGTCCGGCGCGCCGCCGGCCAGGTACCAGGTGGCGTCTTTGATCTCTTGCGGCACATTCCAGATCGGCAGGTCGGGGTGCTCGAGCTCGGCGCGCACCGTGGCGAGCTCGGCCAGGGTGGCGGTCAGGTTGGTCTGGGTCGTCAGCAGCTGCGCCTGCAGCGCCTTGTTCTGGCTCTTCAGCGATTGGTTGTCGGCGCTGAGCTGGCCGGCGGTCTTCTGAAAGGTGGTGTCGTCCAGGTAGAGGAGGGCCAGCCCGCCCGTCGTGAAAACGAGAGCTGCCGCCAGCGCCGCGGTCCACATCCGGGGACCCAATGGTCTCGAGAGCTTGAGCGGCCGTGGCGCCGGGCGTGTTGGTACCGGCCACGGCGTGGCGTCGAATTCAGTTGCCTCAGGAGTGTCCTCGAGCACTTGCGGAACGCCACTCGCGACCGGCTCGGTTTCGGACGTGGCCTCATCCATGTTGGTCGACGCCATCATCCCACCATCGCCACCGGCTGCCCTGGCACAGCAATCAAACCTGTCCTGGTCGCGGCCATACGCCGAGCACAGACGCAATCGTGGATGTCGTTTCGGCTTGCGTGGCGATGTTGTAGGTGAACGTCTTCCCATCGGGCTGCGTGGCCGGGCCCAGGCCGCAGTTGGAGCCACAAGCCGCCTCCTCGATCAGGAAGACGGTCCCCGTGTTGAGGAATGACGGCGTCGAACGCTGGTTGGGAAGCTGGGCGCCTGCCCTACCGCCGTGCCCATAGAGCCACACGTGCGGGATGCCGGCCGAGTCGCGAACTGTGAATGCAAGGTAGTCGTCGCCGGCATCTGCGCGCGGCCGGATCCATACCAATTGCTGGCCGAACGCCTGCGATCGATTGCCGGCCGGCCCCGTCGAATCCCATACGTAGATGACGGTCGCATTCGGCTGGCGGAAGTACAGCTTGCTGCCGGTGCTTCCCCAGGTCGCCATGGTGGCGTTGGTCTGAGAGAAAACCATGCCCGAGCGGCTCCAGACGTCGAGGCGGTCACCGCTGCTGGTGAACGTCTGCTCGAGCGCGAAGTAGCCGCCGTCGGGCGAAAAACCGATGAATGCATCGTCCTCGTTGGGGTTGACGCCTCTTCCGGGCACTGCGCCGAACGAGCCCAGAACGCGATCGCCGCCGCCGCTAAGAAGATGCACATTCACCGCGCTGGCATCGGAGGTGACATAAACCAGCTGGAAATGGTCGGGGCTCCACGCGTGAAGGCCATCCATGAACCCGCCGCCGGTCCAGCTGGCCGCCACGGCGCTCGTGCCTGTGAACATGTCGAGTGTCGCGATCACGCTTTGCCCTGGCGAGCCTGGGCTGCCTTGGGTGGCCGACCAGGACACCATCCCCTCCGTCACCAGCTGCGGGGTCCAGGACCCGGTGATCGTGCAGATGGTCCGAGGGTGCAAGGGGTCGGTCACGTCGGCGAGCAGCGGCTGGCTCGAGCCCTGGAGCGTGATGAGGGCCTCCTGGGCGGCCGGAGCGCCGGAACAGGTGGCGTTCAATGCAGCCCAGGCAGGCACCGCGACGGGGCTCGCAGCCGGGTTTGGGCTGGGCGTGGGCGTGGGGGTGGGTGTCGGGATCTCCGACGGGCTTGGTGAGGCACTCTCGACCGCCGATGGGGATGGGCTCCTGTGCGTCGCGGTGCTCGAGCCCGAGCAGCCGGCCAGCGCAAGCAAAGCCGCCACAGCCGCCAGCCAGAGCCCCACGGGGAAGTGAAATGCCGCACCGCGTGCGGACGTTACGGCGGGAACAGGGGTCACGGCCTCCACAATAAAGCGGGGCTTCCGTTGGCAGTAAGTGGCGAATTTACGGAATGAGGGCGGTGCTGGGAATTGCGCTGCTCGTGCTTTCGGCGTGCTTGGACGCGCCGACACCCCTCACCGCGGACGTGAGCACCTCTGCAACACAGGCTGCGACGGTGGGCGGTCGCGCGCAGCTCGTCATCAACGTCACCAACACCGGTCCGACGATCCCGCACGTCGGCCTGACCTTTCTGTCGGCGGACAAGTGGTACGACCGGCACACGGTGACCGATTCGGGAGGCTGCACGCTCGAGCTCGATTCTTCGGCTTTTGACTGTGGCGACCTGGCTGCAGGTGCGACTGCGATTTACACGATCACCGGTACCGCGATGCAGGCTGGCAGCTTTCACTACCGGCTTGCGCTTCGAGCTCTGGTGCGCCCTTTCAGGTACGTGAACGACCATCCCGATGGCGCCGATTTCCAGTCCTGGGACGAGACTGTCAGCCCGAGCTGATCCTCACGTTCTGCGGCTCGCTGGCTCTGGCCGCGGCGGCAGTTGCAGCGGGCGGAGGAGGCGGGCTTGGGCCGGGCGACTACACGTTCGCCAACACAACCGCATCCGCTCAATTTGGGGTCCCCGACCCCACCAATGCGACGCCTGGATTCGATCTGACCGTCAGTCGCGGGCTGAACTCATTTCAGCTCGAAAAACCGAAGGACAGCCCTCCGGTCGTCGACAACTCCACGATCGTCAAGCTGCAAATTTTCGGCCCCAGGGCGAGGGCTTCTTCTGCTTTGCGCTGAAGAACCAATCGGACTTTCAGGTCAGTAAGGACCTGAAAGGCGTCTCGCTGCACACCTTTTTGACACCTCAAGAAATGTGCAACTTCGGCGGGCCGGTCACCGGCAAGGCAGCACCGGCTCCGCTGGCCGGCGGTGGCGGACCCGTCATCCAGCCCCCGTTCCAGGTCGACATAACCTGGGCGGCAACCGGCGTCCGCGGCTCGGGCAGAGACCGCGGCACTTTCAGCTGCGGCAGCTACTCCACCAATGCGACCACCGACATCAAGACCGCCGGCGAGACGGCGACCGGCACGATCGACGTGCTCAAGGGATCGTTCGCCTCGACCACGGCCGGCATCATGGCCAACAACACGCACCTCGACATCAAGGGATTCCCTCTACAGGGCTGTTTCGGCTTCTAGATCAACCTTCACGGCCGGCGCGGGATAACCCGCGCCGGTCGCCTGCCTGCCAATCAATGCCGCTATTCCGCGTTGGATGCCGGCATTGGCGTGCCGGTGAGCTGCTCGCAAGCCGCGAGCAGTTCGTCCTGGATGGTCACATCATGTGCGGCTGGATTTGTGTGCTGCTGCTTCTTGTGATAGAAGTACGCGCCGCTGACCAGCGCGGCAGGATCTTCACTCACCGCGAGCCACGCCTGCGTTTCGGAACCTCGGCCGAGATCGTCCGGCGCGCCCCGCCCGCCCATCTTGGTAGCAACCCAGCCTGGGTCGACGGCGTTGGACCTGACCGCAGGCCAGCGCCGCGCCATCGCAAAGGCCAGCATGACGTCGAACAGCTTCGAGTCAGAGTACGACTGAAATCCGTTCCATCGCCGGCGCTTCCACTGGAGGTCGGTCAGGTCGGGATCGCCGCCGCGATGTAGACCAGAGCTCAGATAGACCAGGCGCTTGGGTTGGTTTATGAGCGCCGTGAGCAGGTAAGGGGCGAGGGCGTTGATGGCAAAGATGTGTTCGAGGCCATCGACGGTCTCGATTCGGCGTTCGCGATCACCGACCCCCGCGTTGTGAATGACTGCGTCGAACGGCCCTAGCCGATTGACCTGATCGGCAAGCTCACGAGTCTCCTGGATGCTGGCCAGGTCGCCGACCACCACGTCGTGTGCCTTCGGCGCCGCGGTCCGCGCGTCTCGCGCGCGCTGCTGGTTGCGAGCATGGAGGACTACCTCATGCCCGGCGGAAAGCAATCGCTGAGCGGCCATCAGGCCGAGACCGTCGGATGACCCGGTGATCAGCACCTTGCTCACGGCCCTTGTATTTTGCTTGTGGACCGCTGGTCGTCAGGACGGCAATGTCCCGGCCGGGAGCACCTCGAGATTGATCGTGCTGCTGTGCTGGTTATTGGAACCCCAGGACAGCCGAAACGTCCAGCAGCCCGCCGTTGACACATCGGTGATGCTCGGGCCACCCGCGATGGTCACGACAGGTTCCGACTTCCCAAATGGACGACCTTCGACCAGCACACTGGTTCCTGATGGGCTGTCCTTGGCTATCCAAAGGACCTTGTTCTGGCTGCCGTCAACCCGGGGGCTGCCCCCGGCCACGAGCTGTGTGGCGAACAGGTATGCCACTGTGTCGTCCTGCGTCCCGAAGGCCCACGGCACGGGCCACGGCGTTCCGTTGCCATGACTCCAGCCACCCTGCGCCCAAACTGGTGGCTCCGCATCGGTGAGCACCGTTCCGGCGCAGCCGCCGGCGAAAGAGTGAACAGTCGCCTTGGGGGTCGGTGGCATGTGCGTCGTCGTACAACCGCCGACCAGAATCAAGAGCAGGGCACCAGCTCCCGCCCGGTGCCACTTGATGTAGCGAGTCACAATATCCGTACACCAGCGAGTCCGAGATCGTTCCCAGTGCTGTGGCCAAGGAGAACCTGAAGGAGCCCCGTCACCACACCACCCATCTCGCCAACCGGCGGTCGGCGAACGGCTGGGTGGTGGCCTTGCTACGTCATCAGCGCGGGCGCAGGTTGGAACGCGTCCGGAAGCGGTGTTCCAACCTCATTCGAATCCACCTCGACAATGTCCGACTTGAGTGGCCCAAGGATCCCCAAGAGCTCCTCTTGTTCCGAGCTCGGGACCTTGAATTGATTCAGCGTCGCGACAAGATCGTCAACCAAAGCATTGAACTCGCCTTTGGTGACCTTCATCCCGCCATGTGCTGCCTTCATGCTGCGTCCGTTGTATCGACAAGGACCGCCCGTGGCTTCGCAGACCTGGTCGATGAGCATCTTTGTCAATCGCGCGAGGTCCGTTCTCGCGAACTTCAGGTTTATCCGGTCGTCGCCGGCCACCCGGTCCCTGAAGTCTTCGACGACCGCTGTGATGGCTCCGATTCCACCGAGTCGCTCGAACAGCGTCCGTTCCATAGCGCCTCCTCCGTGCAGTCGTGTTGCTGGAGCTCGGTGCCGCTCATGGCATCGCCGTCGCCTCGACTATTCGCCGTATGCGCCTAGGTGTCAATAGCTCACGTGCGCCTATGTCTGATTTGCCTTGCTGGTTGAAGAAGCGTATTGATCAACGCATCCCCCAGCCATTGCTCGTAACGGGATGGCGTCCAGCCTCTCTCGAAGACAAGCTGGGTGTACTCGTCGGGGCCGCTCAGCGCCCAGATCAAGGCGACCGCTTCCGAGGGCGAGATGCCTGCGCGGAGCCGTCCGCTTCTCTCCAACAGTGTGGGAACTCCGAACTGGATCATGCCGTTCAATCGTTGCTCCTCTCTGCCGCGATAGCGCGCGAGTAGGCCTGGATCGCCCGACTCCCGCATGAAGCGGAGGAGGTCCGCGCAGGGTTCATAAATGAGCCGAGAGACCCGGGCGTTCGTGCGAAGGGCTACTTCGGGATCATCCGCTGGGCTCAACTGATCGAACAGCTTTAGAGCGTCCCCGACATGCGGGAAACCAATCTCGATGAGGCCCTGTGCCAGTCGCAGCTTGGTGCCGAAAATCCCATAGACCGTCTGGTAGGCCACGCCCGCTTCCTGGGCGATGTCTTCCATCGTGACGCTGCTGTAGGTCCCGCTCGTCAGGAGTCGCCGAGCCGCGTCGAGGATGCGGTTCCGCGTCATCTCCGCCTGCTGCTTGCGCAGCGCCCCGTTGTAAGTCCGACGGGCCTTGACAGCCTTGATCATTACGAATAGAGTACCACTATCAATCAGAGACTGCCTCTAGTTAATTGAGAGGCGTCCAGTAAAAGGTGGTGGGATGAGCAAACTCGGCCGGTTGTGGGACTGGCTTCTGCCGGGGCTGATCTGTCTGTGCCCGATAGGTGCGATCGCGTACTACAGCGCCGGAGCTGAGAAAGAGGCCCCGCGTGATGCATCGCCCAGAGTGGGACGGCTGGCTTCCGGGGCGCTGAGAGGCTCGGTAGCCATCCCCCTCGTCCGCCTGTGAGCAGCACGCAGCTGGATGTGGTCATCATCGGTGGTGGCATCCAGGGACTGCTCGCCCTCAACGCCCTCGTCTGGAAAGGCTACTCGTGCGCGTTGGTAAGCGATGGTGATCTGGGATCTGGCCAGACACTGCATTCGCACGGCTACCTCAACACCGGGTTCGGCATGTTTGGTCCGGAGCTTCCCCACGCCTCCGCCGATGTAGTGCAACCGTATCTGGAGGAGCGGGGCCTCGAGCTGAGCCATGACTGGGTCATGATCCCGCCCCCGAACATGCCACTCTTTGAGGGCCTCCCCACCGCCACATTGCCCAGCGGATTCGCTGCGCCGCCCGGTCTGAGCGCGGTGGGATTGCCTGACCGCAGCGTTCCAAAACGTCGTCTTGTGGAGATCGTGAGTCAGAGCAATGCGGACCGGATTCTTCGCGGATGTGCGACGCCGCGTTGGACCGGCACGCGGGTGGAGGCGGTCTCGGTGCGTGTCCCCGGCAGCAGCGACGAAGTCGTTCTCTCGACCAAGGCGATCGTTGTTGCTGCAGGATGCGGCAGCAAACGACTCCTACAAGGCCTGGTCGGCGAAACGCCGCAGATCGAGCAGATCAAGCATCGACGTGTCCATATGCTCTGCGTGCGAGCGCCGCGCGGCTCCCTGCCGACCACGAGCGTCGTCGCCATGCCCCTCGGCTTGATGCTGGCGGCTCACGACCAACCGGATAACGTCACGTGGTACGTCACGCCGATGGAAATGGGCGGGCGGTCGTACGACGACATTCCGGTCGACGCGGCCAGTGATGTTGATCCCGAGTTGGTCGCTCGAGGATGTGCGACCTTACTCACCCTCTTTCCGCGGCTGCCAGAAGTTCACGGGCTCCAGCTCGGCTGTTACGCGGGGTATCGACAGGACGTCGGCGATCTGCCTGGAAACCGCATGTGCGAGCTCGTAGAGGGAACCGAGAACGTAATCATCGCCCTGCCGTCGGGACTCGTCGGACCGTGGCTCAACGCGACCAGGACGTGTGACATTGTCGGTGGGCTCTTCGACCCTAGTCGGAGCCACGCCCCGCTGCCCGGAGGGGGCGCCGGAGTCCGGATCGGCAGTGTGGTGGAAGATCGCCCGGACTTCGTCTGGAGGGGATGGGATGAGTGGTTGCAGCAATACCCGCAGCTTTCGGTTCAGACGTCCCGGCAAAAATAGCCCAAGGGGGACGCTATTCGAACCTCCTGGACGAGCTCGGTCAGCTCGGCGCGCGGCCTCGACGTCCGGACCGGGGCGGTGGCGTGAAAGGGTCGACGACCTCGATGTCCGCGTAACGGCGAAGGCCACTGTCACGGCTGTAAATGCGACGGACGCCGTGTTGCCGCATCAAGGTGACCAGGTGCGCGTCAGGGACGTCGTTCCCACGCGCCTGGTCGCGGCTCGTTAAACGGTACAGCTCCCAGAACCCCTCTGCTTCGCCTGGAATTCGGACGTGAGGCCGGCTGATCAGGGCCCCGGCGTTGGAGGCGGCCTCGCGTGGGCTCAGCGGCTTGGGAAGGATCGCCGGGTGCGTGACGATCCGAACGTATCCGAGCAGGGCGGGCCAAAATAGATACAAGAGATCTGGGCCGGTTCCCAATTGCTGGACAAGCTCAATGGCCTGCCTGTGGACTGGCTCCGCTTCGTTGCTGGCGTACACGAGGATATTCGCATCGACGGTGGCGCTCATCGAGGGCCATCGAGGGCCGCCCGAACCGCTTCCTTGTCTTCGAGGTCAACCAGCGGTCGGCCAAGGTCCCGGGCGATCCACTTCAAGCTGGCGGAATCCCCCGAACTGCTCGGCTGCCTTCGGAGCGACGTGGCGAGCAGTTCTGATGCGAGCTGGCCCATGCTCTTGCCGGCGCTTTTGCTGCGCCGCTTGAGCTCCTTCACAACTGTCGGATCGAGATCGATGGTGGTGCGCATGATGCGTGATGTTACCATTTCACGCATCAGATGCAGTATCCCCAGCGTGACGCTATTCGAACCACGTGGACCGTCTCGAAAAAGCGACTTAACGGATGACCAGGCAGAAGCCGAAGTCTTGTCAGGCGGGATGCGACCGGCCTTGGCGCAGCGCTATCCGTCCTGACGGTGACCATCTGGTGCGGCCTGGGCCGCCAGCAGGGTTCCAGGTCGCGCAGTCGGTCGAGGAAGGATCGAATAGCCCAAGCGTGGCGCTACTCGAACCGGTTGGCAGCGCTGGAAGCATTCGACCAGCGGCGACCCCGCGCCCGAATTAGGCAATTAGGCGTCCGGCCGACTGATCCAGCTGAGGTGCGTCAGCCGTGTACGCAGGGTGGCGTCAGCTGTGATCAGTGTTGTGTGCGCCGCCTCAGCGACAGCCACGTAGACCATGCCGTAAATGGGGTGGTTGTCGTAGCGCCTCGACAGTTCCCAGGCACGGTCCAAGTGTTGTGCATCGTCGGCGAGCCGGAGCGGTAGCTTGGCCAAGAACCCGTAGGCAAGATCAGCGGCGGCGCCGCTCCACTTCCCTCTCTTCACGCCCGTCAAGAGGGCATTCGCGCATTCGGTCAGGAGTAGGCGAGGCGCGACTATCTCCGCCCTTTCAGCCGCCAGGCGACGCATCGTTCGCATCGCATGCGATGAGGAATCGATCCCGGGAGCGACGCAATCCACGACGACGCTCGCGTCAAGAACGGGCATCGGCACCGCGGCCCTGGGATCGAAGCCGCCGGTCCTCGATGACAAGGTCTGCCGCTGTCGCACCGCGAGGCCCCTTTTTCAGGCCCGAGCTCTCTACAGCCGCGACCCAGTCAGACAGCGACATGGCGCCCACGATGCCACTAGAGCCGAGTAGCCGAGCGAGATCGGCGCGCGCGATGAGCAGCTTGTTGCCACGCCTGTGAGCGCGCAACCGGCCCGACCACACCCACCGCCGCACCGTTTCGGCCGAGCGTCCAGCTAACGCGGCAGCGGCAGCCACATCGAGGTCGTCAACCGCTGAACGATGCATGTCATTTATACTACTACA
>MNES01000038.1 GCA_001917815.1 Chloroflexi bacterium 13_1_40CM_65_17 | reverse complement strand
GCGAATCTGTCAGGGGTGATCTGTAAAGCGATTCTGTCGCCCCATGAGGGACAGGATCGTTTTGAACCGGACTGAGCAGCGTCGTGTCAGTGTCCTCAACCACCTGGACTCGGGTGCCTTGGTGAACAGCGAGGCGGCCCAGCTGCTTGGCATCTCGGTGCGCCAGGTCCAACGGCTGCACCGGGCTTACCGCGAACAAGGCGTGGCCGGCTTGGCTCACGGCAATCGGGGTCGGCCGGCCCGTAACGTGGTGGACAGCGCGACCGCCGAGCGAATCGTGGAGTTGGCTCGCACCCGCTACCAAGGCTTCAACCACCAACATCTGACTGAGATGCTGGCCGAAAACCACGACATCGCCCTCTCGCGGCCGACCGTGCGCCGGATCCTGCTCGCCGCGGGGATGGCGTCGCCACGTCGTCGCCGACCGCCCAAACATCGTCGCCGGCGTGACCGCTACCCGAGGGAAGGCATGTTGCTGCAGCTAGACGCCAGCCGTCATGACTGGCTCGAGGGCAGGGGACCCTACCTGAGCTTGGTCGGTGGCGTCGATGACGCAACTGGCAAAGTGTCATGGGCTTGTTTCCGAGACCAGGAGGATGCTCAGGGCTACTTCATGGTCATGCGCGAAACGGTGGCCAGGTTCGGCATTCCGATGGCGGTCTACGCCGACCGCCACTCCATCTTCTACCAGGGCAAGGAGTCACATCTGCGCGAGCTCTCGCTGCAGGAGCAGCTGGCGGCTCAGCGCGAACCGACTCAGTTCGGCCGGCTTCTCAATGAGCTGGGGGTTCAGCTCATCCATGCTCTGTCGCCGCAAGCCAAAGGCCGCATCGAGCGCCTCTGGGGGACCTTTCAGGACCGCCTGGCCAGCGAGCTGCGCATGGCTGGCGCCGCCAATTGTGAGCAAGCCAACCAGGTCCTCCGCCGCTTCTTGCCACGCCACAACCGACGCTTTGTGGTCAGCCCTCAACAACCTGAGAAAGCATGGGTCCGATTTGGCGCCGGTCACAGCCTGGATGAGTTCTTTTGTTTCAAGTACCGGCGCGCTGTGCTCAACGACAACACAGTGCGAATCGGCCGGCACATTATCGATCTGCCTCCTCCGCTCAGCCACGCCCACGCCCGCGTCGACGTCCATGAGCGCTTCGATGGGTCGCTCGCCGTTTACCTCGACGGCCACTGCCTCGCAAAGAAAATCCTGGCCGAGCCGGTCAGCACTTACCGCACCCGCCGCAATTCAGACATCTCCGACCAGCCGCCGCCGCCCAAACTCCCAACCCAACCCCAGGCCCGGAAAGGCCCGTGGCAGCCGCCGAAGAGTCATCCTTGGAAACAAGCCATCAGAGCCCTGGCTAAAGCCAAGGCATCATCCGCATGACGACAAAATCGCTTTTCAGTTACCGCGACGGAATCGCTCTTCTTCAACACGCTGGGGTGAGGCGAAGCGCGGTGACCGGGAGCGCCGGCCACCGGATTCATGCCTACGTCTGGAAGATCGGGCGGACCTCCATGGCTCCGACGTGCGCCACCGGGCACTTCGCCGCGTAGGCGACTGCCTCGTCCAGGTCCTTGGCCTCGATCACATAGAAGCCGACGAGCTGGTCGCCGGTCTTGTTGAACGGGCCAGACGTGGCCTCGGTGTGGCCATTGCGGACGCGAACGGTTTTCGAGGTCCTCGACGCCTGCACGGGGTCGCCGGCCTTGAACATGCCCTTGCCGTCGATCTCGGCGAAGTAGTTGTTGAAGGCGTCGTTCTGCGCATTGAAGGCGGGCGTGCCCGGAGCGGGCATCTTCGATTCGTCGGCATAGAGAAGGTACAGGTACTTCACGGATGACTCCTTATGTGGCTTCGCCGCCGTAGGCGGCGTCTATTTGGGGTTACTAGACAGGCTTGGCTTGGGCCAGGACCTGCTCCCGGCTGACGCCCTGCATGTGGTGGACCTCGCTGGCGTGCTCCTGCACGCCTTTCACGAGCTTCTCCTCGTCGTCGGTCTCGAGCACCCAACCGCACTCACACTCGACTCGCTTTTTCATATCGCTCCTTGTCTTTGATCCCCACGAATTCAGAGGCTACGCCGTGAATTCGCGAGGACCCCTTGCCCGGCCTGGCAAGCGCCATCTTGACCGGTCGGCTTTGGGGAATCTTTGGAGCCCTTCAGTGGCCCTCCTGCTCGACGTTGACGACCAGGCGCCAGGTGTTGCGGAGGGCAACCACGAACATAGTCAGTAAAGCACCGGCGACGTTCACGTACGCGGTGGCATCTCCTTTCAGGAGCCCGACCGCCCCGGTCAGCAGATAGATGTAGACGGCGAACGGGAGCAGCAGCAGCCAAAAACTCTGTACGAACAAGTGGCCGCGGTCCTTGTCCGTGAGCCTGAACACCGGCCACCAGATACGGATGCCTCGCCAGATCGCAACGGCGGCACCCAGCAAAATGATCTCGCCCCGGACTTGGGTGCTCAGCATGGGAATGAGGAATGAGAGCGACAGCGCGAAGGCGGTGGCCAGAATTGTCAGCGTGCTCTGTGCGAGTGCGGCCCATCGGTTCTTGGGATCCGAGAAGACGCCCAGGTGCAGCTGGGTCGCGACGAACAACAGCCCGACCAGCGTCGCAGCACTGCCCGCGGTGGTTGCGAAGAACAGGTTCCAGTCCCCCACCTCGCCGCCGATTATCGGCTGAGATCGATCCATGCTGAGGATCTACTTGATGGGCGAGATCCAGGTCGAGAACGGCGAACGGCTGCTGCGGGAGTCGCAGCTCGGCGGGCCGCAAGGTCGGTTCGTGCTGGCCTTTCTCGTCAGCGAAAGGAAGCGCGCGGTTACTCAGGCTGAGCTCGCCGAGGCTCTGTGGCCCGATTCGCTTCCGGCCTCCTGGACGCTGGCGCTCAGCGCCATCGTCAGCCGCCTGCGGTCACGACTCGGGAGTGTTGGCCTGCCGCGCTCTCACATCATCGGCAACGCATTCGGCTGCTATCAGTTCACGCCGCCGGGAGAAACGTGGGTGGACGTCGAGGCTGCGTTTGCGGGCATCGACGCCGCGGAGGGCGCGATTGTCGCCGGCGATCCCGGCGCGGCGTACGGACCATCGCTCATCGCGACCACCATCCTCCGGCGTCCGTTTCTGCCCGGTCACGACGGACCATGGGTGGACGACCGTCGCGCGCTGCTCGCGTCGAGCCTGATCAGGGCGATCGACTGCAGGGTCGATGCGCTCGCTGCCCACAACGAGCTCGAGCTGGCGCTTACCCACGCTCGCGAGGCTGTGCGGCTGGAGCCGTATCGGGAGTCGGGTTATCGCCGGCTCATGCGCATGCTATCCGCCAAGGGTGATCGAGCGGAGGCCGTCCGCGTCTACAACCAGTGCCGCGACTTGCTTCAGGCAGAGCTCGGCGTCACACCATCCTCGGAAACCGAGTCCTTGTACCGGGAGATAGCTGACGCATAGCAACGGAGGTGAGTCTATTCAGCGCGGCCGAAAGCCTTGATCTCGTCCAGCTCCTTCTCGGTCAACTCACGCGGGGTTTGGCCGCTCTTGACTTTTTCCGATTCAACATGATGTTTAATCGTTGCAACCACCTCGGGATTCGCGAGCGTGGTGATGTCGCCGGGGCTTGTGAAGTTGGAGATGCCCGCGATGACACGGCGCATGATCTTGCCCGAACGGGTCTTGGGCATATCGGGCACGATCCACACGTTCTTCGGCCGCGCGATCTTGCCGATCAGCTTGTCGATCGCCGCCGAGACCTTGTCCTCGATCTGCTTGCTCGGCTTGAACCCAGGTTTCAAAGCTACGTACATTTCGACGGCCCGGCCCCTCAGATCATCCATCACGGGTACTGCGGCCGCCTCGGCGACCTCCTCGACGGTGAGTGTTGCCGACTCGAGCTCCTTGGTGCCGAGCCGATGCCCCGCTACGTTGATGACGTCATCGACGCGTCCTAGG
This sequence comes from Chloroflexi bacterium 13_1_40CM_65_17, assembly GCA_001917815.1. Taxonomy (GTDB): domain Bacteria; phylum Chloroflexota; class Dormibacteria; order Dormibacterales; family Dormibacteraceae; genus UBA10449. Next base: position 11,220 of record MNES01000038.1, on the reverse strand, counting down.
ATGCGGAAGTAGCCGTCCTCTGCCTGCAGAGCGCCATCGCCTGCAAAGTAAGGCCAGTCGTGCCAGTCCTTGCTGTCCTTTTTCTTGTTGTATTTCGCGTAGTAGGTCGTCACGAACCTGTCCGGGTCTCCATAGATGGTCTGGAAGATGCCGGGCCAGGGATTGCGGATCGTGATGTTGCCCGCCTTGTTGCTGCCTTTGGGAATCGGCTTGCCCTCCTCGTCGAGGATCTCCGGAAAGATGCCCAAGACGCCCGGACCGCAGCTTCCGGGCTTCATCGGCTGTAGGGCGGGCAGGGTGCTGCACAGGAAGCCGCCGTTTTCGGTCTGCCACCAGGTGTCGACGATGACGGCCTCGTTCTTCCCAACTTCGTGGTGGTACCAGCGCCAGACTTCGGGCTCTATCGGCTCGCCGACAGTAGTCATGTGCTTGAAGTGGTAGCTGTACTTCTGTGGCTCGCCAGGGCCGAGCTTGCGCAGCATGCGGATGGTGGTCGGAGCGGTGTGGAAGATGCTGACGTTCAGACGCTCGGCGATCCTCCACGGGCGGCCAGGGTCCGGGTAGGTCGGCACTCCTTCGTACATGACACTCGTCGCTGCCAGCGCGAGCGGGCCATACACGATGTAGGAGTGGCCTGTGATCCAACCGATGTCGGCGAAGCACCAGTAGGTGTCCTCGGGGTGGATGTCCTGGTAGTACTTTGACGTTCCTGCGACATACGACAGATATCCGCCCGTGCTGTGCTGGCAGCCCTTCGGCTTGGCGGTAGTACCGCTGGTGTACATCAGGAAGAGCGGAGCCTCGGCCGGCATCGATACAGGTTCGACGGTCTTGCCCTTGTAGTCGTCCATCAGCTCGTCGATGAAGAAGTCGCGGCCCTTCACCATCTCGGTCTTGGACGAGTACTTGCCAGGGTGCCGACGCCAAATGAGAACCTTGTCGACCCTCTGGCCCTGCTTCTTCGCCTCCTCCACCGCCTCATCGGCTTTGATCTTGTGGTCGAGCAGCTCGCCGTTCCGGTAATAACCGTCCATCGTGACCAGGATTTCGCTGCCCGAGTCTGCGATGCGGCCACCGCAGGCCGCACCGCTGAAGCCGCCGAACACCTCAGAGTGGATGACACCGAGGCGGGCACAGGCGAGCATCGACACGGGCAGCTCCAGGACCATCGGTAGGTGGAACGTGACACGGTCGCTGGCCTTCAGCCCGCAGAAGTCTCTGAGCAACGCCGCGAACTCGTTCACGCGCTTGTAAAGCTCCTGGTAGGTGATGACCTGCGTGGCCTCGGCCTCTGGCTCGGGCACCCAGATAAAAGCCGCTTTGTTCCGATACTTCACGAGGTGCCGGTCGACGCAGTTGTACGAGGCGTTGAGCTTCCCTCCGGCGAACCACTTCCAGAACGGTGCATTGCTCGTGTCGAGCGTGGTGTGCCAGTACTTGTCCCACGTCAAGAGGTCTGCGTATTCCTTGAAGCACTCTGGGAAGTTTTTCTCGGCAAACCGCTCGAACATGGAAGGGTCGCTTGCGTTGGCCTGACCGATGAATTTCGGCGGCGGATAGAAGTACTCCTCCTCACGCCAGTGAACCGCGATCTCGGACTCCGAGACCTGGACCTCGCTCATCTCTTGACCTCCATCGTCACGAGCGCTCATTGCCGCAGTTGATTATCGTCAAATCGCGGCGTTCAGCCGGCCGCCACGATCACCGTTTGGCCGATCATGGAAGCAATCGGAGGCAGCCGACGTTAAGGGGGGAGCTTGAGCACGGAACGGACGGCGGTCAGCACTGGCGGGTCGACGATAGACCGTTTCTCGGTCTTGCTGATCGCGGTCGCGGCGACGCTGTGGGCGACCGATGCATACTTTCGCAACCAGCTCGTCAGCCACCTGAGCGCCACCCAGATCGTGGTCGCGGAGGACGCCCTAGTCAGCCTGTTCTTGCTGCCGGTGCTGATTCGCAGCCGTGGCGAGCTCAACAAGCTCGGCGCCCGAGGGTGGCTCGCCGTGGCCATCATCGCCGCCGGCGCGCAGGCGCTGGCGACCATCCTGTTCACGGCGTCGTTCTCGATCGCCGCCCAGCATCAGCTGTTCGCCGAGACGTTCGTCCTCCAGCAGACGCAACCCTTGATCGCGATCGTGCTGGCATGGATCGTTCTTGGCGAGCGCCGGCGCCCATGGTTCTGGCCCGCGGCCGCGGTTGCAATCGCGGCGGTGTACATGGTCCTGTTCGCCAGCGACCCGCTGTCGCCGGTATCGGCATTGCAGAACGGGAGGCTGGAGGTAGGCTTGCTGGCCCTCGGCGCGGCCGTGCTGTGGGCCAGCGGCACGGTACTCGGTCGATTCGCGCTCGGCTCGATATCGTTCTGGAGCATGACCGCGCTCCGGTTCACCCTCGCGTTTCCCGTGCTGGTCATAGTCGTGCTTGCGCAAAGCGGGCTCGGAGGCTTTGGGCACTATCGCGTCAGCGACTTCGTGCCCAACCTGCTCGCCATCGCCATCGTTCCAGGCCTCCTGGCTCTGCTCCTTTACTACCGCGCGCTGTCGAAGACGCCGGCCTCGCTGGCGACGATCGCAGAGATGGCCTACCCCGTGGCAGCCACGCTCATCGCGTCGGCTCCGCCACCCTGGGGCTTCAACCAACCGCTGTACCCGGTCCAGGTGCTTGGAACGGCGCTCCTGCTGGGCGTGATCGTCTTTCTCAACTGGACCAGGGAGAAGGCTGCGCCCGTGGTCACACGGCCGCTGTCGGTGGCCGAAGGCTAAGCGGCTTCCTCGAGCCAGCTCGCTGAGTAGTCCGCGACCTCTTCCCATCCGTCCTGGGCGATGATCCAGTGGCACCGGCCTGGGAACTCCTTGAAATCGGTGCGCGCCTTGGTCCGCGCGTACTTGCGGAAATTCGATCGGTTCAGACCCGCCGCCACGACGTGGTCGCGCTCGCCCGCGATCATCAGCAGCGGCATGCGGGCCGCATTCGCAAAGTCCACTCTGACTGCATTCGTCCCCAGCGCGGTTTGAAAGAAGATGCGGCCGGTCTCCGGGACGACGTGCTCCTCGAACGCAGCTCGCGCGTCGGGTTCGCTCAGCATGTTCGTAAACGCGTACCTGAACTGCGGATAGGTCATTCGGACCACGCCCTTGCGCGCGCCGGGCTGCATCAGCACGGGCAGGTTCGCGCGGAAGACGGATAACTCGGTGGCAAACACTCCGCGCGGCGGCGCCGAATCGATGGCGACGCCCGCAGCCCCAAGCCCACGATCGAGGAGCATCTGCACAAAGAGGCCCCCAAACGAGTGCCCGATGAGGATTGGAGGTTCGGGCTGATCGCGGATGATGCGGTCGTAGTGGTCGATGATCTCCTGCACACCGAGTCCGGCCAGGCCTGACGAGTCGTTTCGCAGCTGCTCGATCGACCTGTCCTTGCGCGGCCACGGCGGAGCCAGGCAGCGGTAACCACGCTTGGTATAGAAAGCTGAGAATTGGTCCCAGCACGCGGGCGTGACCCATGCTCCGTGGATGAACACCACCGTCTTCATACCGTGCGCTACCCTACGCGATCAGTTGAGGAGGAGACATGGCTGAATACGGGACCTCGGTCGAGAGCACGGCGTCACCGGACAGGGTCTGGAAGATCTGGTCGGACATGTCCACATGGGGCGACTGGAATCCGAACGTGTCGACGATGGAGTGGCAGGGCGGCTTCGCCTCCGGGACCACTGGGATTATGAACACGCGCGCGGGCCAGCACCACAAGATGAAGCTCCTCGACGTGGTGCCGGGACGCAGCTTCGCCCTCGAGACCAATGTCGTGCCGCTGACGACCTTTCGCTTCAACTGCCGCATCGATGAGGCGGGGGGTAAAACGAAGATCGCTCAGCACGTCGAGGTCAAGGGTCCGCTGGGACCCGTGCTGGGCGGCATGCTCGGGCCGCAGGTGTCGAAGGAGTTCGGGACGCTGCTCCAAAACCTGGCCAAGAAAGCCGAGGCATCCTAGCTCAGCGGGAGCCTCGCCAGCGCTTCGCTGATCACCGATGCCTCCTCTGCCTTCAGGCGGGCGCCGAAGTTGCGTTCGAGGCTGCCGAGGAAGACCTTATGCGCCCGCGAAAACGCTGCCTCCCCCTTGGTGGTGATGTGGGCGAACACGCCGCGACGGTCGGTTGCGCACAGGCGGCGTTCGATAAGGCCGGACCGGGTCATTTGGTCGAGGCGCCGCGACGCTCCGCTGTTCGAGATTCCGGCACACCGCGCGAGGTCCTGGTAACGCATCATGCCGCCTTCCGCGCGCGAGAGGTGGAGAAGCACCTGGTACCACGCGAGCGGCATGCCAGCTTCTGGCACCATGTCGCGCTCGAGTGCCGCCGACATCGATGTGTGGGCTCGCTCCACGCCCTCCCACACCTGCGCGACGTGCGTTGCGTGGGCCGCCTTTTTCACGTCGCCTATCGTATGCGGACGGGGCGGGAACGCCCCGCCCCGTGATCGATCTCTACTGCGCTTGCGCGAGTTCGGCGGCCTTGACAACGATCTCGGCCTCGATTTCGATCTTGATGGTGTGGCTCGCGATCGGGATCGCCCCCGCGATTCCATCCCAGTTGAGCCCGAAGTCCATGCGGTTGAGCTGGCCCTTGGCGCTGATGCCCAGGCGCTCCTTGCCTCCGGTCCCCATGGCGTCGGGCACCCGACCCTCGAGCGTCCCGTTCAGCACGATCGGCCTGGTGGTGTGCTTGATCGTGAGGTCGCCGTGTGCGCGAAATGACTCGCTGTCGACCGGCTCGATCCGACTCAGCTTGAATGCGATGTAGGGGTACTTCTCCGCCTCGAAGAAGTCGGCCGAGCGAAGGTGGTTGTCGCGCATCTCCGTCCGGGTGTCGACGCTGGCGACCTCGACCCTGATCTCGCCCGTGGTCTTGGTGACGTCGTCCTCAGGTCCCTCGAAGTGGCCCTCGAAGTTGTTGAACTGCCCGCGAACCGTGGAAACCGCGAGATGTTTGGCGGTAAAACCGACCGTTGTATGCGCCTTGTCGAGCTCGTATCTAACCATCTGGTCCTCCTGTGAATTTGGCACCCACAACTACGGCACCTGATTCCAGGTACTTGCTTGCGCAAGCAACTATTCCAGAAAGTAGCTAGCGTTTCTTCAGGCAGAACCACGCGGCCGCCGCGCGGATTATGGCCGGCGTACCGGTCTCCTCGCTCGGTTTGAACCAGGCCAGGTCCCAGGCCGGGCCGAAGCGCTCGCGCAGCTCGGAGTCGCTCACCCCGGACGGGACCGGCGGGAGCGCCCTAGTGAAGGCCATCATCAGGAGCGTCGCGCCAGGAGCCGCCAGCGCGGTAACGCCCTCGGCATAGCGGGCGCGCTGCTGGGATTTCAGCCCGTGGTAGCAGCCGAAGTCGAAGACCAGCGTATAACCGGGCTCGAGGTCGAGGTCGCCAAGACGCGTGACGTCGCCGAGGCGGAAGTCGACCTCGATCCCGGCAGCACCCGCTCGTTTGCGCGCCTCGTGTAGTGCCCTCGGTACGAAATCGACGCCGGTCACCTGCCAGCCGTGGGCGGCCATGTAGATCGTCTTGGCTCCCTTGCCGCAGCCGACATCGAGAGCGCGACCTTTGGGCAGCGCGTCGGGACCTTCGATGACGCGCTTCAGCTCGTCGGGCAAGACGCGATCCCAGGGCGTGAAGCCGATCGCATACATCAGCCGGTACGCGATTCCCATCAGGTGCTCGAGCGCCGGTGGTAGGCCTCGGTCTCCTTGCGCCAGCTCAACCACACACCGGTCGCCATGGCGACCAAAAAGATCGCGAGTCCGATCGCCAGCAGGATCGGGCCGATCTTGCCGGCGCCGATCGCAGAGCCGAGGGGACCCCAGTCAACCGTGGCCGCTCCGTTGAGCCATGCGATGAGACCGAGCGCGAAGGCGATGCACGCAAGTGTCCAGCGCTTCTCGGACGGCGACATCTGCGCGATATCGAAGCGCCGCTGTCGCTGCGACACCGGGAAACGGCGGAGGCCTGCGACGAGCGCGAGCCACACCACCAGCATCACCACCCCGATGCCGAACGCGATGGAGGGCGTCGCCGTCTTGTCGACTGGCGACAGGTCGGCGGATCCCGCCCAGGCGGCCATCGGCAAGAGCCAGATCACGCTGCTCAAAGCGGCAAACCCTGTGCGGCCGAACCGCTCGACGAGTCCTCTCATGGCTGTTTCAATTTCTGCGCTGGATATCTCCTTGCCAGATATTGCTCGAACGTGACCATCCCGTCGCGATGTTCCGGACACAGGAGGCGGCCGGACGCGAACTGCCGGCTGAACTTGAAGGGAAGCTGCAGGTTGACCAGGCGCTTGCCGGGCTTGCGGAGCGCGAGCCATGAGATGGCGAGGCTCTTGAATTCTCTAACTTCGGGACCGCCGAAATCGGGGAGCATCCCTGAAGGCTCGGCAGTGGCGACGTCCACCAATCGCCTGGCCACGTCCGTCGTGTCGACGGGTTGGAACTGCCACGTGAACGGCACGAGGGCAAGGCCGGGAAGCTTGCTCATAGCGTCGAGGAAGATCTCCATCAGGGTGTGGAACTGGGTCGCTCTGAGCATCGTCCAGGGGACGATGTTCTCGCGCATGACGGCCTCGGCCGCCAGCTTGCTCTTGTAGTACGGGTACGCCACCCCATCCATGCCGACTATCGAGATGTAGACGACGTGGCGGACGCCGGCCTCGCGAGCCATCGCCAGCAGGCGACGAGTGCCAAGCACGTCGGTTGCGTGGTACTTGCGCGGATCGAGCGCATCGGACGCAGCGTGGACGATCGCATCGACATCCTTCACCGCGAGCTCGAGCCCCGCGCCTGTAACCAGGTCGCCCTGCACCCAATCGTCGCCCGCGGCCCGCTTGCGGCTGAGGATGCGGGCTTTGTGGCCCGTGTCGATGAGGCGTTTCACGACCTCGCGGCCGAGGGCACCGGTCCCACCTGTCACGAGCACGTCCATGACGGAGGAATCATCGGGCTCTTGCGCGATCGGCCGTGACGGAGGGAGTAATGCAAGTAGCTTGCATAACTGCTAATCTGGCCCGCGATGGCTAGACCAAGCCACGTTCGCGACTCTGTTCGCGACTTGCTCGAAGGCGACGAAAGGCACGATTGGTCAATCGAGGACCTCCACTCGGGGCTTCTCATATCTGGCGTGGCGGCTGATTACTCGTCTGTGTTCCGTGCGGTCGGGTGGCTCGAGCTGCACGGTGTCATCGCGCAGGTGTCGTTGGGTGACGGCAGAGTCCGCTACGAGCTTGCGGGCCGTCACCATGATCACGTCAGGTGTGAAGGGTGCGGGGCGGTTTCACCGCTCCCCGACTGCCTGGTCAAGGGGGCAGGGCATCACGTTGAAAAACGGACTGGTTTCGTCGTGACCAGTCATCGGTTGGTGTTCTCGGGGCTCTGCCCGTCATGCCGATAGAGGAGGCGTGATGGGATCCTGGCTTGCCGTCGGATTCGCGGCGGTCGCGTTTTTCTCCACCGTTGCGGGAGGACTTACAGCGCTGCGCTGGCCGGGTCGCGTGCAGGCCCTAGCGGCCTTGGCGGGCGGCGTGGTCCTCGGGGCAGCGTTCTTCGATCTCCTGCCGGATGCGATCGACCGCGCCGCCACACTCCATCTTTCAACGCAACTTCCGGTCGGCGCATCACTGATTGGATTCTTGAGTTTCTACACGCTTGAGCGGTTTCTCCATCACCACCATCGGGAGGACGAGGGCCCCGACCGAGCGGGCCTATTCGGTGCGAGCGGGTTCGTGGTGCACAGCGTCTTCGACGGGTTGGCGATTGGTCTCGGCTTTCGCGTTGACACGACGCTGGGACTGCTGGTCGCCATTGCCGTCATCGGGCACGACTTCTCCGACGGGCTCAACACAGTGTCATATCTGGTCACGCACGGCCAGCCGCCTGGTCGTTCGCGATGGTGGCTGCTGGCCGATGCGCTGGCCCCTCTGGCAGGCGCGGTGTTTGCATCGGTCGTACCCGTTCCCCCCGAAGTCTTTCCGGTAGCGATTGGGTTTTTCGGTGGACTATTCGTCTATGCGGCCTCGATCATCCTGCTGCCTCGCGCCAAAGAGCTATCTCCACAAACCGCGCTGCCGTTGACGCTGGGCGGTGCGACTGCAATGTTCCTGATCACGCGACTCGCCTGATCAGTCATTTCCCAGGTGGTTTCCGAAGAAGCTCATCACACGGGCCCACGAGTCGTCAGCAGCGGCTTTGTCGTAAGCGCGCCCTCGATCGTTGAAGAAGGAGTGGCGCGCGCCAGGATAGATCTTGATGTCGTGGTCGATCCCGTATTTGCCAAGCGCTTCGTCCAGGGCGCGGCCGGCGCTGGCGCTGAAGTCCTTCTCCGGATATGAGCCGACGACCGGGCATGAGCGCTTGACCGCGTCGATCGGCCTCGGGTTGGCCGCGTAAAAAGGCGCGATCGCCTTGAGGCGGTCATCGGTGCAAGCCCATGCCACCGCGAACCCACCGCCCATGCAGAAACCGATGGCGCCGATCCGCTGGGAATCGACCTCGGGCATTCCAGCCAGGTGGGTAAGGCCGGCTTTCAGGTCGCTGATGCCGGCTCGGTCTACCGATCCGATCAGCATCCCGGCCATGTAGCGAGTCATGCAGATGGCGCGATTGCGGTCGGTGAAGAGATCAATGGCGAGAGCCGCATAGCCGTTTTCGGCAAAGCGGCGGGTTATCTCCTTGATGTTCTCGTTGAGACCGTAAGCCTCATGGATGACGACCACGCCGGGGTGTGGTCCGTCGCCGTCGGGCAGGGCGGCGTAGCCGCCGCCCTTGAGCTGATCTCCGGTTATCGCGCGCATCTTCATCTATGTGCGGTGGTCCCGGAGGATCGTAGCGAGGGCGAAAAGTCGGCACGGAACTGCGGGGTATCATCAACTCCTCCGACGGCGTGGGCCCGTGGCGCAGTTGGGAGCGCGTCTGAATGGCATTCAGAAGGTCAGGGGTTCGAATCCCCTCGGGTCCACCAAATTCTTGGAGTTCAGTCTTGGTATTTAAGGGTCACAACTTGTAATACAAGGACTCCAAACCGACGCCCTATTTGAAACCGATTGAAGCGGTCAACGGCCGTGGGCGGCGCTCAGGATTTGAGGGATTGTTTCGTTGTAGTCGCTAAGGCCTGGACGGGCAAGCCGGACCACGAGGTGGCGGGCACCGGCGGCGCGATAGGCGGCGAACCATTCGGAGGCCGACTCCAGCGTCCCGGCATGACAGGCTTGCGCTCTTGCCATCACCTCGGCGGGCACTCCGTAATACGCACGCATGTAGGCGTCCATTTCGTTGACGGCCTGCCGAGGATCGTCAGCGACCGCGACCGTGAGATAAACACCTGCCGCGACGCTGTCAGGAGCTCGGCCCGCACCCTCCGCTGCCTCCCGCACCGCGCGAAGCCCGGACCCGTAGTCGGCCGGGGTCGGGCTGAATGGCAGCCAGCCGTCGAACGTCGCGCCGGCCGTGCGAAGCATGCGGGGCCCACCGCCGCCCAACCAGATAGGAGGACCACCCCGACGGAATGGCAGCGGCTGCAGCTCCAGGCCAGGCTCTTCGTCCCGCCATAACCGCCGGCACCGTTCGATAGCACTAAGCATTGCGCTGACCCGGCGGTCGCTCGGAACACCAAGCGCCGCCAGCTCCGCATGCGTACCTGGAAGCTCGGCGCCGGGACCGATTCCTAGGATGATCCGCCCCTCGGCAACACGGTCGAGCGTGGCCACGACGTGCGCCAGTGAAACGGGATGGCGGAGCAATGGCAGCAGCACCGCTGTGCCGAGCGTGACGCGAGTCGTCGCGGCGGCAAGGGCGGCGAGCAGGGTCAGGGGTTCGCCGCGCGGACGCGCCAGCAGCGAGTCGCCGACCCACACCGAGTCGTAGCCGGCCTTTTCCGCCAGGCGCCCCGCCTCGACGACAAAAGCCAGATCGCTCTCCGCCCACAGCAGCGCCTCGCGAGACGGCAGCAGAAGCCCTGTTCCGGGCGTTTGCTCAGACACGCTGTTCTTTCCCATCAAGATAGAAGTAGATGGCAAGAACAGTTGAGCTCAGACGGCATACGGATGCCGACGGCGACATCCTCACAGTGGAAGGTGTCCGCACAGCGATCGAGATCGGCCGCCGGCTGGAACGCACGTATGACGTAATGATCTCCTCGGGGGCTCATCGGGCGACCCAGACACTGGCCTGCTTCCTGGCAGGAATGGGCCGCACGGTTGCGGGCGGGGTCATCGTCAACCCTGGCTTCCGTTCGCGCGTTGAGGACCGCTGGTTCGCGGCGGCGCGCCAGGCGGCAGGCCGGGATCTCGAGGCGTTTCGCAATGTGGATCCCGAGCTGGTCGAGATGGAGGCGGTGGTCATGGGTGCAGCACTCAAGGAAGTTTTGGACTCGTTGCCTGAGGGCGGCTGCGCGCTGGTGGTCGGCCACTCACCCACCACCGAGGCCGCAGTACTGGGCATGACTGGCCAGATGGTGCAGCCAATCGCCAAAGGCGCTGGGGTCGGGGTCGTTGAGGAGGGCGGCCGCTACCGCGTCGAACTACTGGACTGAAATCCTCGGCGGCCAGTTGCGGCTTGATTCACCGCCCCATCATGCCGCGCATCATCGCGGGCATCCCGTCCCGCACGAATCCGCTTACCTCTTGCGCATGGTCGCGGATGGCGTTTGCCAGCCGCGGATCGCTCGAAGTCTCGATCACAACGAAGCCTTTGGCGGTCAGCGTCAGCTCTCTTCGGTAGTCGCTGGAATTGCGGAACAAGGTTGGGAGGCTGGAGCTCATGCAGGTGACCTCGGCATGTTGATTGAGATGCGCATACATGCTCGACACATGAGCCTGGAGCTGTCCGACCAGGTCCGGAGCATCAGACTCGGTCGTGGTGCGAATGCCATCATCGATCGCCTCGACCGTTCGTCTTATCTCGGTGTGGCGATCGAATAGGTTCATGTAGCTGCTCATGTCGGCCTGCGTAGCGCTGCCCATCATTCCGGTCCCCATCATCCCGCCGCCGGCGACGTACTTCAGGGCGTCTCGTAGCAGGTAGCCACCGGCAACCCCCAGCCCGAGCATGGCACCGCCCGCGGTCACGAGACCGATCGCTGCGCGCCTCGTGATCCTACTCATCGATGCTTCAATTACCCGCTGGTAGGGATTTCATGAATGCGATAACAGTATTTGGCGTCCTGGCGCTGACCT
>MNES01000011.1 GCA_001917815.1 Chloroflexi bacterium 13_1_40CM_65_17 | reverse complement strand
CATCGTGCCGGCCGAAGGTGACGAGATCCAGATGTCGCAGGACTACGCGTGCCCGTACGACGGGACCAGCGTGCCCGAGCCGGAGCCGCGCAACTTTTCATTCAACAGCCCGCACGGCGCGTGCACGGTCTGCACGGGGATCGGGTCGCAGCTCGTGGTCGACGGCGACCTCGTCGTACCCGACCCGTCGCTGACTCTGCGCGAAGGCGCGATCGCGGCGTGGAGCCGTTCGCAGTTCTTCTACCCGGAGCTTCTGGAGACGGTCAGCAAGTACTTCGGAATTGACATGGACAAGCCATGGTCGAAGCTGAGCAAGCAGCACCAGAACGTGTTGCTCAACGGCACTGGCGACAAGAAGATCCGCTTCGGGTACAAGAATCAGTACGGACACGAGCGCTGGTACGAAGCTCCGTTCGAGGGCGTGGTCGCGAACCTGCAGCGCCGCTACGAAGAGACACAGTCGGATTTCCTCAAGGCGGAGCTCGAGCGATACATGTCGGACAAACCCTGCCCGGCCTGCAAGGGTCGCAGGCTGAAGCCCGAATCGCTGGCTGTGACCGTAGCCGGAAGCAACATCGCCGAGGTTTGCGAGCTCTCGATCAGCGCGGCGATCCACTTCTTCGACAACCTTCCGCTCAGCGAGCGCGAGCAGCTGATCGCGCGCGGGATCATGAAGGAGATCCGCGAGCGGCTTCAGTTCATGATCGACGTCGGCCTCGAGTACCTGACGGTCGAGCGGGCAGCGAACACGCTGTCAGGCGGCGAGTCGCAGAGGATCCGTCTCGCGACTCAGATCGGATCCAAGCTGATGGGCGTCCTCTACATCCTGGACGAGCCGTCGATAGGCCTACATCAGCGCGACAACCGGCGGCTCATCAACACGCTGCTGCGGCTGCGCGACCTCGGCAACACGCTCATCGTGGTCGAGCACGACGAGGAGACGATCCGATCCGCCGACTACATGGTCGACATCGGACCGGCCGCCGGCGAGCACGGGGGCGAGATCATCGCGGCGGGACCGGTCGACGAGGTGATCAGCAATCCGCACTCGATCACGGCGGCTTATCTACGTGGCGACCGGGAGATCCCAATGCCGGCGCGAAGGCGGAAGGGCAACGGTAAGAAGCTGGTGATCCGCGGCGCGCGGGCGAACAACCTGAAGGACATCGACGTCGCGATTCCGCTGGGCGCCTTCGTTGCCGTGTCGGGAGTGAGCGGGTCCGGCAAGTCGTCGCTGGTGACGGACATCCTCAGCCGGAAGTTGGCGCAGCATTTCTACAAAGCCAAGGACAAACCCGGGCCGCATCGAGCCGTCGAGGGTCTCGAGCACCTGGACAAGGCGATCGACATCGACCAGTCCCCGATCGGGCGCACGCCGCGCTCAAACCCGGCCACGTACACCGGCATGTTCACTTACATGCGCGAGCTGTTCGCGAGCCTGCCCGAGGCGAAGATGCGTGGCTACAAGCCGGGCCGTTTCAGCTTCAACGTCCGCGGTGGGCGCTGCGAGGCCTGCCAGGGCGACGGGATCATCCAGATCGAGATGCACTTCCTCCCGGACGTCTATGTCCCGTGCGAGGTATGTCACGGAACGCGTTACTCGCGGGAGGTGCAGGAGGTCAAGTTCCGCGGCCACTCCATCGCCGACGTTCTCGAGCTCACGGTCGACGAGGCGCTGGAAGTGTTCGAGAACGTGCCGAGGATCAAGGTCAAGCTGCGCACGCTGCACGACGTCGGTCTGGGCTACATCCGGCTGGGACAGCCGGCGACACAGCTGTCGGGTGGTGAGGCGCAGCGCGTGAAGCTTTCGGCCGAGCTGTCTCGCCGCGATACCGGCCGCACCCTGTACCTGCTCGACGAACCGACCACGGGTCTCCACTACGCAGACGTCGAGCGGCTGCTGCAGGTTCTGCACCGCCTGGTCGACCATGGCAACACCGTGGTCGTGATCGAGCACAACCTCGACGTTCTGAAGACCGCTGATTGGCTCATCGACCTCGGTCCGGAGGGAGGCGAGAAGGGCGGCTTCATGATCGCCGAGGGCACGCCCGAGGACCTTGCCCACAATCCTGCCTCTGCGACAGGCGACTACCTGCGGCGCATCCTCGAAAAAGCAGGAAGGGTGCGCGTAGCCGAGAAGGCTCGTCGTCCGGCGCGCGTGCGGGCTGCGGCGCGCAGCCGCGTCGCCGTCTAGCAAGAAACAGCTGAGCCAGTTACCACCGGCCGGCTACGGGGAGCTCATGCGCGTCCCCGGCTTCACGCGCCTGTACACCGGCCTGCTTCTGGGCCGCCTGGGCGGCTCGATGATGTTCGTCGCTCTCGTCCTGTTCGTCCTGGAGCGCTATCACTCGCCGCAGCTGGCCGGCGCGACCGCCTTCACGGCCGCCATCCCAGGGGTCATCGTGGCCCCGCTGGCTGGAGCGCTCCTGGACCGATACGGCCGCGCCCGCCTGGTGGTCCTGGACTACCTTGTGGCAGCGATCGTACTGGGCCTCATCGCCGGCCTGTCGGCGCTGCGTTCACTCCCGCCCCCGCTCCTCCTCGCCATCGTCGCCGTCTCGTCTCTCACCAACCCGCTCAGCTGGGCAGGCGCACGTTCGCTCTTTCCAATCCTGGCGCCACGACATCTGTGGGAGAGGGCCAACGGGCTGGACAGCAGCGGTCACGTCATCGCTACGCTGGCCGCATCGCCCGTGGCCGGCGCGCTCGTCGGCCTGTTCGGAGGGGAGTGGGCGCTCGCCGCATCAGGCGCGGTATACCTCGCGGCGGCGGTCGTCATGCTGCGGCTGCCGGATCCGCGCAGCGCTTCACCACAGATCGGATCGGTGCTGCACAACGCGTGGCTGGGTCTCAAGTACACCCTGCGCAACCCGACTCTGCGCGGCCTCGCGCTGACGCTCAGCACATACAACATCGGCAACGGCCTGATCGCCATAGCGGTCCCCGTGCTCGTATTGGGCCGCCTGCACTCGGGACCGACCACCGTCGGCCTGCTGTGGGGCGCGATGGGAGCGGCGGGTCTTGCATCTGCGCTCGTCGCCGGTCGCATGTCGAGCCAGGGCAGGGAGCGTCAGCTGATCGTCGGCGGCATCCTCATCGGCACGCTTGCCACTGCGATGCTGCCGCTTGCCAACAGCCTTGTCGTGGTCTTGGCGGCGATAACCCTGCTCGGTTTCGCCACCGGGCCGTTCGACATCGGGCTCTTCACTTTGCGACAACGACGCACGGATCCAGCCTGGTTCGGCCGCGCTTTCGCGGTTTCGATGTCGCTCAACTCCGTGGGCAACCCGCTCGGCTCGGCGCTTGCGGGCCCGCTGATCGCATGGTCGCTGACAGCAGCGCTGTGGGCGGCCGTGGCCGCGTGCCTGGTTTCCGCTCTGTTCCCGCTGCTGTTGATCCCGGCCGGCGACGGCGGGGTTGCTGAGACGTCTAGCGGGAGAGAATTATCGAAAGGCTGATCAGGCCACCGATGACGTTGAGCACGATGCCCACGATTCCACCGATCACCAGTCCTCGAGTGACGGCCTGAATCCCTCTGATGAGTCCGAAGATCGGAATCACATAGAAATAGACGATGTGGCCGCCGGTTGTGAGGGCGGTCAGGATGGGTACTCCGACCGCCAGCACGCCGAGGATCACGGACCACAACGCCATGCCCGTGAACTGCGACATGACGCCTGGGCCGGACTGCAGCCCGGAGTAGCCGGCCGGTGGCATGTAGCCTGGGGCGCCGGGTGGGACCTGCGCTGAGAGAGGGATGTCTGAAAACGATGGAGGCGCCGTTGGCGGAGGCGCGGACTGTGGCGGCCCCTGCATCGACCCAGGCGGCGGCGGAGGTATGTCTGCCATGCGCGGAATGGTAGCGGTGAGGATCACAGAATGACCCCCTCCTACGAGGTCGTGGGAAAGGGTCCCGGGCTGGTGCTGGTCCCGGGAACTTTCGCCGATCGCCGAACATGGTCGCGCGTGATCGGGCGGCTCGCGACCCGGTTTCGCTGCCTGCTGCTCGACCCGCGTGGCACGAACGAGACCCCGGATCCCGGAACGGCGTTCACCGCCGACGACCTCGCGGGCGACGTCTCCGCAGCGATGGACGCGGCAAAGATCGAGCGTGCGCACCTCGTGGGCCACTCGCTGGGAGCCGCGGTCGCGATCATCCTTGCCGCCCGCGAACCCGGCCGCGTGCGCCGGCTGGTCGCGGTCTCGCCGGCCGCAGCGCCGGACGCGTACCTGACCGCGGTTTTCGATCTGTGGGCTGAGCTGGCCGATTCGAAGCTGCCAGACCATGCGGTCCACCTCGGACTCCTCATCAACGCCTTCGGGCGAGGCGCGTTCGCGAACGGGACGGTGCGGGCGATCGTCGATGAGATGGATCGCCACCCGCCGGCCCGCGCGACCATAAGGCGCTATATCGAATGCGATCGCCGCGTGGACCTGAACCCGGTGATGCGAAGCGTCGACGCTTCGACGCTGGTGATGGTCGGCTCCCAGGACGCGCTCACCGGCGTGGACCAGGCTCGAGCGGTGGCCAACTCCATCCCCGGCGCGCGCCTGGAGGTGATCGACGACGCTGGGCACGGCCCGCACCTGGAGGCTCCGATGACCTTCGCCCGGATCGTCACGTCATTCCTGACGAGCTAACCTACCGACCACATGGTGAGGGTGGTCACCGGGGGCACAGGATTTATCGGCCGCCATCTCCTGCGCGAGCTCGCCAAGCGGGACGGCACCACGTACGTCCTGGTGCGCCAGGCATCGCGAGCACGGCTCGAGCGGCTGATCGCCTCGCTGGGCGCCGCGAACCGCATGTTCCCGGTGGTTGGTGACATCACCGCGCCCGGACTTGGGCTGTCAGCCGCGGACCGGGCGAAGCTGGACGGCGCAGACGTGTATCACCTCGCCGCGGTCTACGACCTCGAGGCGTCAGCTGAGGCCAACGAGCGCGCGAACGTCGGTGGCACCCGCAACGTGGTCGCGCTGGCCGAGCAGCTGGGCGGCCGAATCCATCACGTCAGCTCGATCGCCGTCGCGGGCGGCAAATGGAAGGGCATGTTCACGGAGGAGATGTTCGACGAGGGCCAATCCCTCGACCATCCGTACTACAAGACCAAGTACGAGGCCGAGAGCATGTACGCCTTCAAGATCATTCAGCGCCTTCGCAACGCCATCCCGTCGTGGGTTCCGCTGATTGGTCTCGAGGGTGGTGAGATCAATATCGTCCCCGTCGACTTCGTCGCGCGGGCCCTCGACGTGATCGGACACAAGCCCGATCTGGACGGCCAGACCTTCCACCTCACCGATCCCGCCGCCCGGAGCCTCGGCGACGTGACCAACGAGTTCTGCCGCGCGGCACACGCCCCTCAGTTCACGCTGCGCGTCGACAGCCGCGCTTCATCGATGCTCCCGAAAGAGATGACCGGCATGCTTCAGCACTGGCGCGTTGCACAGACGTTGAAGCGCCGCCTGCTCGAAGGCATCCGTATTCCCGAACCCGCGCTGCAGTACGTGACCAACCGCGCGAAGTTCACCAGCGACCAGGCGCAGGCTGCCCTGGCGGGCAGCGGGGTCGAATGCCCGCCCCTGCACACATATGCGTGGAAAGTGTGGGACCACTGGGAGCGCCACCTCGACCCTGAGGCACTCACCGAGCGCAACCTCCGCAACATTCTGCACGACCGCGTCGTGGTCGTGACCGGCGCATCGAGCGGCATCGGTCGCGCCACCGCACAGCTGGTCGGCCGCCACGGCGCCAGGGTGGTGCTCGTGTCGCGGACGAAGGAAAAGCTGGAGGCATTGAAGGCCGAGGTGGAGGCCGGTGGAGGGCGCGCCTTCGTGTATCCGACCGACCTCTCCGATCTCGAGCAATGCGACGCGATGATCAAGCACGTGCTCGCGGAACACGGCCAGGTCGACATCCTGATCAACAACGCAGGCCGCTCGATCCGCCGCTCGGTCGAAGCCTCGTATGACCGGTTCCACGACTTCCAGCGGACTATGCAGCTCAACTACTTCGGTGCGGTAAAGCTGATGCTGGCGGTGCTGCCAGGCATGAGGGAGCGCAGGCGAGGCCACATCATCAACATCTCGAGCATCGGCACGCAGGCCTTCCCGCCGCGCTTCGGCGCTTACGTCGCGTCGAAGTCGGCGCTGGCGGCTCTCAGCCGGTGTATCGGCCCTGAGGTCGCGGACGACGGCGTCGCGATCACAAACATCCACATGCCGCTCGTGCGCACGCCGATGATCGCCCCTACAGGCATCTACAAGAACTTTCCGACCAGCTCCCCGGACGAGGCCGCCGAGCTCGTGGCGTCAGCGATCCTAACGCGCCAGCCGGAGGTCTCGACGCGCCTGGGCAAGCTCGGTGAGACGGTCAACACCGTGGCGCCAGGATTGCTGCAGTTCGTGATGACCGGCGCGTATCACGTGTTCCCGGAGACGGCCGGCAAGGACGGGCAAAAGGAGCAGCCGGCGGACGAGGAGATCTCGGTCGAAGCCGCCGCCATGGCCTACCTCATGCGGGGTATCCACTTTTAGAACTGGACCGGCTCCCGGCTAGTGCCTGGAAATCCCGAACAGAGTGATTCCGAGCGCAAAGATCGCGACGATCAGGATCACCACGACCAGCACGATCAGGCCCAGGTGGACCAGGCCGATGATGATGCCGGCGGTGGCCATGCCCATGCCCCGTTCGCCGGTTTGCTTGATCTGGTTGCGGGCTATGTAACCGGTGATGACAGCAACCAGGGCGACAGTGAACCCTCCGGCGCCAGGGATGATGTGGGCGACAAAAGAGCCGATGCCCGCCACCAGGCTGACGACGGCGAGCGTGTTCGTCTGAGTCGAAGGAGGGTTGGCCAGAGCGCCAGGTGGGGCGTGGGGAACTGTGCTTGCCGGCTCGGCCTGCTGGCCGACGATCTGGGTCGGCGTGGAGGCGGGTGTCTGACCCGTCGGCGGAGGCGGCAGGTCGCTCGGTGGCGTGCTCAAGTCGAGTCCAAGTCTAACCTTGATCGAGTGGCGGTCACCCAGGAAGAGGCGATCAAACGGAGGCTTCGCGCGGTCCCCGACGGGCCGGGCGTTTACCTTTTCCGCGACAACCGCGCGCAGGTCATCTATGTCGGCAAGGCGCTGCGGCTTCGGGACCGCTTGCGGTCGTATTTCACGCCGGGCTACGGCGAGACCGCGCGGGTCGCCGAGCTCGTGCGCAAGGTCTACGACTTCGAGTTCGTCACCACTGCGAACGAGGTCGAGGCTCTGGTCCTCGAGTGCAACCTCATCAAGAACTACCGGCCGCGTTTCAACATCCGCCTCAAGGACGACAAGAACTACCTCTACCTGAAACTACCGATCACCGAGGAATATCCTCGCGTCCACTACTCACGGCGGGTGCTCAAGGACGGGGCGCTCTACTTCGGCCCTTACACCTCCGCGCAGTCGCTCCGAGGCACTGTCAAATCGATCCGGCAGCTGCTGCCATTCCGGACCTGCTCCGACGAGATCTTCAAGCAGGGCAAGGTGTGCCTCGACTTCCACATCAAGCGGTGCCCTGGACCGTGCGAGCGGCGGATCAGCACCGAGGATTACAAAGCGCGGATCCACGAGGTCGCCCTGTTCATGGAGGGTCGCTCGGACGTGCTGGTGAATGAGCTGAAGGACCGCATGGAGGGCGCGGCGGGTCGCCTCGACTTCGAGAACGCCGCCCGATATCGCGACCAGCTGCAGTCGATCGAGCGGATCGCCGACCGGCAGAAGGTCCTCACCCGCGGTCGCGACGACCAGGACATCATCGCGTACGCGCGGAAGGGGGGAGAGGTGTTCGTCGAGGTCGCCTACGTGCGCCAGGGCAAGATGGTCGGTCATGACGGTCACGCGCTCGACGGCGCGGGTGACGCGGTCGAGGATGAGCTCCTACGCGGCTTCGTCCTGCAGTACTACGCAAGCGCCACCCACATCCCACGCTCGGTCATCCTTCCGGGCGCGGTAGAGGAACCGGACCTGCTCACCGGCTGGCTGTCGGAGCGGCGCGGAGGACCGGTCACCATCGAGGTACCGCAGCGCGGCCGCAAGCGCGCCCTGGTCACGCAGCTCGCCGAGACGGCCGCCCAGGAGCTCGAACAGCTTCGCATCCAGGCCGATTACGACCGAAGCCGAACGGAGCCCATGCTGGCCGCGCTGGCGGAGGCGCTCGACCTCGAGACTCCGCCCAAGCGAATCGAGTGCTACGACATCTCCAACATCCAGGGCGACTCGGCGGTTGGGGCGATGGTCGTCTTCGAGGATGGGAGGCCGCGGAACGATCACTATCGCCACTTCAGGATCAAATTCGTGCCTGGCCCGAACGATTTCGCGATGCTGCAGGAGGTCCTGCGCCGGCGCCTGGAACGCCTCGAGTCAGCCCAGCGGAGAGAGGAAGCGGACGTGGTCGGGGATCGTTCGTTCACCAGCCGCCCAGACCTGATTCTCATCGACGGCGGCAAGGGTCAGCTCAGCGCGGCTCTCGAGGTGCTCGAGACCGCCGGCTACGCCGACATCCCGACCTTTGCGCTGGCCAAGGAGCGCGAAGAGATCTTCGCGCCGGGGCGCACGGAGCCCATCGTGCAGGAGAAGAACTCACCGGGGATGTTCCTCGTGCAGCGAATCCGGGACGAGGCACATCGGTTCGCGATCACACATCACCGCAAGGTGCGTTCCCGGAAGGCGTTGACATCGCCGCTCGACTCCGTCGAGGGCATCGGCCCTGCACGCAAGCGCGCGCTGCTGCGACACTTCGGCTCCGTGCAGGCGATTCGCGACGCGGCCGTGGAGGAGATCGTCGCTCTCGGTGTTCCCGAGCGTCTCGCCAAACGGTTGAAAGAAACCCTGTGACTCTCGTCATCGTTGGCGGCACGACCGAGCGGGAGCTGGACGATGCCGTCGGAGTGTTCGTCGACACCGGCTACCAGCTCGCGCGCTGGCTGTCGCCGTTTGATGACGCGGACGGCGTGCTCGCTCTCCGTGGAGACGGCGCCGTCGTGCTCAAGGACGCCGATGCGCGCGGCATCCGCTACACGCTTGTCCATGTCGGCTCCGACGATGGCAAGGCAGGCGGCAGCCACGACCGCGCGCATCACCGTGTGGATATCGCTCAGCTCCGCGAGCTGGCGCAGCAGCTCAAGTCCCGCGAGAAGATGCTCATCACCTGTCTCGCCTTCGGATACAAGCGAGGCATCCCCGAAGGTGCGGCGTGGGTCGTAGACGTGCGCCTGCTCGACAACCCTTACTGGGTTGACGAGCTGCGACCGCTCGACGGCCGCGACGCGCGCGTACGCGAATTCGTCATCGGCCAGCCGGCGGCGAAGGAACTGCTCGACAACCTGGAACGCACCATGAAAGACGCGCTGCCCCACTATCGCGAGCGCGGTCG
Organism: Chloroflexi bacterium 13_1_40CM_65_17; assembly: GCA_001917815.1. Taxonomy (GTDB): domain Bacteria; phylum Chloroflexota; class Dormibacteria; order Dormibacterales; family Dormibacteraceae; genus UBA10449. The sequence goes on along the minus strand of MNES01000011.1, from coordinate 102 downwards.
TTCCCAGCTCATCGTCGCCTTCGGCTGCACGGGAGGGCGGCATCGGTCGGTCGCGATGGCCACTGAGATGGCCGCGCGGCTGGAGCGCTTGGATGGTGTGGA
>MNES01000094.1 GCA_001917815.1 Chloroflexi bacterium 13_1_40CM_65_17 | reverse complement strand
CAATCGCAATCGCTGCAAAAGCCTCGACTGTTGCGAAGGAAAGGCCCGACCGCATGGTGACCGAAGCGGTCAAAATCAAATAGAGCGACGACGTGAGCATGGCGCTAACGTCGGCCGCGACGGCTAGCTTCCGATGGCCTCGGCTGACAAGCACGGTTTTCACGGTATAAGACAAATCCTGCAGAAAGGCAGCAGCGAAAATGCCGACGAGGATGCCCACTCGTTACGCCCTCTGTGCTGCGCCTCGCGCGTTGCCGTATTCACGCTTCACGACTTCGGTGAGACCTGTAAGGGGGATCGTCGGATAACGCCGGCGTGTCTCTGAGGCGTCGAACGCCTGGGGCCGGGTGTCCATGATCACGCCCATCTGGATCTGCCTGGCCATGCCGGGGTTCAGGAGACGCATCGCAACAGCCATAAGCCGCATTGCAATAGGAGGAATGTGGCCAACCGTGCCGTCCGATCCGGTCTCCTTGCGAAAAATATCAACGAAAGCCGTCATGGTCAGGTTCTCGGGGCCGCCGACCTCGATCGCCTGGCCGCCGCCCATTCCGGGATCGGTGGTGGCCAATGCGACGAATTCGGCGACGTCAGCCGCTGAAACCCAATTGATCGGATTGAGGCCGCGGCCGAGCACCTGGGTCTTGCCTTTGTCGAGCAGCGGACGGCCGAGCACATCGCACCAGGTCTCCATGTACGCCGTGGGCCTGATGATCGTCCAGGTGAGGCCGCTCGCTCTGAGCTCCTGCTCAGTCGCGTACTTCATTCTCATCAGCTCAGCCGGGTGATTCGGCGACGCATCCTTGACCGAAACCAGCACGAAGTTTTCGACTCCGGCCTCTTGCGCTGCAACGATTAGGTTTTGGTTACCGCCACGATCGATCGTGGCGGGACTACCGTCCTTGGTGCCTGCGAACCCCTGAATCGCTGAGACCACGGTCTGGGCGCCCGTGACCGCGCGCCGAACTGCCTGGAAATCTCGAACGTCGCCATCGACTATCTCGACTCCCGTGCCGGCAAGGTGCGCAGCCCGGCTGCGATCGTGCGTAAGCACGCGAACCTCTAGGCCCTGTTGCCGCAACAGAGCGACGACCTTGGTTCCGAGGCGACCCGTGCCGCCTGCAACGAGGATCATCTCTGGCTTCTGGCCGTGGCCGGCGGAGTCGGCAGCACGCCGACCTTGGTCAGGAAATCGAGGAGGTCTACTACGTCCCAGTGCTCCGCCAGCCGGCCGTCCCGCAGCAGATGAATATCGACACCATGCGTGTTGATTTCCTTTCCCGTCGGCGCGAATCCGAACCAGTCGCCGACGTGCGTGCCCCGGTTGGACCACATGACGGCAACCTGGTCGCCCTCAGCGATCAGGTGCTCGATGGTAAAGCGAGGATTGAACGCGGCGCGGACCATTGTGACGCGCTGCTTGAGGCCCTCAGCTCCCTGGCTCTGTTGGGGGAACGGGTTGTGTTCGACGTGGTCCGGCACGGCCATCTCATCGATCAGCTCGAGCCTCCCCTGGTTCGCGACCTCCTCATAAAAGCGGCGAACGGTCTCTTTGTTGCGACTCTCGTTTCCAGCCACTGACCTCTCTCCTTGTGTGAGTTGCTGTCCGGCGGTGCGTGCGGCCGCTGGTTACAGGACCGATGATGTTCCGGGCCAGCCGGCCGCGCCATGAAACTTACTCACCGTTTGGGTCACCGATTTGAGTCACATGGATGAGAACCTTGGCGTGGCCCTCAAGGGTCTCCGCCAAGAGGCGGGGTTGACGCAGGAGGGGCTGGCTGAGCGAGCCGGAATCAGCGCGCGGACCGTGAGCGACCTGGAGCGCGGATTGCGAACTGCAGTCCATTTCGACACGGCGAAGCGACTTGCGTCTGCGTTGGGGCTCGACGAAGAGCGGCGGCGCAGATTCGAGTCGCTCGCGCGCGGGCGAGCTTTAAGCCTTTCCGTCCCGCCCGCCGGCGCACTCCCTCAGGCCCCGACACCGTTTCGCGGCCGGACACGAGAGCTGGAAAGCATCAAGGCAACCCTGCTGGGCGGCCTCGTGAGGTTGCTGACATTGACGGGGCCCGGCGGCATCGGCAAGACCCGACTCGCCTTGGAAGCCGCACGCGAGATCCAGGAGTCGTATCCGGACGGGTGCTTCTTTGTTTCGTTGGGTGAGCTGAACGATGCATCCCTCGTCGCGCCTGAGCTCGCCAAGACTATTGGGGTCGTCGAGACAGGGCCTGGTCTCGAGCAACTCCTGATCAAGTACCTGGGGGGAAGGCGCGTCCTGATCGTGCTCGACACTCTCGAGCATCTGACGGCCGCAGCTCCCTTGGTCTACTCAGTTTTGCTGAGCTGCCCTGACACGACCTTTCTGGTGACCAGCCGGAGCGCTTTGCGGCTGCGCGGAGAGCACGAGTTTCCGGTGCCGCCGCTGGAGTCGCCCTCTGAGATTGGCGATGACCCGTCGCCGGAGGTCATGCGCTGGCCCGCAACCACGCTCTTTTGGGAGCGTGCGCTGGCTGTGGTGCCGGACCTCCAGCTCGACCGGCAAAGTGCGTTGTTGGTCGTCGAGATCTGCCGTCGGCTGGACGGCCTGCCCCTGGCGATCGAGCTGGCGGCCGCGCGGGTCAAGCATCTTCCGCTGGCCGCAATACGAGAGCAACTCGACAATCGGCTCGAACTGCTGGTCGGTGGCCCAGTCGACCTACCGCTGCGCCAACGGGCCATTCGCGACACGGTGGCGTGGAGTCACGACCTGCTGGAGGGTCGAGCCCAAACGCTGTTCCGTCGCCTCTCCGTATTCGCCGGTGGCTGGGGTCTGGATGACGCCGCCAAAGTCTGTGGACCTGTCACCGAAATTGCAGATCCGCTTGGAGGCATGAGCGCGCTGGTAGATCAGAGTCTGGTCGTGCTTGATCGGAACAACCAAGAGCCGCGCTACACCATGCTCGACGTCGTCGAGGAGTACGCCACAAGACGTCTCGTGGAGGCGGGCGAGAGTGAGGAAATCGCCCAACGGCACGCGCTCCATTATCTCGAGCTGGCTGAGCAAGCCGAGCCCAACCTGGTGCGGGCGGGACACCATGTTTGGTTCCAGCGCCTCCATATCGAGCGCGGCAATATGCGGAGAGGCATGGCGTGGACCATCGACTCTGGCCAGGCAGCCTTGGCGCTCCGGTACACCGCGGCGCTGTGGCGATACTGGCGGCAAGCGGGTGAGTTCGTGGAGGGCCGCCGTTGGTCGGACGCTGCGCTGGCGATGCCGGGGACGGCGAAGCCCTCGCTCCGCGCCAAAGCGGTGTGGGCGGCTTCGGCTTTGGCTTTTCCGCAAGGCGACCACATACGCATGGATGCCCTGGCTTCGGAGGGCCTTGCGCTCGCGGGACAGAGCGAAGACCCGATGGACCGCCGCAACTTGCTCACGATCAAGGGAATGGTCGCCATGCTTCAAGGTCGCTATCGCGACGCGTTGGATCCGTTCCGCAAATCGGTGGCCATATGCCGGCAGCTTGGGTTGAGCTGGCAACTGGGGACGTCGTACCTCAACCTTGGCACCGCCCTACTGCACGCCGGCGCCGCTGATGATGCGCTGGCGACGCTGCGAGACGGCTTACTTGTGTATCGCGAGCTGGGGGATGAGGTCTTTGCCGCCCACATCAACAACACGATGGCGCACGTCGCCATGGCTAGAAACGATATTGCCGGAGCCGATCGCCTTGGTCGCGAAGCGCTCTCCGCTGCAGCGGAACAAGGGGAGCGCCAGGGGATCGCGGATGGACTGCAGACCCTGGCCGCGGTAGCGGGGGCGAGCTCCGATCCGGACCGGGCAGCCACGCTCGCCGGGGCCGCGGAAGCCATCAGAAACACGATTGCCGCGCGCCCCGGGCCGTTTGACGTGGCGATCCCGGGGCTCTTTTTGCAGAGCGCTGAGAGGACTGTCACGAAAAAACGCTGGCGTCGATCATGGGATGCGGGTTACGCGCTCGGAGCTGAAGCCGCCGTTGAATACGCACTCGCTGACCCGAACCGAACTCTCACGTAGCTAGTCTTGGTCGGCCCGCCAGTGATCGCCGCGTCGGCCGCGCCGGACACCAAACGACATCCGCCGCAGCGACGTGAACCCGGACCGTTGGCGCAAGGTCCACATGGTCGCCGACAGCCAAACCGACAGCCAAGTCGTCGGGTAAATGGCGAACGAACCGCGGTCTTCAAAACCCTTTGCGGGGCGCTGTTGAGGCGTCCTGGGTGGGTTCGATTCCCATCCATCCCCGCCCATTCCCGACCCGATGACAGCCGACGCGACAGCCACCGCCTGGCTTGCCATACATGAAAACGCCGGGGCCACAGAACCCCGGCGCAAACCGGTCGATTAGAAAGCGTGAGAAGAAGTCGCTACTTCCTCTTGGCGGCCTTCTTCTTGGCAGCAGGCTTCTTAGCAGCCTTCTTCTTCGCGGCCATGATGGTGCACCTCCTTCACTCTATTTCGGACCCGATGACGTTTTTGTTTTGGCGGGTCCAAATGCATTCCTCGAAAAGGTCTGCCGCTTATCGAGTGGTCGCCTCTGTGATGGCAACCTTGAGCAGCATCGCCTTCAGACCGTTGTGATACTCGAAGCGGCCCACTTCTGTCAATGGGGATTCGCATGATGGCCTCTCGGAGGCAACCGACGATGTGGCCAGTTTCACGCTAACGGTCAAGATGCATTCTTGCGCTTGGCTCCATTTGGGGACTGCAGTCGGCGACGTCCAAGGAACAGGTCTCGAACTTCATCGTCCTTGACCACGACGGCATTGAATCCCACTTCGCGCAACAGGTGCAGCCATTGCGCGCGCGGGAACAGACCCTGAAGGTGGCGATCGTGCACCACGTGGGCCTCGCCTTGTTGGTTGCGCAGCAGGATCGCGAAGTCAACCAGGTACGTGGTGTCGGCCGGGTCAGGGTCGAAGACCCATTGCAGAAAGCGCAGTCTTCTACTTGGTGAATCGGTTCCTCCCTGATCAGTGCCTGCAACAAAGGTCTCGCGCACGAAGTCCGGGACGAAGAGCGCGACGCCACCAGGGCTGCAGTGCTCGTACGCGGTTTGCATCACCGCCCGCAGATCAGGTTCGGTAGTCATGTGGCAGATCGCGTCATGAACGAAGACCACGTCGAAGGTGCGGCCGAGTCGCAGCGTGCGAATGTCGCCCTTGATGTGCTCGCACTCTGGGTTGAGCTTTCGACTCACCGAGAGCATCCGTGGCGAAAGATCCACCAGGGTCATGGCGAAATGGGCCTTGAGGTGGAACGCGCTGCTTCCTCCTCCTGAACCAAGCTCGAGCACAGTGTGGGGTGCCGGCTTGGTCGACTTGCGGAGGACCCGCTTGATGTGAGCCGCTTCGCGGCGGTAGTCTTGCGGATCCGAGAAGACCGGCCACCAATCGGCCAGTTCGTAGTAGAGCTTCATATGTGCATAGCGTGACTGGTCCTGGAGCTCAGCGAGGCGCCGGCCAGCCAAGATGACAGCCCCGGCTTCTCATAAAACACTCCCAAAGATTCTCCAAACCCCATCGGCGATGCTCCTGTTGCCGGCCGAAGTGAGCGGGCTGGATTGGCCCCGGATCAGGAGGACAGACGATGAAGAAGAAAATGCGCTGGCTCAGAATCGGACCGGTTGTAGCTCTGGCAACGATCGGGCTAAGTCCAGGCATCGCCCCCGCTCTCGCCAATGAGAACACAAACCATCCGGCGATCGGCGACACGTCGGTATTCGCGAGCGTGCCCGCGCCTGGGCACCCGTTCGGAGTCGCCGTCGACAAGAACCGCGTCTACATCTCGACGAGCGCCGGCGACTTCTTCGCCGACCCGGCGAAGGGTGGGCATCTCAATTCGGACGGCGAGCGGGTGTTTGCATACGACAAGAAGGGCAACCTCGTCACGACGACCAGCATCGCCACCATGCCGAAATCCAACATGGGCCTGTTCGGCCTCGTGCTTGACGGGAACCCGAGGCCCGACCACCAGCTCTACATAGCCGACATGAACGGGCGGATCCTCCGCCTCGCCCTCGACCAGAAGAACGCCACACCCGTGTTGTTCGCCCAGGCCCCGCTGGCAGGGGGCTGGAAGGTGACGATGTGGAACGACCTCGTTTTCGATCGCGCCGGCAACCTGTTCATGACCGACGACAAACCTCGTCTCTGGAGAGTTACTCCGGACGGGCAGGCTTCGATCTGGTTCCAGGACCCAGGGATTGCCGGGTTCTTCGGTTTTGCCGGCGGGCCGCTTGGTGGCCGGATCGACCCCAGCGGCAAGTTCCTGTACTTCACCATCACGATCTCGGCGGCGTTCCCTGGAGAAGCGGTGGTCTACCGGCTCCCGCTCGTTGACCATCCATCTGCGTCGGACCTCCAGTTGGTGCACCGCTTTCCGGTCGTCCCCGGCCAGCAGCTGCCCCAGGCCTCGGGCCTGGCATTTGCCGAGTCAGGGAACATGTATGTGGGCCTGATCGGTACCGACCAGATCGCTGTCCTGGATCCAGCCGGCAACGAGATCAGGCGAATCTCCAGCCCGCTGTTCCACTCGCCGTGGGGCCTCGCTTTCATGGGGCAATCGCTGCTCGTGACCAATGCCGACATCCAGCCGTTCGAGATCCCCGATCACTGGAAGGTTCTGAAGGTCTTCGTGGGTGAGGCCGGACTCCCTCTCAACAGGCCGAGAACCTCCGGGGCGGAGGACGCTGAGTCTTAGTACCGGCGTTCCACCAATCGATATGCTTCGTGGCGTGAGGTTTCGAGCGAAAGTCTTGCTCGCCGGCAAGACCGCAACCGGTGTCGAGGTTCCCGCGAAAGTGGTGGACGGGCTTGGTTCGACGAAACGGCCGCTGGTCCGCGTGACCATCAATGGCTACACGTATCGCAGCAGCATCGCGCCGATGGGCGGCACCTTCATGCTCGGCATCAGTGAGGAGGTGCGCAGCAACGCACGCGTGTCGGCCGGTGACACAGTCGACGTCGATGTGGACCTCGATACCCAGCCCCGCGAGGTGGAGGTGCCGCCTGAGCTGGCCAAGGCACTCGCACGTGACGGCAAATCGAAGAAGTATTTCGAGAGTCTCTCGTACAGCGGAAAGCTCCGGCTGGTCGCGCCGATCGCAAACGCCAAGACCGGCGAGACGCGTGAGCGAAACCTGGCCAAGGCGATGCAGGCGTTGAAAGCCGGAAAGGCCTAGCTCCGGCGGCGCGTAGGAGCATGCCGTGAGAGCACTTCGTTGGTTCGGTCGTCGACAGGTCCGCCTCGAAGATCTCCCACTCCCTGAGCCGTCCCCCAACGAGGTGGTTCTGCGCGTTGCGTATTGCGGCATATGCGGGACTGACATCGAAGAGTACGCAAGCGGTCCACTCCTGATCCCTGTGACCCCGCATCCGTTGACCGGAAGGATGGCCCCCCTGACTCTTGGTCATGAGTTTGCGGGGACCGTGGCGGCCAGAGGTAGCGAAGTCAAGACTCTCAATGTTGGAGATCGCGTTGTCCCAGAAATCTGTCTCTACTGCGGCACATGCGTTTACTGCCGGGCCGGCAAGCATGCACTTTGCCAATCCTGGGCTGCCATCGGCCTCCACACCGATGGCGGCCTGGCTGATTACGTGTCGGTTCCAGCGGAGGCCTGTTCGCGATTGCCCGACAGCGTCACCGACCAAGAGGCCGCGCTGATCGAGCCGCTCGAAGTTGCCGTCCGAGCAGTTCGCAAAGCGAACCTCGATCGGGGTGGAACTCTGGTCATTACGGGAGCAGGACCGATTGGCCTTCTGGTCCTCCAGGTTGCCAGAGCCGCCGGAGCCGGACGAATCGTCGTCGTCGAACCTCGCGAAGCGCGCCGCAAGCTAGCTGGAACCCTCGGCGCGGACTCGACAATCGTTGAGGTAGTCGGGGAGTTGGCCGCTGACGCCGCGATTGAGTGTGCCGGCCGCTCGGAATCGGTCCAGACGGCATTCGAATCTGTTCGTAAGGGTGGACGGGTGGTCCTGGTCGGAATCCCGACGGGCTCACTCTCTTTGGACCTGATGCCACTAATCTCCGGTGAGCGGCAGGTCGTCGGATCGATACAGCATCAGCGCGGCGAAGACCTGGAGGTTGCGCTGAAGCTCGTAACTGACCGCAAGGTGGATCTCACCGCGCTGATCAGCGACGTGATCCCGCTTTCAGCTGTGGCCGGCTACCTGGAAAACTCCGGTTCGGCTACGAACGACGCCACCAAGGTCATCGTCGACGTGGGCGGCGCCGGCTAGATCCAGCCGCGGCGCCGAAACAGGAACAGCTGGAACCCGATCGCGAGCACCATCGTGCCGACCCCGATGAAAAACGCGACGTACGGTGCCTCCAGGACGCTGACCAGCAGAGCGAAGTTCATACCGTAGAAGCCGGTCAGGAAGCTGAGCGGTAGAAACAGGCTGGCGATCACCGTCAAGGCTTTCACCGTCTGGTTGAGGCGGTTGGACACGGTCGACAGGTAGACGTCCATTGCGCTCGTGAGCAGGTCGCGCACGGAGTCGACCGTCTCATATTGCCGCACGATGTGGTCGTAGACGTCGCGGTAGTAGAGCGTCATGTCCTGCTGCTGCAGGTGGATGCCGTGCGTGATCAGGCGCTGGAACACGTCCCGCTGCGCGCCCAGGAACCGGCGCATCTCGGTCACCTGGGACTTCAGGTGATAGATGCGATTCAGCGACTCGGGACTGGCCTTCTGCGTGATGTCGTCCTCGAGCTGGTCCACTGTTTCGTCGAGCTTCTCCAGGACAGGGAAAGTTGCATCCACCAGAGCGTCGATGACCAGGTAGGTCAGGAACGCCGGCTGACCTTTGGTCAGCTCCGGACTCTTCTCGACGCGGTCCTGCAGCTCGCGAAGGACTGGCGTCGGTTCCGCGTGAACGCTGATCAAATAGTTGGCGCCGACGTAAAGGTGGTGCTCCTGGGACTTGATCTCGTCGTCGCGCCACTCGGCCTGGAAGATGACGGCGAAGTTGTAGTCGGGATACTCGTCGACCTTCGGTCGCTGGTTCTGATGCCGGACGTCCTCGATGGTCAAGGAATGGAACTTGAAAGTCTCCTCGAGCAGCTGGTAGTCGGTTTCATCAGGCGATTCGATGTCGAGCCAGAATCCGTCGACCGCACAGTTGGCGAAGCAGCGCGTGATCTCCTCGACGTCCGTTGCGGCGCGGCGTCCGCCGGTCGTGACCAGTGTCCTCATCGGAACGCATGCTAGGGGGCCTCGCCCCCGGATTGCTTACCCCGGTTTGCGTGCCCGAACGTACGCGCTGCCGACTTTGCCTTCGACCCCAGGCATCGTCTGCGTCGCGTGGACCTCGAAATCGGGGTCTCGGAAGCCTGCCTCCAGCAGGCGAGTGCGGTACTGCTCGATTGGAATCGTGCCCGAGATGCAGCCCGCCCACGAGTCCAGCTGCTTCTTGACCATCTCGTCCAGCGGCTCGAGCTCGACCATGTCCGCCACGGCGAAAAGCCCACCCGGCTGAAGGACCCGGAAGGCCTCTTTGAGGGCGGCACCCTTGTCCTCCGCAAGGTTGATCACGCAGTTGGAGATGACGACGTCCACCGACGAATCGGGCAGCGGAACGTTCTCGATGGTGCCCTTGAGGAAGGTGGCGTTGGTCAAGCCCGACTTCTCGCGATTCGCGTTGGCGAGGGCCAGCATTTCATCAGTCATGTCCACGCCGTAGGCGTGGCCGCTGGGCCCTACGCGCCGTGCCGACAGCAGGACGTCGAGTCCCGCGCCCGATCCGAGGTCGAGCACGATTTGACCCGGCTCGAGCTCGGCGAGCATTGTCGGGTTGCCGCAGCCGAGGCTCACAGACTCGCTGAGCCCGATCGCCTTCAGGTCGGCAGCGGAATACGAGCCGGAGCATCCGCAGTCGGGACCATCCGCCTGGCAGCAGCCGGCATTTCGGTCCATCGGGCCGGCCTGAATCACTTTGAGCTGCTTGGCGACGCCGGCATACCTCGACCGCACCGCTTCTCGAACTTCGCTCATGGCTTAGGGGGCTCCATCAATCGATGAACGTCGATACGTGGCGGATCCTAGCACAATCCATCGATAGTTGTCGATGGGTTAGCGTATGATGCCCGAATGGCAGTCAAAGAGATTCCCGTCGTGCGGCAGCGTGGTGTTTGCTGCGGGCTTCCCGATGTCGACGAGGGTTGGGCGGCTCGGACCTCTTCGCTCATGAAGGCGCTCGCCGACCCAACCCGGCTGACAATGGTGGCCTCGCTTTGGAAGGCCAAAACGCCAATCTGTATCTGCGATTTCACGGCCGGCCTCAGCCTCGGCCAGCCGACCATCTCCCATCACATGAGCAAGCTCAAAGACGCTGGGCTGGTCGAATCAGAAAAGCGCGGGATCTGGACCTATTACCGGCTCTCGGCTGCCCTCGACGGACCAACCCGCCAGCTGCTGACCCGCCTGATCGCCTAGCCTGCGGGGCTGGGCACCAGCTCCTCGGTCAGCGTCTTGACCCGCAGGTCGATCTCGTCCCGGATGCGCCGGACCGTTTCGAGGTCCTTGCCCGCCGGGTCTTCGAGGTCCCAGTCCTCGTAACGCTTGCCCGGGTAGACGGGACACGTTTCCCCGCAGCCCATCGTTATCACCACGTCGGCCGCCCGCACGAAGTCGTCCGTCAGCAGCTTTGGAAATTCGCGGCTGACATCGATTCCGATCTCGCGCATGGCTTCGACCACGCGTGGATTGAGAACGCTGGCAGGCTCGCTCCCCGCCGACCTGATCTGCACGCGACCTCGAGCGCGGTGATCGAGGAGCGCTGCCGCCATCTGGCTCCGGCCGGCATTGTGGACGCATACGAAGAGGACTTCGGGGACCCGGGCCTTCATGCCCAAGAGATTACGTGTAGCCGTGAAGCTCCATCTGTGGGAAGTACTGGTCGCTGAAGATCACGTACCGCTGCGTCGCGAACGCCCCCGCCCACAGCGGCCAGCAAGTGGTGAGGGTGAGGTGATAGCCGGGCGCGTTCGGCAGCAGCACAGACCGGTCGTTCGGATTCACGACTTTGGACCCGGTCACGTGGTATTTGAACGTCCCGTATCTGGTCTCGACGTCGATCTCATCGCCCCGCGCCAGCTGTGGAAAGTTGATCCAGTAGACGTTGTGAGCGGCGACGCCAACAGTGCCGGGGTCGCCGGGCCATACGGTCTGCGGGTAGTGGCCTGGGCTGGCGTACAGGACCGAGCTCGAGATCCCTTCCTTGACCGCCGCCACGTAACCGAGGCGCGGGACCCGAATCGCGAAGTCGACCCCGTCCACCGGGCGCTGCAGGGTCGGGTCGATGACGGGCGGGCCATAGTGATGGTTCCCGCCCTCCCCGTACCAGACCCGGGTCAGGCGCTGCTGCTCCTGCACCCCCTGCCACATCCCACCGGCATACAGCGCAATGAGCACCAGGCCGGTGAACAGGCAAAGGAGCGCGACAAGTCGAAGTAGATGCGGGCGATCCCGCGGCGGGCGCGGAAGCATCTCCTCATATGAAAACGCGCAGCCCGGGCGTGCCTACCCGGCGCCTAGAAGACGAAGTAGAAGGTCGCTCCTTCGCCGACGGCGCCTTCCGCCCAAGCCCGGCCGCCGTGGCGGTTGACGATGCGGCGCACGGTCGCCAACCCGATGCCAACGCCGGGAAATTCGCTCTGGCTGTGAAGCCGCTGGAACGCGCCGAACAGCTTGTGGGCGTAGATCATGTCGAAGCCAACGCCGTTGTCCCGGACGAACAGGCGGGTGTCGCCATCCACGACCTCCGCTCCGACCTCAACCCTGGCGGCCGCCTCCTTGGCGGTGAACTTCCACGCGTTGCTGATCAGGTTCGTCAGCAGTATCCGCGCGAGTCGAGGGTCCGCCGAGACGGTCAGGGCCTCCGCAATCCCGACCTGAACATTGCGCTCAGGGTCGGCCGCCCGTATCTCTTCGACTATCTCGCTCGCCATTGCGCTGATGTCGCACGGCTCTCGATGGATTTCACCGCTGGTCAACCTGAACAGCGTCTGCAGCCCGTCGAACACCGACGTCATGCGCTCGCTTGCCCGCCGCATTCGCTGGAGGTAGTCCTTGGCTCGCGGGTCGAGCTTCTCGCCGTAGTCGTCGAGAAGCGACCGATTGAGACCGTCGAAGGCGAGCAGTGGCGCGCGCAGATCGTGTGAGACCGAGTAGCTGAAAGCCTCCAGCTCGCGGTTGATGGCGGTCAGCGCGGTCGTCCGGTCCTGGACGAGGCGTTCGAGCTGAGTGCGGTAGCGGCGCAGCTCCTGCTGCGCTCTGTAGAGCTCGACGAACACGGTCACCTTGGCCCGCATGATTGTCGGGACCACCGGAGCGAAGACAAAGTCCACCGCGCCAAGGTCGTAGCCGCGTCCCATGTCGGTCTCGGCGCTGGCTAGCGCGGTGACGAAGATGATTGGGGTCAGCTCCGATCGCGGCCGCTGCCGGATCAGCTGCGCCGTTTCAAAGCCGTCCATGCCCGGCATCCGGACGTCGAGCAGAATCACGGCGAAGTCCTGCTTCAGGAGCTGCCTCAACGCATCGGTGCCCGAAGCGGCCTCGACCAGGTTCTGGCCGAGCGGGGCCAGGATCGCCTTCAGCGCGAAGCGTTTCGTCGCGTCGTCATCCACGATCAGGATGTCCACCTTCGTCTCCGTCTGAGTGGACTTTGCTGCCGTCATGCCCTGAACCATCATCGGACCTTCCTGAACACGCTCACGCCGCTGCGGACGTGCGTGTACCGGCTGCTTTCGGGAGCGAAGATCAGCGATTCCCGCTGCCCGAGCGATAGAAATCCCGACCTGACCAGGCTGTCATAGAAGAGGTGGTGCGCGCGCTGTTGGAGGGCCGGCCTGAAGTAGATGAGCACATTCGTGCACACGATCAGGTGAAAGTCGTTGAACGAAGCATCCGTGACCAGGTTGTGCTGCGCCCACGTCACGTTGCGAAGCAGGTCACGTCGCAGTCTTCCGATTCGGCTCGTGGACGTAAAGAAGGTCGCCAGGCTCGACTGACCGCCCGAGCGGAGGTAGTCGTGCTCGTACGTACGAAGCCTCTCGACCGGGACGGCGGCGACCCGCGCGACCGCCAGTGCATCCTCATTCATGTCCGTGGCGTAGATGCTCGACTTCTCGTAAAGGCCTTCTTCTCGGAGCACGATGGCAAGGGAGTAGACCTCTTCGCCTGTCGCGCAGCCGACGCTCCAGATGCGTATCGAAGGGAACGTCCGCAACATGGGGACGATTTCTTCGCGAATGCATCGCCAGGTGTCTGCTTCGCGAAACATGCTGGTGACGCTCACGCCGACGGTGCTCAGGAATCTCTGCATGGAACCCTCGTCATGCAGGAGCCGGTCCTGATAGGCCGAGATGGTCGCCACTCCCTCGGCTGACATACCGGCGGAGATGCTGCGGTGCAGCGGTGCGACCGCGTACTCGCGAAAGTCATAGCCGTAGCGGAGAGAGATCGCTTCGAGCAGAAGCTTGGTCTCGATCTCTTCGAGGCTCTGGATCTCGGTGCGTGCGGGTGCGGCTCTCAATCAGAGCTCCGTTGCCCGCACGCGCTGATGGCTTCTGTTCAGTGGCTGAGCCAGGAACGCAGCATGGACACAAGGTGTGAGTTGTCGACCGGCTTTGCGATGTAGTCCGACGCGCCCGCCTCTATGCACTTCTCTCGATCCCCCTTCATCGCCTTGGCGGTGAGCGCGATGATCGGCCGGTCGTTGAAGGACGGCAGGCTGCGCATCTTCGACATCGTGGCGTAGCCATCCATCTCCGGCATCATCACGTCGACCAGTGCGATATCGATATCGTTGGTACTCCGCAGCGTTTCGAGCGCATCGGTTCCGCTGTCCACCGATGTGACCTGCATCCCCTGGCGCTCCAGCACAGCGGTCAGGGCAAATATGTTCCGGATGTCGTCGTCGACGACCAGAACGTTCTTGCCGGCCAGCGACGTTTCGACCGCCACGTTGCCAGAATCAGCGACCGCTCCATCACTGCTCAAGATCGTATCGATCTCGTCGCGCAGCCGCTCAGGCGACCGCACCTCTTTGACGACGATCGTCTTGGTCGCTCTGCCGAGCTTGATCTCCTCTTTGCGTGTCAGCTCCTTCGCCGTGTACACGAGCACAGGCGTCGACCGCAATGACTTCGTGCTGCGCACGTGATCGATCACCTGCCAGCCGCTCATTCCCGGCAGCCCGAGATCGACGACGACGCAGTCGAACTTCTGAGACTCGAGCGCCGTAACCGCCTCCTCGCCGGTGGCGACCGCCATGGTCTTGGCGGCCATCGGTTCCATCAGATCGACCAGGTGCTGCCTTTGAACCGGGTCATCTTCGACGACAAGCACGGTCTTGTCGGCGTTCATGGTCCGGCGATCCAGCACAGCCACCGCGCCCACCTTTCGGTCCCCGTCGGGCGTACTGCGAGCGGCCCTCCTGGTCGAGGTCGTCGTGGTTGGCTCCGAAGAGCCGTTGGACGAGGCGTCACTTGCCGTCCCCGACCAAGCCACAACCGGGCTCGCGATGGGTAGGTAGAGGGTGAACGTGCTGCCCACGCCGGGCTGGCTCCGCAGGGTGATCTCACCCGCGAGAAGCCGCGTCAGCTCCCGGCAGATTGAGAGCCCGAGACCCGTGCCGCCGTACTTCCGGCTCGTGGTCCCATCGCCCTGCGCGAAGGCCTCGAAGATGGTCTGCTGCTGCTCCGGAGCAATCCCGATCCCGGTGTCGGTGACGCTCATTGCGATGACCGCCTCGGCACGGTTGAGGGCTTCGTGCGACGGGCTCCAACCCGACGTAGCCAGCTCCGCTCGAAACTCGACTCGACCCTTCTCCGCAAACTTGAACGCGTTGCTGAGCAGGTTGTTCAGCACCTGCTGCAGGCGCTGGGGATCGGTGGGGATTGACTTGGGCAAGCCGGGACGCAGGTCGATCGTGAAGTCCAGCTTCGTGGCCTCAGCGACATGCCGGAACGTGCGCTCGAGCAGCGGCGGCAGCTCCGAAAGCGGCCAGTCCGTGATCTCCAGAGCAACGGTGCCGGACTCGATCTTCGACAGGTCAAGGATGTCGTTGATCAGCTTGAGGAGGTCGGTGCCGGACGATCGGATGATCGCCGCGTACTCGGTCTGCTTGGGGAGAAGGTTGCCGTCGGGGTTGTCAGCCAGCTCCTGGGCCAGGATCAGCAGGCTGTTGAGCGGCGTGCGCAGTTCGTGCGACATGTTGGCCAGGAACTCGGACTTGTAGCGTGACGTGCGCTCGACCTGGCCGGCTTTCTCCTCGACGAGGTTCTTGGCGACCTCGACCTCCATGCGCTTCTGCTCGATCTCGGCGTTTTGCTGCGCCAGCTGGCGCGCCTTCTCCGCGAGCTCCTCGTTGGTTCGCTGCAGCTGGTCCTGCTGGCTCTGCAGCTCGTTGGCCAGCGACTGGGACTGCTTGAGGAGTTCCTCGGTTCGGCTGCTGGCGTCGATGTTGTTGAGGACGATCCCGATGCTCTCTGTGAGCTGGTCGAGAAAGTCCTGGTGCGTGGGACTGAATCGTTGGAACGACGCCAGCTCGATCACGGCGCGCACGTCACCTTCGAACAGCACGGGCAGCACGATGATGTTGAGCGGCGTGGCCTCGCCCAGGCCGGAGGTGATGCGTACGTACTCGGGCGGGACGTCCGTGATCAGGATGCGCTTCTTCTCGAGTGCACACTGCCCGATCAGCCCCTCCCCCAAGCGGAACTGCGTCGGCAGATTCTTGCGGCGCTTGTATGCGTAACCCGCCTGGAAAGCAAGGTGGGACTCGACGCCGTTGGCCCCAACCATGCTGTAGAAGACGCCGTGCTCCGCGTTGACCAGCGGGGCGAGCTCGGACAGGATCATCTTCGACACTGTCATCGGGTCGCGCTGACCCTGCAGCATGCGGGCAAAGCGCGCGAGATTCGTCTTCAACCAGTCCTGCTCGTTGTTCTTGGCGGTCGTCTCCTTGAGGTTGAAGATCATCTCGTTGATGTTGTCTTTGAGGCTCGCGACCTCTCCGCTCGCCTCGACGCCGATCGATCGAGTGAGGTCTCCCTTGGTCACAGCGGTAGCGACGTCGGCGATGGCGCGAACCTGGGTGGTCAGCGTCGCTGAGAGCTGGTTCACGTTGTCGGTGAGGTCACGCCATGTGCCTGAGGCGCCCGGCACGCGGGCCTGGCCGCCGAGCCGTCCCTCGACACCGACCTCGCGGGCGACGCTCGTCACCTGGTCGGCAAATATGGCCAGGGTGTCGGTCATGCCGTTGATGGTGTCGGCGAGGGCCGCGATCTCACCCTTCGCCTCGAGGGTCAGCTTGCCTCTCAGGTCGCCGTTTGCGACCGCGGTGACGACGCGCGCGATGCCTCGCACCTGGTCCGTCAGGTTGGCGGCCATCAGGTTGACGTTGTCGGTGAGGTCCTTCCACGTGCCGGCGACGCCCTTGACGTCGGCCTGACCTCCGAGCTTGCCGTCGGTGCCGACCTCACGCGCGACACGCATGACTTCACCCGCGAAGGCGTTCAGTTGGTCGACCATCGTGTTGATGGTGTTCTTGAGCTCGAGAATCTCCCCCTGGCCTTCGACCGTGATCTTCTTGGAGATGTCGCCGTTGGCGACCGCAGTGGTGACCTCGGCGATGTTGCGTACCTGGCTCGTGAGGTTGCCGGCCATGGTGTTGACGTTGTCGGTGAGGTCTTTCCACGTGCCGGCGACACCCTTGACCTGAGCCTGGCCGCCGAGCTTGCCGTCGGTGCCGACCTCGCGCGCGACGCGGGTGACCTCGTTGGCAAAGGCGTTGAGCTGGTCGACCATCGTGTTGATGGTGTTCTTGAGCTCCAGGATCTCGCCCTGAACGTCGACCGTGATCTTCTTGGAGAGGTCGCCGTTGGCGACCGCGGTCGTGACGTCTGCGATGTTGCGCACCTGGCTCGTGAGGTTGCCGGCCATGGTGTTGACGTTGTCGGTGAGGTCCTTCCACGTGCCGGCGACACCCTTGACCTGAGCCTGGCCGCCGAGCTTGCCGTCGGTGCCAACTTCGCGCGCCACACGCGTCACCTCGTTGGCGAAGGCGTTGAGCTGGTCGACCATCGTGTTGATGGTGTTCTTGAGCTCCAGGATCTCCCCCTCGCCTTCGACCGTGATCTTCTTCGAGAGGTCGCCCTTGGCGACCGCGGTCGTCACCTCGGCGATGTTGCGGACCTGGCCGGTGAGGTTGCCGGCCATGAGGTTGACGTTGTCCGTGAGCTCCTTCCACGTGCCGGCGACGCCCTTGACGTCGGCCTGGCCGCCGAGCTTGCCCTCGGTGCCGACCTCGCGAGCGACGCGGGTCACCTCGTTGGCGAAAGCGTTGAGCTGATCGACCATCGTGTTGATGGTGTTCTTGAGCTCGAGGATCTCGCCCTGGACGTCGACAGTGATCTTCTTGGAGAGGTCGCCGTTGGCGACCGCGGTCGTCACCTCGGCGATGTTCCGCACCTGACCGGTGAGGTTGCCGGCCATCAGGTTGACGTTGTGGGTCAGGTCTTTCCATATGCCCGCGACGCCTCGCACCTGGGCCTGACCGCCGAGCTTGCCCTCGGTGCCGACCTCGCGCGCGACGCGCGTGACCTCCTGGGCGAAGGACCGCAGCTGGTTGACCATCGTATTCACGGTGCGGGCTGTCTCCAGGAACTGTCCTTGCAGGCGCCGCCCATCGATGTCCATCGGTACGGTCTGCGAGAGGTCACCGTTGGCGACGGCGCCGATGACTCGGGCCATCTCGCTGTTGGGACGCACGACGTCATCGATCAGGTCATTGACGGAGTCGAGCGTCGCCGCCCACGCGCCCCCGGCGTCGCCGATCGAAGCGCGCCTGATCTGGCCTTCCTTGCCGACTCGCTTGCTCAGCCGGCGCAGCTCGCGTTCGAGGCGCTGGTTGGACTCGATTATGTCGTTGATGGCGGTGGCGACCTTGGCGGCCTGCCCCGAGGTCACAGGAACGCGCACGGAGAAATCCCCCCGCTTGACGGCGGCCAGAACCCGAAGCGTCGCCCTCATATCGGTGCTCTCTGCGGCTACGGCTCTGCTGGCCATGGCGTGTGCTTCCTCTCCTTTCCTTCTATGACTCGCCGACTACGCGGCAGGTACCCAGAATTCGACCTTCGCTCCTGCCCCCGGCTCGCTGACGATGCGGCACCAGCCGCCGACGAGCTTTGCGCGCTCCTTCATGGCCAGAAGCCCGAGGTGGCCGGGGACGTACAGGCACTCGTCGACTACGAAGCCCGTGCCGTCGTCGGTGACTTCGGCTACCACGCCGCCATCCAGAGCGGCAGCAGCCACGCGGATGCGGGTCGCGTGCGAGTGCTTCTCAACGTTGGTCAATGCCTCGGCTACGTTCTTGAACACGATGGCTTCAACGGCGTCAGGTAGGTCGTCCGGCAGGCGCAGGTCGACGTCGGGCTCGATGCCGGAGTTGACTCGCAT
>MNES01000057.1:10321-17983 GCA_001917815.1 Chloroflexi bacterium 13_1_40CM_65_17 | reverse complement strand
GACCGACCGGCTCGTCATCCGCCTGGCCGAGGTTGCGGACGTGCCAGAGATCATCCGCTTCTACCGGGAGAACAGCGAGCACCTCCAGCCGTTCTCGCCGACTTACACGGCCGATTTCCTGGACGAGGCAACCTGGATCGAGCAGGTGCACAACCGGGCACCCGAGCTGGCCGCGAGCGCCGGCTTCCGCGCGTTCCTGTTTGTTCGCACGGCGCCGAAGCGAATCATCGGCAACCTCAACCTCACGCAGGTGCACCGCGGCGCGTTCCAGTCGTGCGTCCTCGGCTACAACCTTGCCGCCGCGGAGCAGGGCATGGGCTACATGACCGAAGCCGTGCGCTCGGCCGTCGCCTTCGCTTTCGGCGTGTGGAAGCTGCACCGTGTGGCGGCGAGCTACATGCCGCGGAACGTGCGCAGCGCCGCCGTGCTGGAGCGCTGCGGCTTCAAGGTCGAAGGCGACGCACCCGTTTATCTCCTCATCAACGGTCAGTGGGAGGATCACGTCCTCGCCGCGATCACGAATCCCGCCTGGACGGCTTGACCTGGCCCTCGCGTTTCGACGTCGTCCTCGGTGCGTTTCGCTGGCTCGAATACGGGGGGCTGATCGGGTTTATCGGGGTGGTCGTCATTCGTCGCCTGGCGGCGATGCCGCCGGCCCTGGGCTGGGCGCGCCCTTCGATGCAGCCAGCGCTGGTCGCCGCGTTTATCGGGGGCCTGGGTGTCGCGCTTGCCGAAACATTGCGGGATTGGCACCCGACCGGAGCGGGAGCGGTGAGGGTCCTGGCGGAAGGAGTGGCGCTGCTCCTTTGCATTTATGTCCGGCGCTGGGTGGTTCCGCCGGCTCTCATCGCAGTCGCGGCGCTGGCGTTTGCCGGCCACGCGGGTGATGTGAATCCGGCGGCCGGCGCGGTGTCGACGGATGCGGTCCACGTGCTCTCGGCCGGTGTGTGGGCGGGCGGCATCCTGGTGCTCGCCACCGTGTTTCCGCCGGGGGGATGGGGAGGGGAAGCCGGGCGGGCCCTACTCGAGCGTTTCGGCCGCGTGGCTTTCCTGGCGTTCGCGGTCACGGCCCTCACCGGCGTGCTTCGCGCAATCGATAGCGTGCACTCGGTGAACGCTCTGTGGGAGACCCAGTACGGGCTCGTGCTGAGCGTCAAGACTGCCGGTGTCCTGGTCATGGTCGCGATGTCCGCCCTCGTCTGGAGACGAAAACCCGCAGCCGCGCCCTACGAAGCTCTGGTCGTGCTCCTGGTTCTTGCCGCCACGGCGGTGCTGGCGGTTTCCCAGGTGCCCCACTGGACCTCTACACTCTCTCAATGGCCACCGTGAGGGAGGTCATGAGCGAAACGCTGTACACCGTCAACCCTTCGTCAACGGTCGGCGAAGCGGTGGCGCTGATGGCCCAACACCGGGTGGGCGCGATGATTGTCATGGACGGCACGCGCCTCGCGGGAATCTTCACCGAGCGCGACACTGTGCGCGCCATTTCGCACTCATATGACGCTCCGTCGCACGAAGTCTCATCCTGGATGACTAGCGACCCGGTGACGGTCGCACCTGGAGAGCAGGTCGAGGATGCGTTGCAGATCATGCTCGACCGTGGGTTCCGCCACCTGCCGGTGGTCGAGAACGGCGAGGTGATCGGCATCGTGTCCATTAGAGACCTCGCCGGCTAACGGCGGCGTTCTCGAGACCTTGCCGGCTAGAAACTCGCGGTAAACTGATCGATCTCCGCCAGCCACTTGTTTCGTGCGCCCAAAAAACGGCGCGTGAGGTTCACTGAACTTGGGTCTCTTGGCGCTGCGGCGCTACATACCGTACCTGCGGCCCTACATCGGGCTGGTGATCATCTTCGGCCTGTCGCAGCTGGGCAGCCTTGTCGCGGCCGCGTCAATTCCGAAGGTCATCCAGTTCATCATCGACGGGCCGATCACCCAGCATCAGCTTGGCCAGCTGGTCCCGATGGCGGGACTGCTGGTGCTGATCGGGCTGCTCGAGTTCGTCTTCATCTACGTGCGGCGTAACTATTCAGGCATCGCGTCGCTCCGCATGGAGACGGACCTGCGCAACGACTTCTACGCGCACCTCCAGAGCCTGCAGGTCTCCTTTCACGACAACTGGCAGTCGGGCCAGCTGCTGTCGCGCGCGATCTCCGACATCGCCACAGTGCGCCGATTCGTCAGCTTCGGCCTGATCTGGTTCCTCCAGACCTTCGTGACCTTCGCGGTCGTGCTCGTGCTGATGCTTGGTCTCGACTGGCAGCTCGCGATCGTCGTCGTCCTGTGCATGCTGCCAATCGCCTACTTCAGCAACAAGTTCCACGACAAGTACAAGGTCATCGCGCGACGCCTGCAGGACCAGCAGGGTGACCTCACGACGATCATCGAAGAGATGGCGACTGGCGTCCGCATCATCAAGGCCTTCGGACGGATGTCGCTCATGCAGAAGCGATTCGAAGACCAGGCGCGGCTGCTGCGCGCCACGAGCCTGGAGGGCATCGACGCCCGCGCACTCCTCTGGACGCGGCTGAACTTCTTGCCGAACCTGTCCTTGGTGGCGGTGCTGCTGCTCGGCGGCTATCACGTCGTCCATGGAAGCCTCACGATCGGCGGCCTCGTCGCCTTCATGAACTACGTCTTCATGCTCACATGGCCGATGGACGCGATTGGTTGGGTGCTCTCTATGAGCGAGGAATGCCAGACCGCATCGGAGCGGCTCAACGAGGTCCTCGATTCGCACCCGGAGATCGCCGACCGCGCCGGCGCCCGCTCGCTCGAGCAGTCCCGCGGCCGCATCGAGTTCCGCGATGTGGGTTTCAAATACCCCAAATCCGACGAGTGGATCCTGCGCGGCCTCAACCTGGTCATCGAGCCGGGGGAGACGGTGGGCATCGTGGGCCGCACCGGGAGTGGCAAGACCACGCTCGCGTACCTGCTGCCGCGTCTGTACGACGTGGCTGAAGGCCAGGTCCTCCTCGACGGAGTCGACGTGCGCGATCTGTACCTGAGGTCGCTGCGCTCTCATATCGGCGTCGCCTTCGAGGACCCGATCCTGTTCTCGGCCTCGGTCCATGAGAACCTCGTCATGGGGCGTCCGGTGGTCTCCGACGAGGAGCTGAAGCGAGCCATCGAGGTGGCGCAGGCGGGCTTTGTCTGGGATCTTCCGTGGGGCCTGGAGACGCGTGTGGGCGAACAGGGCTACACGCTGTCGGGCGGCCAGCGCCAACGCCTTGCGCTCGCCCGCGCGGTCCTCGGCAACCCACCCGTTCTGATCCTTGATGACCCGCTCTCATCCGTTGACGTCCACACCGAGGCGGTCATCGAAGAATCCCTGGCGCGGGTGCTCGAAGGGGTGACCGGGCTGCTCGTGGTGCACAGGCCCTCGACGCTGGCCCTCGCCGATCGCGTCGCATTGATCGATGGCGGCACCGTGGTCGCGATCGGCACCCACACCGAGCTGATGAAGTCCAACGAGCTTTACCGCGCGCTCCTGTCGCAGGAGTACGAGACGTCGGAGAAGCAGACGGCTTGAGTGCGATGGCACCGGCCGATCGATGGCGCGGGGTCGCCTCGGAGGAGGTCGACGAATACTCGGCCAGCGTCGCGGGTCTGCTGCGGCGCCGCAGCCGCCGCCTTTTGGCGGGCCTGGCGCGGCCCTACCGCAAGGAGCTATTGCTATCAGCCGTTCTGATCCTGATCCGCTCGGGCGCATACCTGGCCCTCCCGTACCTGGTCGGTCTGGGCATCGACCGCGGGATCAGCACCGGCAACCTGACGACGCTCGCGATCATCGTCGCGGTGCTGCTGCTCGCACTCGTGATCAACGCCGCCGCCAACTACGTGTTCCTTCGTCTTTCCGGCCGCATCGGGGCGGACATCCTGTTCGACCTGCGCCGAATGCTGTTCGCGCACGTGCAGGAGCTTTCGCTCTCCTTTTATGAGCGGTACACGTCGGGCCGCATCATCTCGCGCCTGACCAACGACATCGACGCCCTCAACGAGCTGCTCGCTACCGGGCTCACGTCGGTCATCACGTCGCTGATCTCAGTGGTCGCGATCATCGTGATCCTCGTCCACCTGGATCCGCGGCTCGGTATGGTGGCGCTGGTCGCGATGCCCCTCGTGCTCGCGCTCACATACTGGTTCCGGAACAACTCGGCGCGGTCGTATCGCGCGGTGCGGCGCGCGATCGTGCTCGTGATCGTCCACTACGTGGAGTCGCTCGGCGGCATCCGCGCTGTACACGCATTTCGTCGGGAACCCCGCAACCAGGAGATCTTCCACGACGTCAACGGGCGCTACCGCGACGCCAACATCTGGTCGAACCGGCTCGCCTCCACCTTCGGTCCCGGCATCACGCTGCTCGGCCGTCTGACCACCGCAGCGGTGCTCCTGTTCGGCGGCTACCTGGTGGTTCAGGGCCAGCTCACACTCGGCGTGCTGACCGCGTTCGTCCTGTATCTCCGTCAGTTCTTCGAGCCGATGCAGGACCTGTCGCAGTTCTACAACATCTTCCAGGCCGCGGGCGCAGCGCTGGAGAAGCTGGCCGGGGTGATCGAGGAGACGCCAACCGTGCCGGAGCCGGCGAGACCGGTCCACATGGCTTCAATCAAAGGAGCGGTCGCCTTCGAGGGTGTGACGTTCGCCTATCGCGACAAAGCGGTTCTCCACGACATAGACATCCGGATCCCGGCCGGGCAGATCATCGCGCTCGTCGGGGAGACTGGCGCGGGAAAGACCACGATGGCGCGGCTCATGGCCAGGTTCTACGACCCGACAGTCGGGCGCGTGACGCTGGACGGCGTCGACCTCCGCTCGATCGCCGTCGAGGAGCTTCGACGGGCGGTGGTCATGGTGACGCAGGAGAGCTTCCTGTTCTCGGGCAACGTCGGCGACAACCTTCTGTTCGGACGCCCGGAGGCCACACGCCACGAGATGGAAGAGGCCGCTCGCGCGATCGGCGCCCATGACTTCATCAGCGCCCTGCCCCACGGCTATGAGACCGACGTGCGGCGGCGTGGTGTCCGGCTGTCGTCAGGCCAGCGGCAGCTGGTGGCATTCGCCCGGGCGTTTCTCGCCGATCCGCGTGTTCTCATTCTCGACGAGGCGACCTCTTCGCTCGATCTCCCATCGGAGCGCCTCGTGCAGCGCGCGCTGCGAACGCTTCTGCGCGACCGCACCGCGGTGATCATCGCCCACCGCCTTTCGACAGTCGAGATCGCCGACCGTGTGCTGGTGATCGACGGCGGTCGCGTCGTCGAGGACGGCCCGCCGTCGGAGCTCCGCGAGCGCAGCGGTCGCTATGGGTCTCTGCACCGCGCCTGGGTCGAATCGCTGGCCTAAGGGGCTCTGCGATACTGCGGGCGTGGTTTCCCTTTCGAGGCGGCTGCGAAGAATCGAGGAGCCAAGGATGGCCGCGGCCTCCCTCGGCGTTGCGCTGCTCGTCGTCCTTGCCGCTTATGCCTATGCGGTTGCGACCGGGCCGGCGGTCGTGGGCGGCATCGTGGCGGCAGTCGCGCTCGTCGGAATAGCAGGGACTGGGCTCCTCTACGCTTGGCGCGCTGTCACCGGCGCCTCCTCCGAGTAGCCGGCTAAACGGATGGACTCACTCCACGCAATCGGCTTCTACGTGTCCGCCGCGCTGGCCGGGGCCGGCGGCCTGTTTCTAGCGTTTACCGACAGCCGTCAGCGACGAGCCGTCGCGCTCGGGCTGGTGGGGCTCGGCGTCGCCGGCATCGACCTGGCGCTCTCAGCGGGTTTTACCGCGCTCGTGGTCCTCATCTGCTATGCCGGCTGCGCCTTGCTGGCGATGCGACCCGATCATCGATTTCTCGAGCAAGCGGCCAGCGGGCCCTGGCGACAGGCGGGAGCGGTGGGAGCTGCCCTGCTGCTGGCGGTGCTCGCATACGCGGCATTTCGCGGTAACTTCGCCCACGCGACATTTAATGGGGGGCCATTCGGCTCCGTGGCGGTGGGGCGGCTGCTGTTCGCCCACGATGCGCTGGCGACCGAAGCGGTCGGAGGTTTGGTGCTTGCGTCGCTGGTGGGAGCTGCAGGCGCATGGCGCCGCGAACGCCCCAGGGATGAACGTGGCGAGGGGCGGCGGTGAGCGTGACTCTCGTCGCGGTTCTGTTCGTCGCCGCAGGCCTGACCGCGCTCGGGGCCTTCATTGCCGCCTGGAAACGTGATCTGACCGGCGCGCTCACCGGGATTCCGGTGATGTTCGCCGGCGCAGGCGTCGCGTTCGTCGGTGTTGCGCGGTTCGGCGCGTCATCGGGCGCCCCGCTGCTCGGCCAGGAGATGGCTGTCTTGCTCGCGATCGCGGCGCTTTCCGCGGTCGGCCTGGGGATTGGACTCGCCGGTCGGGAGGGCACTCGCTGAGCCTGCTCGTCGCCCTCGGCGACATATTGACAGCGGCTTCGGGCGCGGCGTCCGGTGCGCGTGCGGCGGGCGGCTTTCGCTTCGATCCGGCCTCGACCCTGCCGTGGGCCGTGCCGGTCATGGTGCTGGTGCCGCTCCTCGCATTCGTGCTTGCCGCGACCAGCGTGCGCACTCGCCGGTCGGCCGCCAACATGGCGATGTTCGGCGCGGTTGTGACCTTTGCGCTATCCCTGCTCGTCGCCTGGGGCATGACGCGCAGGTCGACGCCGTTTCAGCTGAGCTATCCGTACATGAGCGTCCCGGTTGCGTTCACGGGTCCTACCAACTTCCAGACGTTCGCCATCGACATCGCGCTTCGAGTCGATCGTCTGACGTCCGTCGCGGTCGTGGTGGTGGAGCTCTCCGTGATCGGCGCCCTCGCGTGGCACCGCGTGATGGGGCGGACCGAGCCGGGAGCGCCGCGCTTCTACGCGCTCGTGAGCGCCCTGCAGTTCGCCGCCGTGGGCGCCCTGCTGAGCTACGACCTCGCGGAGCTGTTCGCGTTCTGGGGACTGGCGGGCGCCACGACCTACCTCATGCTCGCTCATCGCTGGAACTCGGTCGAAGCGTCGCGCAGCGGGCGAATCGCCCTCGCGCTGCCGTTCGTGTCCGACGTGAGCCTGCTGTGCGGCATCGGGGTGCTCTATTCGCACTATGGCCTGCAAAGCATCACGGGGCTGGTGCCGATCCTGCACACCACGCTTGGGGTCGGCATCAAGTCGATGGTGGCGGCGTCCGTCCTGTTGTTCGTCGGTGTTGCGGGGCGATTGGCGCTGTGGCCGCTGCATTCCTGGATGACGCGCACCGCGCCGGCGGCGCCACCGGCCGCAGGCGCCATGGTGCAGGCGGTGTGGTCGGTGGTGGCCATAGTGATCCTGTACCGGCTGATGCCACTCATCGCGGCCGCCAACAAGGCGACGCTGCGCGACCTGGTCTATGCATGCGCGGTGGCCGCGATCGCCGCCCCGCTCCTGGCCCTGTTTGGCAACGAGCCCCGCAGGACCATGGTGCTGGCGGCTTCCGGCGTGGCCGCAGTGGGCGCCGCGCTTGTCATCCATGCATATGAGTCGTCGAACACCGCGCTCGCAGTGGCGGGCGTCGCCTGCGTGCTGGCGATCGCGCCGGCGCGAGCCGCCGCCATGCTGACGACTTCGACGATCACTGCCGCGATGCGGACCGACGACATGGCGGAGATGGGCGATGCATGGCGCCGGATGCGCGCTACGACGGTTGCGCTTCTCGT
>MNES01000057.1:0-10123 GCA_001917815.1 Chloroflexi bacterium 13_1_40CM_65_17 | reverse complement strand
ACCCCGCCGCGGCCGCTGCCGCGTTCGTGCTCTGGGCGGGCGTGGCTGCAGTCGGCGTGGTGGCGACAGCGATCGCTTTCGTGGCGGACAAGGATGCTGCGTTGCGCGCATCGGCTGTCCTGGGGTTGTGGCTCGAACGCCTGTTGGCCGGCGGCAGCAATGCGCTGTCGCGCTTCATCTTCGAACCGGTCGCAACGATCACCGAACGTCTCGACGATTGGATCCCAGCCGGTGACGGAGGGCTTGCCCGCGCGGTCGCCGCCTCCGGGCGCCTCGCAATCGCCGCGGCGCGCATGCCGGCGGTGCCGTTGGTGGTTCTCCTGGCGGTGTTGCTTGCGCTAGTTGTCGGCCTAGCGTCTCCGGGGGTGTTCCGATGATCCTCGCGGGAATCGCAGCAGCGTCGCCATCCCCGGCCGCGGTGCCGGGCGCCGGCATCTTCACATCGCCGCTCATCCTCAGCTTGACGATCTGGGTGCCGGTGATCGTGGCGATCGCCATGCACGCCATCCCCAATCCGCGCGGGCGATACGACACGCTGATGAAGCAGATCGCGTTCTTCACCAACCTCGGCATCGTCTTCGTGCTCTTCATCACGTACAACCAGTTCCAGACCTTCCTGCCCACGATGCAGTTCGAGGAGAAGCTGCCCTGGCTTCCGTCGATCGGGGTGACCTATCACCTCGGGGTCGACGGGCCGAGCATGACGATGATGGTGCTGTCGGGCATCATCGGCATCACTTCAGTGCTCGCCTCATGGGGCGTGCGCGAACGGGTGCGTCCGTACTTTTCTCTGTTGCTGCTGACTCAGGCGGCAGTGAACGGTGCGATCGCCGCCCACGACATGTTCGTGCTGGTTCTGTTCTGGGGAGCGGCGGTGATTCCCATCGCGCTGCTGGTGTTCGGGTGGGGAGGACCTCGACGCGAGGCCGCGACCTGGAGGCTCATTGGTTACTGGGGCTTCGGCACGGCGGCCCTGCTGGTGGCGGTGATGACGGCTTACGCCGCGAGCGGGGGCCGCAGCTTCGACATGGATGTGCTCCTGAAAGCTGCGTTCACGCCGCGCGTGCAGCTGGCGGTGGGAGTGGCGCTGGTCATCGCAGCCTCAACCCGATTGCCGCTGTTTCCGCTGCATGGTTGGGCGCGCGACGTCTACTCGGAGGCGCCGCTCGGGGTCACGATCGTCGTCGCCGGAACCGCGTCACGGCTGGGGGCGTATCTGCTGCTGCGAACGCTGGTGGCCGCTGACCACGACGCCGCCCGACTGCTCTCGCCATTCATCGCCGCCCTCGCGGCCATCACGATCGCCTACGCCGCGGTGGCCGCGCTCCGTTCCGCCGACCTGCGTTGGGCTGCTTCGCGCCTTGCGCTGGTGCCCGGAGGATTCACCGTGTTCGGCCTTGCAGCGCTCACGCCGATAGCAATCACTGGAAGCGTGCTCTCGATTTTCACGGGCGGGTTGGCGGCCGCGCTCATCGTCGCCGCGGCCTGGACGCTTACCGAGCGCGCCCAGACGCGCAGCATGCAGCTCCTCAGCGGACTCGCGCCGCGCATGCCCATTCTCACCTGGGTGCTCGTTCTGGCCGCGCTCGGACTTCTCGGTGTGCCGCTCATGGCCTCGTTCCCGGCCGAGGCAATGATCTTCTTCGGGTCGTTCCAGAGCCAGCCCTTGGGCGGGTTTGCCGTCGCGGCGGGACTCGCGCTGACCGCGGTGGCGCTGGCGGTCATCGTGCACCGCGTGCTGTTCGGGCAGCCGAATCACGATGCCCCTGCGGTGTCCGATGCGTCGCTGGGCGAGTCCTGGTACCTGGGAGTGCTGGCGGGAGCCCTGCTCTGGGTCGGCCTGTTCCCTGGGGGGCCCAAGCTGCCGGGCACCGACCAGCCGATTTTCGATCCCGGCCTGATCAACATCATGTCGGCGGGAATCACGGACATCGCCTCGCCGTATGTGCTGCCGACGCCACCGGCGGCAGCGCAATGACCAACTTCATCTTCGTTCCCGAAGGGCTGATCGTCGCCGGCGCCGTCGCCCTCATCCTGATGGCCCGCGCTTGGCGCCGGCCGCGCTGGTGGCTGCCGACGGCCGTCGCCTCGCTCGCCCTGGTGGCTTTGCTGATCGAGCTCTGGGTCGGCGCCACGCTGGCCACGTTCTTTGGCGGGGCCCTCGTCCAGGACCGATTTGCGCTGTTTGCAAAGTCTGCCGTTCTGCTGGCCGCGGCGCTCGCGATCGCGGTAACGGACTGGTCCGACGAAGAAGCGCCGACGATCGGCATGGCGATGATCCTTCTCGCCGCCTTCGGCGTGATGATCGTCGCTTCGGCGGGCGATTTCGTCGGCCTTTGGGCCGGGCTCGAGCTGGCGGGCGCGGCCGCCGTGGTGCTGGTGTCGGCGCGGCGCGCCGACCTTGGCCTGCGCCTTCTTGTCACGGGTGGGGTCGCGAGCGCGCTGGTGCTGATCGGGCTCGCCTTGGTGTATGCGACGGTAGGTTCGGCCGACCTGCCGGCGGTGCGACGCGACATGGCATTCGAAGGAGCCACCCTGCCGCTCGCGATAGCGGTGTTCGTCCTCCTCGGCGGGTTGGCGGTTCGCGCGGGGCTGTCCCCGTTTCAGTTTGCGCGAGTGCCGGTCTCGCTCGGCGCGTCACCTCTCGGCGCCGGCGTGATCATCGGCCTCGTCGCAGCCGCAGCCCTCACCGTGGCGATCAAGATCGCGGCCGCGCTGACCCCGCTGCCGGCGGTTTTCGGCCCATACCTGATGGTGGTCGCGGCGGTGGCGATGGTCGGTGGCGGCGCCGCCGCGCTGGCGACCCGGTCGCCGCGAGCGCGGCTGGCATACCTCGCCGCCGGCCAAGTTGGCTGGATCGCTGCGGGCCTGGCGACCCACTACCGCAGCGGGCTGGGGGCGTCGTTGTTCCTCGTCGGAGCATTTGCGCTCGCCGCCACGACCGGGCCGGCATTGATGGCGGGCGCCGATGCAGGCGAGTTCGCGCTGGCCGGGATAGGCGCGCTCCGGCCCGCGCGCGCGGCGGGCATCGCCCTGGTGTTCCTTTCACTCGCGGGCGCGCCCCCGCTGGCGGGTTTCTTTGGTGAGTTCGCGGTCGCCGCGGCGGTGGCGCAGGGCGGCAACCTCTGGCTGTTGTCGCTCGGACTGCTGGGTGCGCTGATGAGCCTCGCCGCAGCGGTCGGCACGGTGCGTGCCATCTATCTCCAGAGCCCGCCAGACGAAAGCCGCCGTGCGTCCGGAGTGCGGCTTCCGGTCTTGACGCGGCTGTCGACCATGGGCGCTGCTGCGCTGTGTGTGGCGATCGCCGGCTACGGTGTGTTCGCCAACCCGATCATCAGCCTGGCCGACCAAGGGGCGGAGGCGCTAGGTCTGCGCTAGTTCGCTAGACTCTCAGCCGCAAGCGTCGCAGCTTTCGTCACACCAAACGTCCTGGAGGTCGTTCCCTGGCGGGCTCAAACCGTCGCCGTCACGCCGGCAGGCGTGGCGCATCAGCAGGTTCGCTGAGACAGAAGAGTCGCTCGCGCCCTGGCGCTCGCGCTCGGCGCGGGCGGAAGCACGTCTCGCGAGATTGGCTGGCGCGCATGGCGCTGATGCTCGTGATCGTGGTGTCCTCGATCGGGCTGCTGGGCACCATGACCGCGCTCGGCATGGTCGACTACTTCGCGGGGGATCTGCCCACGATCGACCAGCTGCAGACCTCGAAGCTGACCCAGACCACTCGCATCCTCGACCGCAAGGGCAACCTCATCGAAGCCCTCTATCACCAGAACCGGACGGTGGTGCCTCTGAGCAAGATCAGCAGCAAGCTCCAGCGCGCCACCATCGACACCGAGGACCGATCCTTCTACGCCAACTCCGGTGTTGACTATCGCCGGCTCACGATCGCGATCTTCTACGACCTCACGCACCACTCCGCCACGCTTGGCGGCTCGACGATCACGCAGCAAGTCGTGAAGAACGATGTCCTCGACACTCAAGAGGCGCAGTCGAGAACCATCAGCCGCAAGTTCCACGAGCTGGTTCTCGCGGAAGAGATGGAGCGCCGGTATTCGAAGGATCAGATCCTCGCGCTGTATCTCAACTCAATCAATTACGGCAACGGCGCCTACGGTGCGGAGGCGGCCGCGGAAACCTACTTCCAGGTCCATGCAAGCGACCTGACGTGGGCGCAGGCGACCTTCCTGGCCGGCCTGCCGCAAGCGCCCTCCGACTACGATCCTTTCGGCACGCCCGATCAGCTCGCAGCGGCCAAGGATCGCTGGCGCCAGGTGCTCGACGGCGTGGTGACGGTGGGAGACCTGAGCTCGGCAGCCGCATACGCGGCGTACAACAGCGATCTGATCGAGAAAATGATCGCCGCGCACAAGGCGCAGGCGGGCGCGCACAATCCGCTCACCGCGCACTTCGTCGACTACGTCGAGCAGTACATCGCGCAGCGTTATGGGGCGCGCGCTCTTTACGAAGGCGGCCTGATGATCTACACCACGCTCGACCTGCCGACGCAAGCGCTGGCCGACAAGTGGGTCAAGTCCGGCGTCACCGCATATGCCAAGCGCGGCGTAAACAACGGCGCGATGCTGGTAATGAATCCAAACGACGGTGAGATCCTTGCGATGGTCGGCAGCGCGGACTACAACAACGCCGCGATCCGGGGCCAGATAAACCTCACCGGCGTGGACCCGCTGGGATGGCGAGGCGTGGGATCGTCGTTCAAGGTCTACACGTACGGAGCGGCACTGCAGGCGGGTCTCGTGACCCCGGCCAGCCTTGTCAACGACCAGACCGGGGTGATCGGCGGGCACACCTTCAACGACTGGGACGCCAAGCACGAGGGATACATCTCGCTTCGCGTCGCGCTTGCGCAGTCCCGCAACCTGCCTGCGCTGTGGACGTACCGGCAGGTTGGAGGCACGCAAGTGACGACGTTCATGCACCAGCTCGGCGTCACCGCGACGATCGAAAATCCCGACGGCATCGCTACCACGCTTGGCCACGATCCGATCTCCATGGCCGAGCATCTGGCCGCGTACTCGGCATTCGACAACGGCGGATACCGGATCTTGCCGCACCCGGTCCTGAAGGTGCTCGACGTCGACGGCACGGTCCTCGAGAACTTCGATCCCAATGCTTCACACGTGCAGGTCGTGAGCCCCGACCTCGGTTACGTGATGACGGACCTGCTGCGCGGACCGGTGAAGCTCTACCTGGGAGACCTCGGCGGGCGGCCGGTTGCGGGTAAGTCAGGCACGACTGAGGCGTACACCGGCTCGATCTTCATCGGGTACACGCCGGACCTGGCGGTTGCGGCGTCGCTGATGCACATCGACTCCGGTCCGGAATGCAAGTCGGGGTACGCATATCTCGCGACCAGTTTCCCAGCCTCGGGTTGGCAGTGTCCGACGGGCGTGCTGTTCGGCGAGAACGTGGGCACGTCCGTGTGGAAGCCTTTCATCGAGGGCTATTACTCGAGTCACCCGTGGCCGGCGATGTGGAAGCAGCCCGCCGGTGTGGTGACGCGAATGGTGTGCCCGTACGACGGCGGCACTATCGCCATGGGTGGGTATAACGAGATCTTCCTCAAGGGCGTCGGTGAGCCGCGCTATCCCTGCGGAGCGAACCCCCCGCCCGGTTCCGCTCCATACAAGGTTCCGTCCGTCACGTAGCCTGATCGCGTGCGGAGGGCCTGGACTGCATTCGCATTCTCGCTCGCGTACTTTGGTCTCGGGCTGGCGTGGTTGCTCGGCGCGCACCCGCCCGGACCGGGTGACCTCTTCGTCGCCTGGTTCTTGATAGTCGCCGCCGTCGGGTGCTTCATTCCGGGTATCGCCAACCAGGTCTCGCTCGCGCGCGCATACCTGGCGGCGCCGGCGCTTGCCTATTCGATGACGCCGGGCAACCTCGGATCGCTGGCCGTAGTGCTGGCGATAGCGGGCTTGACCGACCTCGTCGATGGCACCATCGCCCGGCGCTTCGACCGACCGTCGACTCTTGGTGGGGGGCTTGACCCGGTCGTCGACGGCGTGCTGCTCGGGGCCGTCGCCGTTGGTCTCGTGTTGAGCGAGATCATCCCTGCCTGGCTCGCGGCTGTGATCGTGGTGCGCTACCTGCTGCCGGCGCTGGGTGCGCTGGTGCTGATCTCGTTGCACCGCCGGCCGGAGCTCCGCCACACGGTGAGCGGGCAGATCTCGACGGCGCTGATCATCGTCCTGGTCGGCGGCATCTGCCTGTTTCGCTTCCTGAACCAGGACGCGACCAACGTGGTCATCGGAGCCGAGGTTGTCATCCCCATCGCCACCGTCGCCACCTTCATGCATTTGGCCTGGGCGGCGCGCCGCCGTCGTCCGGCTGCGGCAACCCAGGCCGGGTAATCAGGGGTCCCCACGAACTCACGCGAAGCTCTGAGTTCGTGGGGGGGCTTAAACTCTTTGGTGGTCGCGCTAAGTGGGGTGCTGGCGGTCCCCTGTACCGGCAATCCGCCTTAGCCGGACCGAATTCCCGCGCTGAGGTCAGGTCCTTAGCCTGGCCGCGGCTAACGGCGTTGAAGGTCGGGACCTGCGCAGCTCGGGTCTCCGAACCCCGTCAGGTCCGGAAGGAAGCAGCGGTAAGGAGAGAGCCCGGGGGTGCCGCAGCCATCCGGGCCGGAGCTGTGAACCGCGGTGCGAGCTGGGGCACCTCGATCGAAGCGGGGGTGCGCGGCCACTTTGATTTTTGATGCCTGAGTACCAGAGCCTCTATCGCAAGTACCGGTCGCAGACGTTCGCCGACCTGGTCGGGCAGGACGCGGCCTCGCGTGCCCTGCAGGGGGCGATCATCGGTGGGCGGGTATCACACGCGTATCTCTTCAGCGGCAGCCGGGGCACCGGGAAGACATCGGCTGCACGTCTGCTCGCGAAGGCGATCAACTGCACCGGCCGAGCCCGCGATTCTGCCGAGCCCTGCAACAGGTGCCAGTCGTGCCTCGAGATGACGGCAGGCTCCGCGCTGGACCTGATCGAGATCGATGCCGCATCCAACCGCGGCATCGATGAAATTCGAGACCTGCGCGAGAAGGTGAACCTCGCCCCCGCGCTGGGGCCGTTCAAGGTCTACATCATCGACGAAGCCCACATGCTCACCGAGCCGGCGTTCAACGCGCTGCTGAAGACGCTCGAGGAACCGCCCGGGCATGTGGTGTTCGTGCTGTGCACCACCGACGCGCAAAAGATCCCGCTGACAGTCATCGGCCGCTGCCAGCAGTTCGTGTTCCGGCGGCACAGCGAGGACCAGATCGTTTCTCGCCTGACCCACATCGCGCTCGCCGAGATGGTGCAGGTCGACGCTGAGGCAATGGGGCTCATCGCGCGCACGGCCCAGGGTTCGATGCGCGACGCGGTCGGCTTGCTCGACCAGCTGGTGCCTCTGGCCGCGGGTCCAATCTCGCTCGAAGGTGCGCGTTCGCTGCTCGGGATCGCCGACCCGCGCCTGCTCGACTCGTTGCTGGATCACGTTCTGGATGGCCGGGCAGCCGAGGCGCTTGAGGAGCTCAACCGCGTGTACTCCGCCGGCGCCGAGCTGCGTCAGGTGGTTCGAGGACTCCTGGAAGGATGTCGGGACCGGCTCGTGTCAGCGCTCTCGCGACACGACCGGGCCACCGCGCGCCGGCTGTCCGCGGTGCTCGATGCGCTGCTGCATCTAGACGGCGAGGTCCGCCGTCACGCCGAACCTCGGTTCCTGGTCGAGGCCACGCTCGCGCGACTGGCAGTAGAGGTGGGCCTCGTTGAGCAAGGCATCACACCCCCACCCGCAATGCAGGAGCAGACCTCCCCACCCGGCAGCGCCCTCCGGGCGGTGCCGACCTCCCCGCAGGGCGGGGAGGTGGCTGAGGAGACCTCCCCACCCGGCAGCGCCCTCCGGGCGGTGCCGACCTCCCCGCAGGGCGGGGAGGTGGCTGGGTGGGCTGAGGTCCTCGAGAAGCTCAGCCGCACCGTTCGCGCGGCCTACCTCGACGCGCAGCCCGAGGTTGACGGGTCGACCCTCGTCCTCTGGTTCCGATACGGATTCCACCACCAGAAGGCGCAAGACCAGTCGGCGCAGCTGCTCCCGCTGGTGCGTGCGTGGCTCGGAGACCAGGTGAAGGTCGAGTTCAAGCTGCGCGAGGCGGCGGCAGAGTCGAGCCGGCCCGCCGGCAACGCTCCTGCGAGCGCCGAGGACGATCCGTTCGTCCGCGAGGTGGTGCGCCGATTCGACGGGCGGGTGACGAGGGTCAAGGAGGTCTCCGAATGAAGGATCCGATGAAGATGCTGAAGCAGGTCCAGCAGATGCAGGACCGGATGGCCAGGGTGCAGTCAGAGCTCGAGAACGAGACCGTCGAGGCGAGCGCGGGTGGCGGCGCGGTGCGCGTGGTCGCAACGGGCGCGCAAAAGGTGATGTCCGTGGTCATCGACCCGGCGGCGGCCGGGGACACCGAGATGCTCCAGGACCTGGTCTTGGCCGCGGTTAACGAGGCGATGGAGCTGTCGAAGCAGCTCGCTGCGACCAAGATGCAAGCGGTCGCGAGCGGGCTTGGCCTGCCTCCCAGCGTCCTCTAGACCGACCTGCAATTGACACAGCTCCCGGAGCCACTCGAACGGCTGGTCCAGGAGCTGTCGCGGCTGCCGGGCATCGGACCCAAGACTGCGCAGCGCCTGGCCTTCCACCTGTTGCGCGCCGACCGGCAGCGCGCCGAATCGCTGGCACTGGCCATCGCGGATGTCAAAGCGCGAATCGGTTACTGCGAGCGCTGCTACAACATCGCCGAGGGCAGCCTGTGCACGATCTGCGCTTCGTCTCGACGCGACGCCTCCGTCATCTGCGTCGTCGAGTCGGCGCTGGACGTGCTCGCGATCGAGCGCACCGCTGAGTTCGACGGGCTGTACTTCGTGCTCCACGGCGTGATCTCGCCGATCGACGGCATCGGGCCGGACCAGATCCACGTTCCCCAGCTGCTTGACCGCGCGCGCGAGGAAGGTGTGATCGAGGTGATCGTGGCCACTGACGCAGATATAGAAGGAGAGGCGACGGCGGTTTACCTGCAGCGGGCGCTCGCACCTCTGGGAATCAAGGTCACGCGTCCCGCGCATGGGCTGCCGGTGGGCGGCGACCTCGAGTACGCGGACGAGCTGACTCTCGCTCGCGCGATGGCTGGCCGGCGTGCCTTCTGAGAAAGCTGCCGCCAGGCTGTCGGGGCGGCCGGCGATGCTCTTCGACCTCGACGGCACCCTTGTCGACAGCGTGTATCAGCACGTGCTGTCCTGGCGAGAGGCGCTGGATTCCGAGGGCCTCAACCTTTCTTTATGGCGCATTCACCGCCGGATTGGCATGAGCGGAGGTCTCTTCCTCCAGGCGCTGACCCGTGAGCTCGGTCAGAGCCTGACCGAGGCCCAGGTCGAGCGGCTGCGGCAGTCACACGCGAAGAACCTGTTGCTCAAGATGGACCAGATCCGCCCCCTGCCCGGCGCTCCTGAGCTGCTGGCGCGCCTGACCGCGATGCACGTCCCGTGGGCGATCGCCACCAGCGGGGGCGACGTCACGGCGCGGGGGACGCTGGCCCTGCTCGACATTCCGGAAGGGATCCCGATCGTCACCCGCGACCAGGTCGCCTATGCCAAGCCGAACCCCGACCTGTTCATGGTCGCGGCGGAGCGTCTCGGCCTGGCGCCGCGCGACTGCTTCGTGGTGGGCGACAGCATCTGGGACCTCCTGGCGGCCCAACGGGCCGGCGC
This sequence comes from Chloroflexi bacterium 13_1_40CM_65_17, assembly GCA_001917815.1. Taxonomy (GTDB): domain Bacteria; phylum Chloroflexota; class Dormibacteria; order Dormibacterales; family Dormibacteraceae; genus UBA10449. The sequence goes on along the minus strand of MNES01000057.1, from coordinate 383 downwards.
CCTCGGAATCGGGCTGCTGTCAGGGGGCTATGGCCAGGACGAGCTGGAGCGGGCCGGCGCCTACCGGGTATACGGGGACCCGGCGGACCTGCTCGCCCACCTGGACGAGCTCGGCATCAGGGCGGCCGGCTAGTTCCCGGTCCCGGCGGCGGGCCCGTTGCAAAGTGACCCTGATCACCGGTAGAATTCGCAGGTTCCTCTGACGGAAGGCTTCGTGCGCCCTAAAAAGCGCCGGGGTTGTCAAGGAGCCAGCACCTTGACAACTGAAGAGTGGGAAAGACTCTGAGAGTCTTGTGACTCAGGGCAAATGCCTTGGGTCCTCCGTTTTAGACGGAGAGTTTGATCCTGGCTCAGGGTTAACGCTGGCGGCGCGCATAACACAT
>MNES01000054.1 GCA_001917815.1 Chloroflexi bacterium 13_1_40CM_65_17 | reverse complement strand
GAGATGGACGAGGACCGCCTTCGCCGAATGACAGACAACGCGCGGCGCTTTGTCGCGGCAGGCCATCTCCGGCACGGTATGACGATCGCCGACGCAGCGAATGTGCTCTGGACCTATAGCTCGATTGAGTTGTACGAGCTTTTGGTTCTGCGCCGGAGCATGCCTCTCAAAACCTATGGTCGCTTCGTAGCAGAAGCAATGATCGCCGCCCTGTTATGAGGCGGCGATGAGGTGGGCCGAGGGCGGATTGTAAGCCGCGTTCGATTCTCGCCAATTCAAACCGGCCGTTTCGAATACAGGACGACATCTAACGACAAGCCCCGACACAAGGCGGTTGGGTACAAGAAGGGTACTGGTACCCAAAACTAATGGTCCGACTGGCTCAGCCCGCGCTGTCTTTTGGTTCAGCGAGCGGGCCGTACGTTCCGTAACGCGAACCAGTTGACCGTGGTCGGTCGGCGGATCAGCCTGGTCGCGGCCCGCGCTGGTTCGGTGACTCTGGCTGGCGCTCAAGCCGATCAGCCGCAGGTTCGACCACAGACTTCTTAGGGATCGGCGCGGCGCGCGAAAACCGGCCACCAAGTACCCGCATATGCAGATTCCTCTTCCGTGCCGTCATTCATTACGACCTTCATCCTGCCGGACAGCAAGTCCACGTAATGGGCTGCCTCGCAACTAGCAGTCTTCGATTCGGTCAGGTTCTGGTGATTGCTGCCCGCCAGGCGAGTACCCCATCGGACTGGATGTTGACCTCGATCTTCTCGGCCTCGATCGAGTCGACACGCCAACCCTCTTGGAAGCTCGCCCTGATCTCGTTCTGGCTCACCCGCCGCGGCCCCCAGTCGCCAGGCTGGTGCTCACTGAAACAGAGCATGTGATAGCGGCCGCCGGGTGGGATCGCGGCTTTGAGACTGTTAACGAATTTGGCGCGGTCGGGGTCGTCAAAGATATGGAAAAGGCCGCAATCGAGGACGGTGTCGAAGCGATCATCAAGGGAAGCCAGCTCCAGAGCGTTCCAGACCAGGAAGCGGGCCGTCAAGCCGCGATCCTGGGCCTTGCGCTCGGCGATGGCGATGGCGGCTGCAGCGGCGTCGATTCCGGTGGCAGTCAGCCCCAGGCTGGCGGCCAGGAGTGCGTGCTCACCGGTTCCGCAGCCCACATCAAGAACGTTCCCCCGAAGAGCGCCGGCCTCAGCGAGCTCCATAAAGGCGGGCTGCGGCCGGCCGATGTCCCAAGCGGGGGTGCCTGAGTAGAGGGAGTCGAAGTCCTCGGGCCGCCTTGGTCGCACAGGCCCTGGTAAGCCGTCAGCTCGTGTCTCGCTCATACCCACTACTCTAACGGCCCCCTATTGGGCTGGTCCGTCGGATCCGACAGAGACCGCGTGGCCAGCTCCTAGACCCCTAGCTGCGTTCTTCGTTTGGGTAAATCTCCGACCGTGAACAAACTCCGGGGCTGGGACCATGCGGCCGAACCTGCCACGACCAATGAGCGCCGCGCGACGGACGCGATGTGGTTCGGGATCGTCGGCGTTCTCTTGGTCTTTCCGTTCGGCCTCCTTCTTGGGCCAGCGGCGCTTTGGTCGGGCATCTCAGCGCTTCGGCGAATACGGAATAACGGAGGCACAAAGGCCGGCTCAGGTCGAGCGATCGTGGGAATCGTCATGGGCTCGATTGTTTGCAGCCTGTGCGCTTTCGCTCTCTTGGTTGAGGTCATTTCCCGCCTGCTGACGGGCGCCTCGATACCGGCCTATTAGGTGGCCAGCCAGCCGTCGGTAGTGACCCGTTCCAGCAGTGATAGACCCCCCTTCGTATACCGTTGCTACAGCGCTGTCGCGCGAGGCACTTAAGCTCAGCCGGCCGGCTGGCGATCAAAAAGACTGCAAAGTGCGGCCCGCAATTTGCGGTCTATGGGGAAGACCATAAGTCGCGCGCCGCAATACACATCGTTTGAGGCGAGCTCATCACACGATGTTCAACCACAACATGTCGCGGTTTGGACTTCGCCGAAGCCAAAATATTGGATGTGGGCCGAGAACGGACATAAGCCGGGTTCTGTCGCGGTGAGATCACCCCGCCCGTCCTGAATACGAAACGACACCTAACGACACCTCCTGATCGAGTGCGACTGCGTACTGCATGCGTACTGGTACGCAAAACCTTCTGTATCCAATGGGCGATCCAGGCGGGTCCTCCAGTGTCGTCATGTACTTGATTCGCAGCTTCGTCGTGTCCTTGCGTGTCCTCCCGTATCCTCCCGATTCCGCGAGTCTGTGCCACGGCTGTGACACGGCGAGCGCCCAGCCGACGGACGGAGTCTCCTTGCGGTTTGAGAGCCCGTCTCAGGCGGATCCGATCACATTTTCTCCAGGCCCTTGAGAACCTGACGGACGATTTCCACCTGCTCGTCTCCAGTGATCCCGTACCACGGGACGCAGAGCGTCAGACGGTCTGCCCTCCGTCCCCATCGAGCGATGCCTGACGGCAAGTCGTCGAGCAACGAAACCGCGAGCCAATCAAGCACCGCCGAGTCGATGATCGCCTGTGCATCACCACGGCGCCTCTCAGCGAGCGCCGTGAGGATCGCGTCCGCCTCGGCGCCAAGCCCAGAGTGGTCGAGAACGCGTCGGTAGCCCGGCACCGCGTAGGCGGTCATCTGTCGCGCGAGCAGGTCGCGGCTCGGTGCCACGAGCAGAGAGATCAGCACGGCGGGCTTGGGGCGACCGGCTTTTGCAGCCCCGGCTGCGAGGGCCGGATCGATCACCTCCTCGAGGTACCGCTCGGTCAGGAACATGTGCGCGGCGAAGCCATCCGCACATTCGCCGGCGATGCTGGTCATCTCAGGATTGACCCCGGCGATGTAGATCGGCGGCTCCGGCCAGCTGGAGTCAGCGCCCGGCATGAAGACCGGCTGCGTGATCTGGAAATGCTCGCCGCTGTAGCTCCCGCGCCCTTCGCGGTAGGCGACAAAGCAGGCGCGTACCGCGCTGACGTAGTCGCGCAGCATCGGCCCGGGGTGCGCGGCCGACACGCCGAAACGACGCTCCAGCGTTCCTTTCACCTGGCTGCCGAGGCCGAGGATGAAGCGGCCCCCACTCCAGTGGTTCAGATCCCAGGCTGCCTGTGCTGTCAGCGCCGGCGAGCGGGCGAAGGCGACGGCGACGTTTGTGCCGACATCGACCTTCGTCGTTAACGACAGCGCCGCCGCACCGAGCAGGTACGGCTCCCGGCGAACATCCGGGATCCAGATCGCCTCGGCGCCCGCAGCCTCGGCCTCCTGCGCGAGCCGCTGCGCCAGCGCCATGTCGACGCCACCAGGCAGGATGACTCCGGGCCGGCGGCCACTAAGCGGCACTTTCGCTAGGGCGTCGACGCCTGCCTTTGAGCTCGCAACGCTCCGCGCAGAAAGCCGACCACGTCGTTGAGCACCTCGTCTTTGTTGATCTCATTGAGCACCTCATGCTGCGCGCCCGGATAGACGTGCTCTTCGATCCTGGTGCCGCGGATGCGGTTCATCGCCGTGGTGCTTACATCAAGCGGCGCCAGGACGTCTCCCTCGCCGTGAATCCACAGGGTGGGTAGGTCGCCGAAATTCGGGCCTTCCTGGACCTTGCGCGCGCCCGCGAAGATCGCCTCCAGCGTTCCGCGGTGCAGGGGTCCGTGGTAGATGAGTGCATCGGCCGCATAGGCCTCTCCGACCGCGGGATCGCGCGACAGGATCCTGGGATCGATCGGGACGTCCGGCAGGGGGTCCATGGTGAGCAGAGCTTCGACCTGCGGGTTCCCGCCCACCACCGGTCCCGAAAGCACGAGCGCCGCCAGCTCCGGTTGGTCGCGCTGAACGAAGCGAGTCGAGGTCAGGCCGCCGAGTGAGTGGCCGACCAGCACGACGGGCAGCTCGGGGTGTCCTTTGCGCGCTGCCTCATATACCGAAGCCAGCTCGTCGACCAGGTCGTCGATGGTTTCGAAGCGTGCACGCTCGCCCTCGGACAGACCGTGGCCTTGAAAGTCCGGCGCGTAGACCGTCGCACCTTCGGCCACGAGGCGCTCGGCAACATGGGCGTATCTGCCGGCGTGCTCGCCAATTCCGTGGGCGATCAGAGCCACAAACTTCGGCTCGTTCGCTGACCAGCGGTGGACGACGATGCGGCCGCGGCGGCCGCGAAGCTCCATTGGTTTGGTGATAGACATCTCATGAACCTCCGTGTTTTTGGGTCAGGCGCCGATGAACCGAGGCGGCCGGCGTTCGGTGAATGCGGCAACGCCCTCGCGGGCGTCGGCGGTTTGCGCGAGGGCCAGGTTGCCACGCTCTTCGAGGGCGAGGCCAGTAGATAGCGATCCGTCCAGGCCGAGATCGACGCATCGCTTGATCTCCCTGACGGCCAGCGGCGGCAGCGCACGCAGCTCGGCCGCCAGTTCGCGGGCACAGCGATCGAGCTCGGCTGCTTCCACGGCCCTGTTGACCAGGCCGATGTGTTCGGCCTCGCCGGCCTCGACTTGCCTGCCCCTCAAGAGGAGGTCGAGCGCGGCAGCCCTGCCGATCAATCGCGGCAGCCGTGTCGTCCCGCCCCCAGAGGGCAACAGGCCCAGCCTCACCTCAGGCAAGCCGATGGTTGCCCCGCCGCGGGCCATGACGCGGAAGTCACACGCCAGCGCGAGCTCGCAGCCGCCTCCCAGCGCATGGCCGCCGACGACCGCGACCGTCGGCGAGGGAATCCGCACCCATGCGTTGGCGGCCGCGTGGAACGCGCGGATCATGAGCAGCATCTCGTCCCACCTCTGGCCAAGGTAGGCGAGGTCGAAGCCTGCCGCGAAGAAGCGCTCGAGCGCGCTGCGGAGCAGTACGACGCGAACCGACGAGTTGACGGACAGCTCTTCGGCCACCTGCTTCAGCTCGGCCAGCGTCTGCCGGTCGATCGCATTTGCCGGCGGCCGGTCAAGGACGACGTCAGCCACGCCCGACCCGTCGACCGCCACCCGGACCCGCTCCACCGTTCAGTCCGCCGCGACCGGGGGAATGTCTCCGATCTCGCGCCGCACGTTGCGCAGCAGCTCGACCAGCTCCACAGCCATGTCCTGCGGGATGGGGATGCCGAAGTTGACTTTGGCCATCGCAGCGGTGACCTTATCGGCGAGGTCGCGTCCGGCCTTCGTCAGCTTCACCACCGTGGTCCTGCGGTCGGTCGGGTGCGCATTCCGGGCGAGGATGCGCCGCTCCTCCAGCTGGTCCACGACCAGCGTGATCGTCGTGGGATGCACCATCAGCTGCTTGCTGAGCTGACCGAGCGGTCGCGACTGATCCTTGGACAGAAAGAGCGTGACCATCAACAGGTATCCGGTGCGCGTGAGGTCGAATTGCTTGAGCAGCTCGTCCTGGCGGGCGGTCACCGCCTGATGCGTGCGGAACAGGGCCGACACGGCGAGGAAGTGCTCGGCGTCGGGACGGTCCTGCGCCTGCCAGTGCTCGAGCACCCAGTCGAGGGGATCGAACTCGCCCGGCCGCGTACGCGTGCGCAGCCTCAACTTGTCGCGATCTCCACCATGCGGCGCGCTTGGTCGCGCAGGGCGAACTTCTGGATCTTGCCAGTCGGCGTCATCGGCAGCTCCTTCACAATCTCGACGCGCTCGGGGATCTTGTGGACGGCGATGCGCCGAGTGTTCTTCAAATAGTCGCCGAGTTCTGCCAGCGTCGGGGCTTCATCGCCGTCCGGGACTACGAAAGCGCAGGCCTTCTCCCCCATCAGCCGGTCGGGCATGGCGACGACCGCGACCGCCTTAACTTTCGGATGCGTGAGCAGATGCTCCTCGACCTCGGTGGCGCTGATGTTGGTGCCGCCGCGGATGATCACGTCTTTGATCCGGCCCTTTAGGCGCAGCAGCCCTTCCGCATTGACCTCGCCGCGGTCTCCGGTGTGGTACCAGCCGTCCTTGTCGATCGCGATGGCAGTGCGCTCCGGGTCGCGCCAGTAGCCGAGCATCGCGCCGGGGCCGCGGTAGAGCACCTCCTCGTCGGTCACCTTGATCTCGACGCCCTCGAGCGCGGGGCGGCCGTCGGAGGTGATGGCGTACTCGGGTGGATCGCTGGCCCAGCATGCGGTCGCGGCGAAGATCTCGGACGCACCGTACAGCGGCAGCAGCCGGCAGCCCTTGAACACATTTGCGACCTCGCTGGCGAGAGCTGCGGGGATCGGCGCTCCCGCGCAGATCCACATACGCATCGATGAGACATCGTCCGCGGCGGGATCGAAAGCGTCGAGGGCCATGCGCACGAATGGCGTCGCGGTCGCGGCGTGCGTGCAGCGGTGCTCGCGGATGCGAGCCAGGCCCTCCTTCGGCTGCCACACGTCCTGGAGGTGGATCGAGCCACCCGTGAGAATGGGCACGGCGACTCCCATCGCCAGGCCCGTGCCGTGGCTCACTGGCGAGGGCGCGAAGGTGACGCAGCCGCGGTCCAGCTCGAATGCTTTCGCCAGGCCGCGCACGCTGAATCCGATCGTGTTCCACGTATGGAAGCAGCCCTTTGGCCGGGCTTCCGTACCCGAAGTGAAGATAAGAACGTGGCCATCGTCGGCGGTGGGTCGGGTGCCGATCGCGGATTCGTCGAAGTCGTCGGCGCGACGATCGGGCTCGGTGAGCCGCTCGATCGATTGCTCGTCGGCGGCCGCATCGCCCCTCACCACCACCAGCTCTTTCAGCTCCGGGCTCTTGGCGCGCAGTTCCCGGAACATCTGCAGGTGGTCGAACTTGCGGAACTCGCCGGCCGTGAACGCGACTCTCGCCTGCGACCGCTCGAGGATGTAGCCGATCTCGTCGTGGCGGTAGATGGGCATGATCGGCACCAGCACCGCGCCGGCACGGATCGCCGCCAGGTAGATGACGATGAACTCGTTCCAGTTGGGGAGCTGGACCAGGACGCGGTCGCCACGCTGCACGCCCAGGCGGCGGAGAGAGGCCGCGAGCCGGTAGGCCTGGCCGCGGGCTTCAGCGTAGGTGAGGCGGCCGGTGCCGTCAGTCGCAAGCTCGAAGCCCGGCGTCTCGGTCGCCCACCGGTCCAGGTGGTCGAGGAGGATCTCGTCGCCCCACCAGCCGTGCTTTCTGAAGCGCGCGGCCTGTTCCTCCGTGTACCGGAAAACGGCGCCTGAATCTTTCAGCTGACTGACCATTTCTGTTTTCCCTCTGCTTAGAGTCCGAGCCGGTCGGCGATCGCCAAGTAGTGCTGATCGGTGGTACCGAGCAGCGCCTCGTCTGCCCATGCGCGCCTGTAATGGAGATGCGCGTCGTGCTCCCACGTGAAACCGATACCGCCGTGGACCTGGATGCTCTCGCCCGCGACCCACCGGTAGGCCTGGCCGCAGTAGGCGGCGGCGACGCGGGCGGCAATTGGAAACTCGCCGGTCTCCTCGTCCAGGCACGAGGCCGCGTACCGCGCCGCCGCTCGGGCGAACTCGACCCGCTGCAGCATCTCGACGCAGCGGTGCGCGATCGCCTGGAACGAGCCGATTGGGCGGCCGAACTGCTCGCGCTGCTTGGCATATGCGACGCTCATCTCGAGGCAGCGGGCCGCACCTCCCGCCTCTTCCGCCGCGAGGCAGACGAGCGCACGGTCGGTTGCCGCCGCGATCGTCTTGGGCGCGCCGCCCTCCTTGCCCACCGGGCGCGCTGAGCCGCGTTCGAATTTCACGGTCGCGAGCTTCCGCGTCAGATCCAGGGAGTCGATCGGTTGCGCTTGAATGCCGGCATCGACGGCGAAAAGGCTCGAGCCGTCGGTGACAAGAAGCAGATCGGCGACATGGCCGTGGAGAATCGGCGCACTGGAACCGTCGAGCGCGGCGGTCGCGATCGTCGTGCCGGCGGCGATGCCGGGCAGCAGGTCGCGGCACGCGGCCTCATCGCCGGAGCAGAGCAGGACGTAGACCGCGAGCGCCGCCGAGGCGAAGTACGGCCCCGAATAGAGCGCCCGGCCCATCTCCTCGAATACAACGTTCGCTTCCGTGGCTCCCTGACCGAGGCCCTCATAGCGCTCGGGCACCAGCAGCGCCTGGAGGCCGACCTGCTCCGCCATCCGCCGCCACGCCGCGCGGTCGAAGCCTTCGGTTGCCTCCATCACCGAGCGGACCGGTGGCATGTCCGCTAGGAACTGGCGAACGGTTCTGCGCAGCTCGTCGTGCTCTGCGGCGGCGGACAGGTTGGGACGGGTGCTCACCGCGCTCAACTCGGCCTCGGGAGCCCCAGTACGCGCTCGGCGATCATGTTCTTCAGCACCTCGTCGGAGCCCCCACCCAAGCGGTAGCCCGGCGCGCCGAGAACCACCGACGTCCAGGCGTAAGTGCCCCACTCCCCGGTGTCGGCGATGACCTTCGGCCCGAGCACGCCGGCGACGAAGCCGGCTAGCGCGGCCATGTTGGCCGACAGCGCAAGCTTGTTGAGGGCGATCTCCGGTCCAGGGGGCTGACCTGCACGCGCGCGTTCGGCCATCACCTCCTGCGCGTACCGTGCGACGCGCAGCTGGGTTATCAGCTCGCCAAAGTCGCGCCGCACCACTGAGTCGTGTGCGTTGCCCGCGTGGCGCACCAGCTCCATCAGCCTTTCAGTCGACAGGATGCCCGCACCGCCGAACGAGCTGTGGCCCATCGCGCTGCGTTCGTGCGAGAGCGTCGTCAGAGCGACGCGCCAGCCCTCCCCCACCGCGTCCAATCGCGCATCGCCCGGCACACGCACGCCGTCGAGGAACACCTCGTTGAAGGCGGCGCCGCCCGTCATCTGCCGCAACGGGCGGACCATCACGCCCGGCGCATGCATGTCGACGAGGAAGGCGGTGAGGTTGTGGTGGCGCGGCCCAGGCGAGGTCTGGCAGATGATCTCGCCGATGTCGGCGAGGTGCGCTCCGGATGTCCACACCTTCTGGCCGGTGATGAGCCAGCCATCGCCCTCGGGGGTCGCCTTCGACTCGATGGACGCGAGGTCCGAACCCGCCCCGGGTTCGCTGAACAGCTGGCAGGCGATGAGGTCGCCGCGGTAGAGGGCCGGCAGGTACCGGCGCTTCTGTCCCTCGTCTGCGTGGCGCAGGATGGTGGGCGCGATCATCCCCAGGCTCACGGTCAGCGCTGCGTCGCCCGGGACGTCGAACTTGCGGGTCAGGCGGTTGAAGGCAGCCTCGTAGCTCCTGGACAGCCCCGCGCCGCCGTACTCCTTCGGGCCCGAGATCCACCCGTACCCTCCATCCCACAGCGCCGCCCGCCATGCGCGGATGCGTGGCACGGCGTCGGCCTCCTCCACCGGGTCCGGCTCCTGGAAGACGTGGACCTCGTCGCTGCCCTCGCCCCACCGAAACCTGCCGCGCTGCTCTGTCGCGACGCGCGAGTAGCCGGCTTCCAGCCAGGCTTCTGCAGCCGCCAGGAATTCTGGGAGCTCAGGCATTGGCCTTTCGCGCGCGGCGCGCCGCAGGAGATGGGGATCCATCCCGCGTCGGAAGCGCGACGATGGCCCTGCCCGGCATTACCGTCTCGCCGCGCTGGTTGCGTGCGGCGGTGCGGACGTGGACGATGTGCTCGCCGTCGGCGTCGACGGTCTTGTCCGTGATCTCGCCGGTGAGCTCGATGACGTCCGAGACGTAGACGAACTTCCGGTACTGCGCCGAGCA
>MNES01000073.1 GCA_001917815.1 Chloroflexi bacterium 13_1_40CM_65_17 | reverse complement strand
TCGGCGGCGGCGGCCAGCTTCCGCAGCGGCCGCGTGACCGACAGGCTCACCAGCAGAGCGAGGAGCATCGCCACCAGAAGCGCCGCCCCGCCGGCCTCCAGCAGTCGAGGCACCAGCTCGCCCGCTGCGGCGCCGGTGACCGTCGACTGTGGCCGCGCCACGAGAACGTAGCTCGCCCCCAGGGGGTCGCGGGCCGGGGTGATCCCCACCGCGGCCACCAGATAGATCTGGCCTCCGAGCAGAGTCCGCGCCTCGCCAACCCCGGTCACACGCTTGGATGCGGCGACGGGGATCGCCTGGCCCACTGTGTCGGTGCCCGCGCTGTCGAACATGACCACGCGCTGTTTGTTGAGGAGGATCAAACGGCCGGTGTCCAGCGTCGGGGCCAGGTCCGAAAGACGTTTCGAGAAATCGATGGGGTCGTCCAGCCCGCACGTGGGCGCCCCGGCCTGGCTGGGCGAGGCCGGGCGGATCGCGCATTCCTGGTGCCGGACCAGGGTCGCGTCGGCCTGCGCCGACCGGTCGAGCTGATCCTGTGCGGTCTGCAGCTCGAGGTTGCGCACCAGCACCCAGGTCAACGCGCCGCCGAGCAGGAGGCTCACGACCACGATGCCCGCTGCCGCCGCGAGGAGCCGGATTCGGAGGCTCAGCTCGCCGCCAGCTCCAGCCTGTAGCCGACGCCCCAAACCGTCTGGATGCTGGGGTCGGCGATCTTCGCCGCGGCCAGCTTCTCGCGCACCTGCTGAACGTGGACGTCGACGGTTCGCGTGTAGCCCGGAAAGTCGTAGCCCCAGACGAGGTCGAGAAGCTCGCTGCGCTGGAACACGCGACCAGGATGCCGCGCCAGCAGCGCCAGCAGGTCGAACTCTTTAGGCCTCAGCTGCACCCGTGCGTCGCCCTGACGCACCTCATGGCGCTCGAGGTCGACCTCGAGCTTGCCCGCCCGGATGACCTTCGGCTGGTCGGGTTCGGTGTGGGCTCTGCGCAAGAGCGCCTTCGCACGCGCGACCAGCTCCTGCGGGTGAAACGGTTTGGTCAGGTAATCGTCGGCGCCGACCTCGAGGCCGACGACCTTGTCGGTCACCTCGTCGCGCGCGGTGAGCATGATGATCGGGACCTGGCTCTGCTTGCGGATCTCCTTGCAGATGCTCAGCCCGTCGGTGCCCGGCAGCATGATGTCGAGGATCACGAGGTCGGGCTTCAGCTTGCCGAACCTGGCGAGCGCCTGCGTCCCGTCCCCCACTCCCTCCACCTCGTATCCCTCGCGTGTGAGGTACAGGCGAGCCAGCTCGACGATATGCGCCTCATCGTCGACGACCAGGACCTTGACGCTCAAACCGGCCATACCATCAATACATCACCATCCCGTCATCCGGATGTCGGTTTGACGTGATGCAAATGTAAACGAGCTTTACCTCCCCGCCACGCGGGGAGGTCGGCCTTTCACCTCCCCGCTCCGCGGGGAGGTCGGCCCCGCGCGGAGCGCGCGGCCAGGTGCGGAGGTACGCCTGTCAGAGGCGGCGCGCAGGACGAGCTTCAATGGGTTGCCGTGGAGCCCGAACCGATCCCGAATCGCCTTCTCCAGGTATCGCCGATAGGAGAAATGAAGCAGGCCCACGTCGTTGACGAACATGACCACCGTCGGGCTCTCCGACGCGGCCTGGGTGGCATAGCCAAGCCGAAGGCGCCGGCCCTTGAAGCTCGGTGGAGGATGCTCCGTGAACGCCTGCCGCAACACCTTGTTCAGCTCGTTGGGCGGCATCTTGATGCGGCGCTGGCCCACGACCTCGAGCGCGGCCGGGATCACCGATCCGATGCTCTCCTTGGTCAAAGCCGAGACGGTGACGATGGGCGCAAACGGGGCGAACTTGAAGCTCCGCGTCAGGACGGTCCGCCAATGCGCGGGTTTGCGCTGAGCCGGTTCCACCAGGTCGATCTTGTTGACCACGATGACGAGGCCCTTCCCCGCCTCCAGCGCGTACCCAGCGACGTGCTGGTCCTGGGCGAGCACGCCGGTCGACGCTTCGATCACGAGCAGCACGGCGTCGGCTCGCTCCATCGCGTGAATGCCGCGCATGAGGCTGTATTGCTCGAGCCGGTCACGCGCGGACGACTTTCTCCGGATGCCCGCCGTGTCGACCAGCACCACGGGAATGCCGTCATACACGAGCTCGGTGTCAACCGGATCGCGCGTCGTGCCCGGGAGCGGGCTGACCAGCGCACGCTCGTCGCCGAGCAGCGCGTTCAACAGGGATGACTTGCCGACGTTGGGGCGGCCCATGATCGCAAGGCGGTCCGCTTTCGAATCGCCCTCTGGTTCTTCCGCGGCCGCCGGCAGCGCTTCGACGACCCGATCCAGGAAATCCCCGACGCCGAGGCCATGCTGCGCCGAGACCAGGCTGGGCTCGTCGAAACCCAGCTCCGTGATCTCGTGCGCGAAGTGACGATCGTTGGGCGAGTCGGCTTTGTTGGCGGCGACCAGCACCCGCCGGCTCGAGCGGCGCAGCAAGTGCACGATCTCTCGATCGATGGGCGTGAGCCCTTCGCGGACGTCGAGGAGCAGCACGATGAGGTCCGCCTCCTGGATCGCGACCTTCGTCTGCGCCTCGATGGCGGCCCGAGATTCATTCTTGCCGCCATCCATGTCCAGGCCGGCGGTGTCGACGATGGTGAACTCGCGGCCACGCCACTCCGCCACCCCGTACAGCCGGTCGCGCGTAAGGCCGGACTGCGGGTCGACGATCGCCTTCCGCCATCCGAGGATGCGGTTGGATCACGATCGCGGAGCGCCGCGCACGTCTTGCCACACGCCATCATCTGGCCCCGCCCGCAAGAGCCAACGACGTGGTCGAGGTCGCCCGCGATATCGTGGCTTTTCACGCCACCGACCCTTCCTCCGTCTTCCTCGCGGCCTGGGCAAGGCTGCGCAAACCGACTGTCTCCAACATCGAGAACGCCCTGTACGACGACCGCTCGCTGGTACGAATGCTCGGCATGCGCCGCACCATGTTCGTCGTCCCGGCCGACCTGGCGCCGGTCGTGCAGGCCGCATGCACGAACGACATCGCGGTGACCGAGCGCAAACGTCTCGTTCAGCTGTTGACCGAGTCAGGCGTCGCTGACGCCGGGGCTTGGCTCGACGGCGGCAACGAATCCACCGTCCGCATTTTGGCCGGGCTCGGTGAAGCCTCCGCCACGCAGCTCGCTGCCCTCGAGCCGCGGCTACGCCGGAAGCTGGCGCCCGGCGGGCGCAAGCAGTACGGCCCGCCGGCCGCGATCACGACGTTCGTATTGATGCGCCTGGCCGCGGAGGGACGCATCGTGCGCGGGCGGCCCAGCGGCTCGTGGATGAGCGGCCAGTACAGGTGGTCACCTATGGAGAGATGGCTCCCGGATGGCCTGGCGCAGCTGCCCGCCGAGGTCGCTCGCGTCGAGCTGGCGCGCCGGTGGCTGAGAGCCTTTGGACCCGCGACGGCGGCGGACCTCAAGTGGTGGACGGGCTGGACAGCCGGCCGCGTGACGCAGGCTCTGAAGGAGATCGGCGCGGTTGAGGTAGACCTCGACGGCGCCACCGGCTTCGTGCTGCCGGACGATCTGGAAACCCCGCGGAAAGTAGCCCCATGGGTCGCCCTCCTCCCCGGCCTCGACCCCACGGTGATGGGCTGGGTCCGCCGCGATTGGTACCTCGGTTCGCATGCTTCTGCGCTGTTCGACCGCACCGGCAACGCCGGACCCACGATCTGGTCTGACGGTCGGGTCGTTGGCGGTTGGGCCCAGCGAAAGAGTGGCGAGATCGCCTATCGATTGCTCGAAGACATCGGCAAACAGGCTGAGAAGGAGGTGGCCGGCGAAGCGGAGCGCTTGCAATCCTGGCTGGGCAACGCACGCGTCACCCCTCGCTTCCGGACTCCGACGGAGCGGGAGCTCGCAGGCTGAGCAATCCCGCACCCGACAAACAGAGAACCGCTCCATAGCCGAACGCGACCGCGGGGCTCGCGAACGTCCAGAGGGCGCCGGCGATGATGCTCGACGCCAGGTCGCCGACGCCGTTCACGGCGTTGAGCACGCCAAAGGCCGTCCCGAGCCGGCGCTCTTCGACGATCGAGCTCGTGAGCGAGCTTTCGACCGAGCTGACCACCGGGTTCTGCGCACCAACAAACAAAGCAAGCAGCGCGACCGCGAGCCAGCCGTGTCCGAAAATCCCCACGACGCACGCGACTGCGAATGTCGCGTATGCAGAGGCGAGCACAGGCGCCTTTCCCACCCGATCCGCAAGCCAACCCGCCGGAAAAGACACGGCCGCTCCCACAGCGTTGTGCGCAAGGTAAAAACCGACCGCGGCCGACAATGCCGCGGTCGGGCTCAGCTCTGGTTGCAGCATCTGGGCGGCACGCAACGTGAAGAACGCCGTCGCGAAGTTGCCGAGCCCGAAAACACCGACCGGCGCGATCAGCCGCCAGAAAGCCGGCGGCATCGGCACGCGAAGCGAAACGGGCTGCGCGCCCTGGTGGCGGGGATCGCGGGTCAGGATGGCGAAGAAAGCCACGGCCAGAATCCCGGGGATCAGCGCCACCGCGAACACCGTGCGGAATCCTTGACCGGTCGCCAGGAGGATGAGGGCGATTGCGGGGCCCAGCAGCGCACCCGCGGTGTCGAGCGCCTCGTGAAAACCAAAAGCTTTGCCGAGGTCGGCCTTGCCGGCCGAGCCGGCGAGCATCGCGGAGCGGATAGGCTGGCGCAGCCCTCGGCCCATCCACGCGAGCGCGCGGGCGATGATCACCTGCGGCCAGCTGGTGACGGCAAGCAACAGCCCCAGCCCGAAGACCGTCGTCCCGTAACCGCCAACCGCCAGCTGCTTGCGCCACGCGATGCGGTCGCTGTACCAGCCGCTCCAGAGCTTCACGATCGCGGACGACCCGTCCGCCACACCTTCGACGACCCCGACCGCCAGTGCGGGCGCGCCTAAACCCGCGGTGATAAACAGCGGCAGGACGGCGAAAACCATCTCGTAGTTGGCGTCCGCCGCCAGGTCGGCTATGCCGATGCCGACGACGTTTCGATTGAGCCAGCTCAGGTGATTTCTAATGCGTCGGGGTGAAACGGGCCGCCGTCTTTTTCCGCGACGAACGCGTTCGCGTCCACCGGCTTGCCGTTTTCGACCGAGACGATCACGTAGACGTAGCCCGCCCACGCGCGCTCTGTGTCGAACACCGAGGCCCGGGCGGGATGGTCGGGGTGGCTGTGGTAGTAGCCCACGATGTCGAGACCCGCCGCGTCCGCCTCGCGCTGGATTCGGATCTGGTCGAGCGGGTCGATCTCGTAGCGGTCACGCGAGCGCTCGACGATTATGTTGCGCGCACGCCGCACCTCGGTGACTGCGCGCTCGCCCTGGCCCAGAGGCCCGAGCATGATCCCGCAGATCTCGTTCGGATATCCCTCGGCCCCGTGCGCCTGGATCGCCTCGAACGCCAGCCGGCGGATCCTCACTTGCGAGCGTAGAGTCCGGTCGACAGGTATCGGTCGCCTGAATCGGGGAACACGGTGACCACCACGCCCTCAGGCACGCTCTCGGCGAGGCGGCGCACGGCCCACAGCGCGGCGCCGCTGGAATGTCCGACCAGGAGCCCTTCGGTGCGGGCCACCGAGCGTGCGAGGTCGTACGCGGGCTCGGTCGGAGCGCCCCATATCTCGTCCGCGACGCTCTCGTCCCAGATCTTCGGGACGATCGCGGTGGGCAGGTGCTTCAGGCCTTCGAGGCCGTGGAACGAGTCCTCGGGCTGCACCGCGATGGTGCGGATGGACGCGTCATGCTCCTTCAGGCGTCGCGATGTGCCGACGAACGTGCCGGTGGTCCCGAGGCCGGCGATGAAGTGCGTGATGCGGCCGGAGGTCTGGGCGAGGATTTCCACGGCCGTACCGTCGTAATGGGCGCGCACATTCGCCGGGTTGGAGTACTGGTCGGGGTAGAAATACAGGTCGGGTTCCTTTGCGACCAGGTCGCGCACCAAGCGGATCGCGCCGTCTGATCCTTCGAGCGCGTCGCTGTACACGATCTCCGCGCCGTACGCGGTGACCAGCGCCTTGCGCTCCGCGCTCACGTTGCCCGGCATGACGAGCTTGACGCGATAGCCCTTGGCCGCACCGACCATCGCGTAGGCGATCCCGGTGTTGCCTGATGTGGAGTCGATGATCGTCTTGTGGTGTGTCAGCGCTCCGCGCTTTTCGCCGTCCTCGATCATCGAGAGCGCCGCGCGATCCTTCACGGAGCCGCCCGGGTTGAACCATTCGGCCTTGGCATAGACCTCGAGTCCGGGAAACTCGTGTTCGAACAGCTTCACGCGCAGCAGCGGCGTGTTGCCGATCAGCTGGATGATCCCTGCGCTCACGACTCGCTGTGGCGTCACACCAAAAGGATAGGAACTCGCTCAGGTCGCGAAGTGGGCGGCGGCGATCCCGATGACGACGTAGATCGCGCCCAGCGCGTATCCGATCAGCGAGCGCCGGTAGACGGTCCCCCCCTCCGGCGCCAGGATGTTCAGCACCGCCTTGCCGATCAAGAAGCCGCCTCCAAGGATGGCAAGCGACGGGGAGCGGACCAGGACGCCGAACATGAGAACGGCGCCGAAGACCAGGACCTCTACCAACTGCAAGAGCGTGTAGGCGGACAACTACGCGGACAGAGCTTGCGCGAAGTCGGCGAGGATGTCCTCCGCCGCCTCGATGCCGACCGAGATCCGGACCGTCCCCGGCCTCACTCCAAGCTCCCTGCGCTCCTCTGGGGTCAGCGCGCGATGTGAGGTTATCTCCGGATAGGAGACGGTGGTCTCGAGTCCGCCCAGGCTGGCGGCGAACCTGACCATTTGGAACCGCGACAGCATCCGCTGCACGGCCTCCCGCCCACCATCGAGGTCGAATGCCAGCATCCCCCCCGCCCCCTCAGCAAGGAGCCGCTTCGCTGTTTCGTATGAGGGCGAGCCTTCGAGCAGCGGGTGATGGACGTACCCGACGCCGGGCATCGCACGCAGCGCGCGGGCCAGGGCGATGCCGTTATCGCTGTGCCTGCGCATGCGAACGTCCAGCGTTCGTAGGCCGCGGAGCGCGAGCCACGCGTCGAACGGGCTGAGGTTGCTGCCGGTGCGCACAGACCTCGCTCTCGCGGCCGATATCAGGTCTCGGCTCCCCACCACGATGCCGGCGATCAGGTCCGAGTGGCCGCCGATGTACTTGGTTGCGCTGTGCATGACGGCGGTCGCGCCCACCTCCAGCGGCCGGAAAAGGATCGGGGTCGCGAATGTGTTGTCAACCAGCAGCGGGATGCCCCGCTCGCGGGCGAGGGTCGCGATCACCTCGACGTCAGGCATCCGGCACAGCGGGTTGGTGATCGTCTCGACGAGCACGAGCCCGGCGCCGTCGAGCGAGCGCCGGACCGCGCCGAGGTCGGTCATGTCGATGAAGACCGACTCGTACCCGATCGGCTCGAGGTCCTGGCGTATGAGGGCGAGCGTTCCGCCGTACAGCTCGCGCGTGGCGACGATGGTCACGGGCTTCGGCGCCAGGGCGAGGATCGCCACGTGCAGCGCGGCCATTCCGGATGAGGTGGCGAGGCCTGCTTCGGCACCTTCGAGCTCTGCCACCGCCTCTTCGAGCATCGCCCGGTTGCTGTTGGAGTTGCGGCCGTAGTAGTGCCCCGGGCGATCGCCACGCGCCACGGCGTCGTAATCGTCGAGGTCGGTGTAGACATGGACCGCGGCGGGACTGAGGTCTGGCGCCAGCGGGCTCCGAGCGACCAGCTCGCGGCCGGCGTGCACCGCCCGCGATGCCTCTTTCACGGCAGGCTCGAGCCCTGCGCGTAATACGCTCCCGACCCAAGCTCACGCTCGATCGCCAGCAGCCGGTTGTACTTGGCCACGCGCTCGGATCGCGCGCAGGCGCCGGTCTTGATCATGCCCGCGCCGGTCGCGACAGCCAGGTCGGCGATCGTCGTGTCCTCGGTCTCGCCCGACCGATGGGAGATGACCGCTGAGTAGCCGGCTGTCCGCGCGGTGTCGATGGCGTGCAGGGTCTCGGTGAGGGTGCCGATCTGATTGACCTTGATCAGGATCGAGTTGGCGACCCCCTTCTCGATGCCCTGCTCGAGCCGGCTGACGTTGGTCACGAACAGGTCGTCACCGACGAGCTGGACCCTGCCACCGAGGCGCTCTGTGAGCAGCTTCCAGCCATCCCAATCGTCCTCGGCCATGCCGTCTTCGATGCTCACGATCGGGTAGAGCCCCAACCACTTCTCATACCTGTCCACCAGCTGGAGGGCGGTCAGAGCCACGCCTTCGCCGGCGAACTTGTAGCTGCCGTTGGCATAGAGCTCGCTGGCGGCGACGTCGAGGGCGAGCGCGACCTCGTCGCCCGGCTTGTAGCCGGCACCGCGGATCGCCTCGACGATGAGCTTGAGCGCATCCTCGTTCGAAGGGAGATCCGGCGCGAAGCCTCCCTCATCCCCCACGCCGGTGGCGAGGTCCTGACCCTTGAGCACCCGCTTGAGCTCGTGATAAACCTCCGAGACCGCACGCAGCGCCTCCGCAAACGACGGCGCGCCCACCGGGCAGACCATGAACTCCTGCAGGTCGACCGACGTGTCAGCATGCGCGCCGCCGTTGAGGATGTTCGCCATCGGGAGCGGCAACAGGTGCGCCTGCGTGCCACCGAGGTAACGGTAAAGAGGAATGTCCGAGGCCTGCGCCGCCGCGCGCGACGCCGCCAGCGACACACCGAGAATCGCGTTGGCTCCCAGCCGCGACTTGTCGATGGTTCCGTCGAGGCCGATCAGTGCAGCGTCGAATGCCGCCTGGTCTGAGATGTCCATGCCGACCACATGCGCGGCGATGGTGTTCTCGACGTTGCCCACTGCTTTGAGCACGCCCTTTCCCCCGTAGCGGTTCGCGTCGCCATCGCGCAGCTCGAGCGCCTCGTGCTTGCCGGTGGAAGCGCCGGAAGGGACGATCGCCGTCGCGCTGCCCGATTCCGTGTACGCCGTGACGGACACGGTGGGATTTCCCCGCGAGTCGAGCACCTCTTGCGCGCTCAAGCGCACCAGCCGAATCACGTCCGGGAAGTCTAAGGTCTCCCCACCCGGCCGGCGCGCACGCCGCGCGGGCCGACCTCCCCGCGTGGCGGGGAGGCTAGGGCCAGGGCGGGAGCGGCAGGCGCGGATGGATGCTGAAACCGTAGTTGAGCAGCGCGGCGGCGTCGTCTGCGGAGTGGCGCGTGGCGTTGAGGACGACCGCCACCAGGTGCCTGCCGTCCCTCGTCGCCGTGGCGACGATGCATCCACCCGCGTCATCCGTCAACCCGGTTTTGAGACCTGTGGCCCCCGGATAGTTCCAAATCAGGGGATTCAAGTTGTGAGGGTTGAATGCCTTGTGCTGTGCGGTGGCGGCGATGGTGATCTGCTTCGTCGCCGCGATAGCAGCCACCTCCGGGTAGTACTGATCGAGGTATGCGGCGGCATGGGCCAAGTCGTGCGCCGACATCCCATGCCCGGGCGCGTCCAGCCCGCTCGGATTGACGAAATGGCTCGCCGTGAGGCCGATGCTGCTCGCCTTCT
Source organism: Chloroflexi bacterium 13_1_40CM_65_17 (assembly GCA_001917815.1). GTDB lineage: Bacteria > Chloroflexota > Dormibacteria > Dormibacterales > Dormibacteraceae > UBA10449. The sequence continues at coordinate 806 of MNES01000073.1, read as the reverse complement.
GGTTCATCTGGCGGATGAAGCGGTCGCGCGGCACGATGCCCCGCGCGAGGGCCTCGGCGGCGTCGTTTCCCGAATCGAGGAAGAGTCCGGCCAGAAGCTCGCGCACCGTTACTCGCTCCCCCGGCGACAAGCCCATCACGCTGGGTATGACCTGCGTCGCCTCCTTGGCCACGACGACAGCGCGATCCAACGAGCCGGCATCGTCCACCGCCACCATCGCGGTTACCAGCTTGGTCAGGCTGGCAGGTGCACGCGAGGTCTCCGGGTCGCGCATCCACAGCACCTCACGCGCGTCGATGTCGACCAGATACGCGGCCTGGCCATGAATCGTCAGCGATGGCTGCGGATTGAAGGCGAGCCACAGGTTCGAGAACTGGAAGTGGTCGAAGTTCGCCGCAGACGGCCCCCCGGCCTTTGCGTTCGTGTCGAGGATGGTGTGCTGGGCGGTGAAGATGACGCCGGCGGGCCGAAATGCGACGACGACGCCGCTGCCGACGCCCCCCGCAACCAGCAGCAAGATGGTCCCGAAGAAGACGATCCGGTCGCGACGGCGCCTACGGCGTCCGCGCATTCTCTGGAGCTCGCCGGCTGGGACGTGTGCTGTGACGGTGGAACCCCCTGGGATTTAGGTTGCCGAGATTCTAGACGCTAAGGAGCTTTCTCTGGTGCATATGGCAGTGGGCCTGGCATTGAGGGGACGGGTTTCGTGGTCGGCTCTCCGATTCGCGCGGCAAGCTGATCGCTCGCGGCCTCCATCGTGGTTATGACGGTGTTCGAGTCCCCCGCATTCATGAAGACGGGCTGGC
>MNES01000065.1:5853-19920 GCA_001917815.1 Chloroflexi bacterium 13_1_40CM_65_17 | reverse complement strand
CGCTTGCCGTCCAAGGTCCCGGCAGTTGCCCAAAAGCGAAGCCAGCGAAGGTGCTGGTGTTCCCCTGCGGCAGTGCGGTCTCGATTCCCACCACGGTGTCGGGGTAGGAGTTAGGCGACGCCGCGGCCGTGGCAGCCGATCCGACGGCGAGCGCCAGTGCGAGCATCACACTCAGCAGAAGCTTGTACATGTCTCTTCCCTCCATTAACAAGCGCAGGCTGCCTTAAGAACCCCAAAGGTAGTCCGATGGCCCGCCGCGGTCAACGGTCCTAGATGTGGCCCTGCTGGCCCGCGGCAAATACTTGGTTGTAGCGGTGGAACACCTAGTCAATAACCGCCTCGAGTTCACGACTCATGCGGAATGTGATCCCTCCGGTGGGCGCCACCGAACCAAGTGAGGCCCGCCCAAGTCAAACCGCGACCCGTGTCGCGCGTTTATCACATGACGTTCGAACGGAACGTCTGGAAGATGTGGCGTAAAGCTCCGGGATTCTGGCAGCGGTTCGAGTGCTCTGTCGGAAATGACGGCCGCACTATGACCGGCTACTGGGAGAAGTCACATTCCGGCGCCCCTTGCGGCGGCGTCTCGCCAGGCTCGTAAAAGCGGCTCCGGCTGGAACACTTTCCGCAGTCCACGGATTGGCCAGACACCGCTGCCGTAGCGCACAGTGAGCGCGGGGTAACCGATTGGTCCGCTGCTCAGCTCAATGCTGACGTCGGCCGATCGCGCCGCGAGCTCGACCGACCGCGGCCGGCCTGACAAGTTGTCGATGCGAACGACAAGGACGTGTGCCGCGGTGACAGCAACCGCATGTTCACCTTTGACGCCACCCCCGACGATCAACGACGGATAGATGCTCGTCTCGCCGGCCAGCATCGGCTCACCAGCGCCGAAGAGGTATGTCGTCGCCTGACCGACCTGGTCGAGAATCCACTGTCTGTACTCGCGAAATGTCGAACCCTGAAGGAAAAGAAATGGCAATACCAACGCCATGCTGAGTAAGGGTCCGATCCGGTCACCGCCCAGGGCCAGCGACTCCACGAGGGAGGCCTGGCCAATCCATTTGTACCTCTTCATGGCCTTGTTAACCTTTCGTTCACGTTCGTCATCGGTCGAGAAGCTCGGGAGGACAAGCTGCGCGGTCGGTATCCATCGCTGCCCGTCCCACCACCACTGACCGTCATTCGAAAAACCGCTCACAGGATGGCATTATCCGTTCGCAGATCCTTCGCGAATCGATCCCTCCCTTCCCCTCTGATGTAAGACCCCGCGACATCCGTTTCGGGGGTGTTCTGTCTCTCGAACCTAGCGCACCGTTCAACCGCGCGGGCGGTGATGCCTAGATAAACTTGGCGTGGTGGGTCCGCGCATCACAGCAGTCGCGATCGCGGCCATCCTCCTTGTGTCGGCTTGTACACGCAATGGCGGCGCACAGGCCAAGCCAAGCCCGACCCCCACACCATCGGTTGTCATGCCCACGCCCGGCCTGGTCGCGTGGACAGACTGCGGCAGCGGATTCCAGTGCGGGACCGTCGAGGTCCCGCTCGACTATCGGCGTCCGGAAAACGGATCGATCGGCATCGCGATCAATCGCAAGGCTGCGACGGAACCAGCCAGCCGCATCGGCTCGCTGCTGATCAACCCGGGAGGGCCGGGAGGGTCAGGAGTGACCTGGGTTCGGGAATCGGCGCCTGGCCTGAAGACCCTGAACCGGCGATTCGACCTCGTCGGTTTCGACCCCCGCGGCGTCGGTCTGAGCTCACCCGTGCGCTGCCTCGACGGTCCGCAAGAGGACGCGTACAACGCACTCGATCCGGTGCTCGATGATCCGCAGGAGAAGGCGGCCGCAATCCAGACTGACAAAGACTTCGCGTTGGGGTGCCAACAGCGCAGTTCTACGATCCTTCCATACGTCGACACCGTGAGCGCGGCCAGGGACATGGACCTCATCCGCGCGGCGGTGGGTGACCCCAAGCTCAGCTACCTGGGGCTGTCGTATGGAACCTACCTGGGTCAGATGTACGCCCACCTGTTCCCGACCCACGTGCGCGCGCTGGCCCTCGACGGCGTGGTCGACCCAACGCTGTCCGCGAATGACATCGTGCTCGCGCAAGCCGCCGCATTCGAGCGAAACCTGCAGGCCTTCCTGGCTGATTGCGCGGCGCGAAAAGCGGCTTCAAGCCCGTGCCAGTACGCACAGTCCGGTGACCCCGCGACCAAGCTCAACTCGCTCATCACCCGGCTGGACGCCAGTCCGATGGCTGTCGGCAGCCGGCTCTTGACTCGCGGGCTCGCGGTCATCGGTGTCGCCTACCCTCTATATGACCAGAACCTCTGGCGCTACCTCGATCAGGCGCTGGCGCAGGCTGATCAAGGGAGGGGCGCGATCCTGCTCGCCCTGTCCGACCTGTATCTCGAGCGCAACGCCGACGGCACCTACAAGAACGCGACCGACGCCAATTACGCGATCAACTGCCTCGATCATCCGGCGCCGACCGACATCGCCGCTTACGATCAGCTCGGTCCTGCCTTTGCGGCGGCATCGCCGCTCTTCGGCCCGGCGTTCCAGTACTCAAATCTGCCGTGCGCCTACTGGCCGGTCCGGCCGACCGGCCACCCTGGTCCGCTCACTGCGGACGGCGCGCCGCCCCTGCTGCTGGTCGGAGGCACCAACGACCCCGCCACACCCTACGCATGGGCGATGTCGGTCCATCAACAGATTGCCGGATCGATCCTGCTTACGCGGAACGGCAACGGTCACGTGTCCTATTTCGTCAGCAATTGCATCCAGCTGATCGAGAACGCCTACCTCTTCAACCTGACGCTTCCGGCCGAAGGCACCACCTGCTCGTAGCGCCGATCAGGCAGCCGGAGTTGCGACCTTCGCCTTGTTGAAGATCAGCTCGCCGTCGCGAACGTCGACCTCGACCGTCTCGCCGTCCGAGAACTTGCCCTCCAGCAACATCATCGCGAGCGGGTCCTGCACCAACCGCTGGATCGCACGCTTCAGCGGGCGAGCGCCGTAGACGGGATCCCATCCTCGCTTCGCAAGCACCTTGCGAGCGGCATCAGTGACGACAAGGGTGATGTGACGCTCAGCCAGGCGCTTTTCGAGTCGCTTCAGCTGGATGTCAACGATGGCGGTCAGCTGGTCCTCGGTCAACGGACGGAACACGATCACCTCGTCGACCCGGTTCAAGAACTCAGGCCGGAAGTGATCGCGCAGCACTGCCATGACCGCTTCACGCACGTCGTCAAACGGCCTGCCGGACATCTCCTGGATGATCTGGCTGCCGAGGTTCGAGGTCATGATGATCACCGTGTTGCGGAAGTCGACGGTCCGGCCCTGCCCATCGGTGAGGCGTCCGTCATCGAGGATCTGCAGCAGGACGTTGAACACGTCCGGATGTGCTTTCTCGATCTCGTCGAAGAGCACCACTGAGTACGGACGCCGGCGCACCGCTTCCGTGAGCTGGCCACCCTCGTCGTAACCGATGTAGCCCGGTGGAGCGCCGATCAAGCGCGCAACCGTGTGCTTCTCCTGGTACTCAGACATGTCCAGACGGATGAGCGCCTGCTCGTTGTCGAACAGGAACTCCGCCAGCGCACGCGCCAGCTCGGTCTTGCCGACCCCGGTCGGACCGAGGAAGATGAACGATCCGACGGGCCGGTTCGGGTCTGACAGCCCGGACCGATTGCGGCGCACTGCATTCGCGACCGCGCTGACGGCCTCGTCCTGGCCTATCACGCGCTCATGCAGCCGCTCCTCCATCTTGATCAGCTTGGCGATCTCGCCTTCCATAAGTCTCGACACCGGGATGCCAGTCCAGCGGCCGACGATCTCAGCGATGTCCTCCTCGTCCACCTCTTCCTTGAGCAGGGCGTGTCCGCCCTGCAGCTCGGCCAGGCGAGCCTGGGCGGCCTGGATCTGCTTTTCGATTTCCACCGCCTTGCCGTAGCGAAGCTCGGCGGCCTTCGCGAAATCCGCCGCGCGCTCGGCGCGATCGGCCTCGGCTCGGACCTCTTCCAGCTGCTCCTTGAGTTTGCGGATCCGGCCAATCACTTCCTTCTCCTGCTCCCAGCGGGAACGCAGTGATGTCCGCTGCTCTGAGAGCTCCGCGAGCTGCTTCTCGAGCGCTGCGAGTCTTTCCTTGGAGACCTTGTCGGTCTCCTTCTTCAGGGCTTCGCGCTCGATTTCGAGCTGGCGGATCTGGCGTTCGATCTCGTCGAGCTCCGCGGGGAGCGAATCGATCTCAGTGCGCAGCCGTGCAGCCGCCTCGTCGATTAGGTCGATCGCCTTGTCGGGGAGGAAGCGGTCGGTGATGTAGCGGTTCGAAAGAACCGCCGCTGCCACGATCGCGGAGTCCTTGATTCGCACGCCGTGGTGGATCTCGTAGCGCTCGCGCAAGCCGCGAAGAATGCTGATCGTATCCTCGACCGACGGCTCGCTGACCACGATGGGTTGGAACCGGCGCTCGAGGGCTGCGTCCTTTTCGATGTGCTTGCGGTACTCGTCGAGCGTGGTCGCGCCTATGGCGCGCAGCTCGCCGCGGGCAAGCATGGGCTTCAACAAATTGGCTGCGTCGATCGCGCCTTCCGCAGCGCCGGCGCCGACCAGCGTGTGGAGCTCGTCGATGAACAGGATCACCTGCCCATTGGAAGCCTCGATTTCTTTGAGGACAGCCTTCAGCCGGTCTTCGAACTCTCCGCGGTACTTCGTGCCGGCGACGATGGCGCCAAGGTCGAGGGCGATGACGCGCTTGCCCTTGAGGCCCTCGGGCACGTCACCCGCGGCAATGCGCTGGGCGAGGCCTTCGGCGATGGCGGTCTTGCCAACGCCGGGCTCACCGATGAGAACGGGGTTGTTCTTGGTGCGGCGGGAGAGCACCTGGATGACGCGGCGGATCTCTTCGTCGCGACCGATGACCGGATCCAGCTTGCCTTCGGCGGCAAGCTTGGTCAGGTCACGGCCGTACTTCTCGAGCGCCTGGTACTTCGATTCGGGATTCTGGTCCGTGACACGCTGGCTGCCGCGGATCTGTCGGAGTGCGCGCAGGAGCGCGTCGTGCTTGGCGCCCGCGTCCTTCAGCGGCTTGGTGTCGGCGAGGGCGAGCAGCAGGTGCTCGGTGGAGACGTACTCGTCCTTCAGACGATCCGCCTCCTGCTCGGCCTGGTCGAGCGCCTTTTGCAGGGCGGAGCTCAGGTATGGCTGGCCGCCGCCGCTGACCTTGGGGAGCCGCTCGATGATGGAGACAAGGGCCGGCTCCAGCGCCTGGACCGAAACACCGGCTCTCTCGAGCAGCGTCCGGCCGACGCCCTCTTCCTGTCGGACGAGGGTGAGGATGAGGTGCTCAGGTTCGATGGCCTGCTGGCCAAGACTGCGAGCCAGCTCCGCAGCCTCCTGCAGAGCCGCCTGTGCCTTTTCTGTGAGTTTGTCCAAACGCATGTTCTTGAATTTTCCCGCTACCCGCGGTCGTCAAACCGGCGGCCGTATCTTGGCTCCATGCCCGAGCTACCCGAGCTGGAGGCCCTGCGGATTCGACTCAGCCCCCGCTTGGAGGGCCGGCTGATCACCGCCGCGACGGTCAATCCAAAGAAGGCCCACATGCTTCGATACCCTGTCGAGCATTTTGCGAACGAACTCCCCGCTCGTCGCATCGTCTCACTTTCGCGGCGAGGCAAGCACCTGGTCTTTGCCACCGAGATCGGCGGCGGAGGCTCGGAGCGATGGCTGGTCATCAACCCGATGCTTGGCGGGCGGTTCCAGATGGCCGACGGCGCGGCGCCGGTGCCGGCCACGGAGGTCTTCACCATCCGGATCGAAGGGCGCCAGGAGATGCGCTACCTCGACTTTCGCGACATGGGGAGGATCTACTGGGTCAGCGACCTCGAGAAGGAGGTTCCTGGGTGGGCAGAGCTGGGACCGGAGGCCGACTCGGTGCCGGCTATGGGCATCGAGGTCTTTCGGAAGCGGCTGCGGCGTTTTCGCGACGAGCTCAAAGATCTGCTGCGGAACCAGGAGTTTCTGGCCGGAATCGGCAACGCGTATTCGGACGAGATCCTTTTCGAGGCCCGTCTGCTGCCCCTACGACGCCGAGCGTCACTGAAGCCGGCCGAAGAGGAAGCGCTCTTCGCGGCGATCCCGTCGGTCCTCTCGCGCGCCGTCGAGGCGATCCTGGCCAATCCCAACTACGAGGAGTCGAAGCAGGATCGGTCCTTCATGTCGGTGCACATGAAAGGGGGCAAGACGTGTCCGCGGTGCGGACATCGGATCAGCCAGCTGGGCTCGAATCGAGAGCCGCTGAACTTCTGCCGGGGCTGCCAGCTCTAAATAGGCAGACCTGTGGCGGGCCCTCCCTCTTGTTTTGGCCCCCTCCCCCGGCCCAACTCACCTGACAGTCTCGACCTTAAATGAGGGTGGGAGCAGGCGCCAACCCAGGTTGTTAAGACCGGTGGGGCAGGTTCACCGCGATTGATTCGAGAAGGCGCTGCGAGGCCAGCGCGATCTCGTCCACGGCCCCCTCGAACGCCACCTGGTGCTTGCCCGAGGGTTCGCGAAAACCGCTCACCTTCCGCACGAACTGGCGCGCGGCGGCGCGGATCTCCTCCTCACTGGCGACAACCTCAGCCTGGCGCAGCGTCTTGATGCTTCTACACACGCCAACAAACGATACGGGAGGAATCGGGCCCGGTTACGGCCGTCCTCGATGCGCCGGCAGCTCCGGGAGCTCGGGCGGAGCGAGTCGCCCCGGATCGAGCCCGGCCCGTTTCAGCATGGCCGCCGCCAGCCGCTCATACCGTCGCTCGGCGATGTCCCCCACGGGGTCGGCGCTGGCCGACATCAGCTGCCGGAAGCTCAGAGTGCTGACCGCGCGATAAGCGAGCACCGCGCGCGCCTGGTCCGCCCGACCGGTCATTGAGGCTATGCGGACGAACGCCAGCGCGGACCCGATCTCGCGCATGTCGCGCCACCGCCAGGCGCCATAAGGAAGCAGGAACAGCAGGATTGGCGGAAGGGCCACCAGGACCGCCAGCACGACAGCCACCTGGATGATGGCGTCATGGACCTGGTGGCCGGCCGACACGAGAGGATCCCCTGAGTACTTGCGAAGGGCATCCGCGACGTTGATCAGGAACTGAGTCACTCCTGGAATCCCGCCCGGGATGGCATCGTGAAACTGCTTGATCCAACCGTTGAAAGTGTGTCCAGTGCTCGTGAGCCCGTCCGCGATCACTTCGAGCCCGAGCACGGTCTTGTAGATCAGCCAACCCAGAATCGCCCACAGGATCGTCCAGCCGATGACGATCAGGTCGGCCAGGCCACGAAGAATCGCGGGCATTGGGCGATCCGGATAGAGCTTGATCATGTCTCGGACGATAAGTCACTCCACACCAAAGCGCGCGCGCTTACGGCTTGGGATAGACTCGAGTGCACGATGGCCCCGGACCTCGAATACCCGGCGCATCGACTCATCGAGTCGCCTCACTGCTTCTGTACCTGCTAGGTCGCTAGACCCCGGACCAGCGCGTCCGGTTCATAGGCGACCACACCCCTCTAGCGGCAACCGCCAGGCGCGGATGAAAAAGGAGATGCAGATGGCGACAACCCTACTCAGGCCCGATCAAACCTTCTATCCATCACCCAAGCTCGCGTCCGAGGCGCCGGTGGAAACGCTGGCGTACATGGTCACGTTCGACCCAACCGCCAAGACGCCGGACCGGCTGGTCACCCTTGATGTGGATCCGAAATCGCCCAACTTTGGCAACGAAGCCGGCCACGTGGAGCTCCCGAACCTTGGCGACGAGCTTCATCACTTCGGGTGGAACGCCTGCAGCTCCGCGCTGTGCCCGTACGCGCCGCATCCGCACATCGAGCGCCGCTACCTCCTGGTCCCAGGACTTCGCTCGTCCCGCATCTACGTATTTGACACGAAGGCCGACCGCACAAAGCCCAAGCTCGTGCACACGATCAGCGCTGAAGAGATCGCAAGCCGAGCCGGGTACAGCCGGCCGCACACGATTCATTGCGGCCCGGATGGCATCTACGTCAGCGCGCTCGGCGCTCCGGACGGTGACGCCCCCGGCGGCATTTTCATCATCGACCACGACAACTTCTCTGTGAAGGGCCGGTGGGAGCTCGATCGCGGCCCGCAGCAGCTCGCCTACGACTTCTGGTGGCACCTGGGCTACGACACCGCGATCACGAGCGAGTGGGGCACGCCGAAGATGGTCGAGAACGGCGTCAACCCGGAGATTCTCCTGGCCGGCGGCTACGGCCACAAGCTGCACATTTGGGACCTGCCGAAACGCAGGCACAAGCAGGAGATCGACCTCGGGCCCGAGCAGCAGATGGTTCTCGAGCTCAGGCCGGCGCACGATCCGACCAAGGCTTATGGCTTCGTCGGCGTGGTCACGAGCCTGAAGGACCTGAGCTCATCGATCTGGGTCTGGCACCTGGACGGCTCGACCTACAAGGCCGAGAAGGTCATCGAGATTCCCGCCGAGCCGGCCGCGGAAGACGAGCTGCCTCCTCTCCTCAAAGGCTTCAAGGCGGTGCCACCGCTGGTCAGCGACATCAATCTCTCCCTCGACGATCGCTGGCTGTACGTCTCCGCATGGGGCACCGGCGAGTTCCTGCAGTACGACGTCAGCGACCCGTTCAAACCGAAAAAGACCGGCAGCGTTCACCTGGGTGGAATCGTCCGCAAAGCCGCTCATCCCAAGAGCGGGCCTCTCAACGGCGGCCCGCAGATGGTCGAGGTGAGCCGCGACGGCAAGCGGATCTACCTCACCAATTCCCTTTATGCCAGCTGGGACGTGCAGTTCTATCCCGAAGGCATCAAAAGCTGGGTCACGCTGATCAACGCCAAACCGAACGGCGGCCTGAGCCTCGATGACGGATTCTTCACCGAGTTCCAGCAGCGCACGCACCAGGTTCATCTCGAAGGTGGCGACGCGTCGTCCGACTCCTACTGCTACCCGTGAGCAATGCATGGTGGCCCTGGGCAGTACTCGTGCTGCTCGGGGCCTATCACGGCGTCAACCCCGGCATGGGTTGGTTGTTCGCGGTTGCGCGCGGCCTGCAGGAGAAGCGGCGCCAGGCGGTCCTGAGCTCGCTGCTTCCGATCGCCCTCGGCCACGAAGCGGCAATCGTGGTGGTGGTGGTTGCGGTGTCGCTAACCGAGCAATTCGTCGAGCCCTACCTGGTCCGCCTGATCGCGGCGTTGGTGCTGGTGAGCTTCGGCGTGTTCAAGCTGGCGAAGCCCCGGTCGCATCCCAGCGGGTTCGGCATGCGGGTTGGCTTCGGCGGCCTCGCCGGCTGGTCGTTCCTCATGTCGACAGCCCACGGGGCGGGCCTGATGCTCGCGCCCGTTTTGCTTGGCCTCCCCATCGCCGCGGCTTATCACAGCCTGAGCGAGATTTCGCTCACTGCCGCCGCCGCCGCGACCCTCCATGTCGCCGCCATGCTGCTCGTCATGGGCGCGGTCGCCGTGATCGTCTACGAGCGGGTCGGATTGAGGATCCTGCGGCGCGGCTGGTTCAACTTGGACCTGGGCTGGAGCTTCGTTCTGATCGGGAGCGGCGCCATCACGCTGTTCACCGCCTAGGGCCGCCAGCCTACCCGTCGATCGCGAAGTCGACCTCGACCGAGACCTGGACGTCGAGCTGCCCGACTGGCACCTGCGTATCGGCCGGCGCGGCGCCCTTGATCTCGTAGTTGCCTGACGAGAGGCCGGAGTAGCTCAGGTCGCTGATGCGCAGCACCTTGCCAAGCTTTACACCGGCGGCGCCCGCCATCGCCTGAGCCCGGGAGCGAGCGTCCCCAACTGCCAGCGTCCGCGCCTCCGCTTGCGCCGCTTTGGGGTCCGCGAGCGTAAAGCTCACGCTGATCTGGGTCGCTCCGCCCTCCTGGACCAGCGCGTCGAGAGTCTTGCCGATCGTGTCGACGTTGTGCCACTTGAGCAGCAGCTGCTCGGAGGCGCGATAGCCGTCGATCGTGTTGTTTTGAATGTAATTCGGGCCGACCCAATATCCAGAGGTATTGATGTCCTTCTCCGGCATCCCTAGGGCTTTGGCGCGTGCGATGAGCTTGCCAGCCTTGTTGGCGAGGTCCTGCTGCGCCGCCGCGGCGCTGGACTGTTTGGATTCGACGCCGACCCAGACGACCGCGAGGTCGGGTCTCTTGGACACGAGAGCGCTGCCGCTCGTCATCACACCTGGATCGAAGGTCGTCGCGCTGGAGGACGCCGAGGGTGCCGCAAGGAGGATGGAAGGCCTGCTGACCGCAAGCACAGCCAGGGTTGCAACGAGGGCGCAAAGCGTACCGATGGCGGCCGACAGCGTGACGGTGCGGAAGCTTGATGGCATTTCTGGCGTCTCTCCTGTCGTGCAAACGCCGCGTCCGGCGGTCACGTAACACGGACGCTAGATTCGGGTCAGCCTCCAGAACCTGCCTGGCGGGTACAGGGGGTCCGATGTCGTGAGCGGCACGTCGAGCGAGTAATCACCCAGCACGATGTGAAGCGCGCCTTCTGAGGTGCCGGGAGGAACAGGCTTTTCGATCGCCAACGCGGGCGCACGCACGGTCTGCCTGAGGATCATGCCAGGCCACTCGACGAGATCGACGTTCGCGGTGGATAGAAGGTCCGAGTGGCCTCCCCACGGCGGCTCGTAGCTGCCAACGGCCACATATTTGGACAGAACGCGAGCAACGCGCAGCTGCGGCTGCATGGCGGCGATGAGAGCCTTCGCCGCCGCGAACGCGCGGTCCAGCGTGGGCTGGCCCATCACGCAGCCGAACATGGTGATGGTGAAGCCGCCGATGTTCGCGGAAGCCGCGAACAGGAAGTTGGCCCCGAAGTTGAGCCCAGAGCCGGTCTTGATGCCGATGATGCCGCTCTGGCCGAGGGCATAGTCGACGTTGTAGACGGTGCCGGCGACGGGCAGCTTGGCGTCGGACGTGGCGACGATCTGGGCCAGCGCCTCTTGTCTCATCGCCACTATGCCCAGCGCCACCAGGTCGCTCGGCGTGCTCACGGTCTGAGCTACGGCCCCGGCCGGGTCGGCGAAGGTCGTGTGGCTCAGGCCGAGAGCCTTGGCGCGCTTGTTCATCTTCACGACAAACGCTGCAACCGAACCCGCGTCCCAGTTCGCCAGCGTGAAGGCGATGTTGTTGCCGGATGGGATAAGCAATCCCTGCAGGGCCTGGTACTCGGTCAGCTGCTCACCCGTTCGGACCTCGACCACGGACTGCTGCTCGGCTTTCTCGGACTGGTACACCTGCACGTCCGCGTCGGTGATCAGGATCGTGGGACCCTGTTCGGTCTTCTTCAGCGGTTTGTCTTCCAGGATGATCAATGCCGTCATCACCTTGGCCACGCTCGCGGCGGGCGCCGGCGTCTCGTTGCCGGAGGTGGCGATCAAACCAAGCCCGGAAGTGCCGACCGCCGCGGAGCCCACGGCCGGCCACGGGAGGGTGGGTATGGTCCCCGAGATCGTGCTCGCTCTCGGAATGCTCGCTGTCGCCGCCACCGCTGGGACGGGACGGAAGTAGTTAAAGGTCAAGAAAACAACCAGGAGGAGCAGCAGCACACCCCCTACGCGAAGCCGCATCGCCGCCAAGATAACTGCTCGACCGCGGCGATTCGTTACACGGTCGTTGGTTTCGTTAGGTTACTGGCCATGATTCGCCTTACTCGAGAGCGGGCGCGCCAGATCGCGGTGAGCGCCCAGCTGCTCGACGCAGACCGTCCTCGGGACATCCTCGAAACGGTCTCGCGGTTGGGATTTCTGCAGATCGATCCCACCTCGGCCGTGGCCAGAAGCGAGCACATCGTTTTGTGGAGCCGGCTTGGCAACGGCTTTCGTCGCGAAGATTTGGCGAAGCTGATTTTCGAAGAAAGGTCCCTGTACGAGCATCGCGCCTTCATTTACCCGGCGGCCGACTACCCCCTATACCGACCCGCCATGGACTCCTGGCCACCTGACTCACGGTTTACCCACGTGCAATCGTGGCTTGAAGCCAACCGGGAGTTTCGCCGATACATGCTGGCGACCTTGAAGCGCCGCGGACCAATGGGCACCAGCGATTTCGAGGATCGATCAAAGGTGGGCTGGGAATCCACCGGCTGGACCCACGATCGCAACGTCTCGCAAATGCTCGAATTTCTCTGGGCGCGCGGCGAAGTCGCGATCACCAGACGCGAGGGCAACGAGCGCATCTGGGACCTCGCCGAGCGCGTCCTGCCCGTCGACTTGCCGACGGTCCCCGCCGCCGAGGCCGAGCGCCTGCTCGCTAAGCGCCATTTGCGTGCCTTGGGAATCGCACCACCGAAATCGGTCGGCGCCGTTGGCACCCCGGTGGAGATCGAGGGCGTGCGGGGTCTTTGGGTTGCGGATCCAGACCTGCTCGACCGGCCGTTCGAGGGACGCGCGGCGCTCCTGTCCCCGTTCGACCGCCTCGTGTACGACCGCCGGCGCGCACTCGCGCTGTTCGGCTTCGACTACAAGCTCGAGATCTACGTTCCCGAGGCGAAGCGGCGATGGGGCTTCTACGTGCTGCCCGTTCTCCACGGCGACAGGTTGGTGGCGAAGGCTGACGTGAAGGCAGACCGGAAAGAACGAGTGCTTCGCGTGCCGGCCCTGCACATGGAATCAGGCACCACGGCCGACGACGTCGAAGCAGCCCGCAAGGAATTGCGTTCTCTCGGTGATTGGCTGAAGCTGGAGAGAGTAGTAGTGAAGCGAACCATTCGAGGGAGGTAAATGGTGGTAAAGACCAAGTTCAAGTCGGTGGATGAATACATCTCAACACAGCCCCAAGACGTGCAGGCGGCCCTCAAGCGCGTCCGCGCGACCATCCGCAAGGCATTGCCCGGCGCGGATGAGGTCATCAGCTACCAGATCCCTACTTACAAGATCAACGGCCAGCGCGTGATCTTTTTCGCTGGGTGGAAGGAGCACTACTCGATCTACCCGGTAGGCGGTGTCGAGAAGACGCTGAAGAAAGAACTTGCGCCATACGGGATAGAGAAAGGCACGATCCGCTTCCCGCTCTCGAAGCCAGTGCCGGTGAAGCTGATCGAGCGTATAGCGACGCTCCGGGCAAAAGAAGCCGCCGCCGGCGCCAAGGCGAAAAAGCGCTAGGAGCCTGGCGGAGGGGCAGGGATTTGAACCCTGGATGGGCTTGCACCCATAACGGTTTTCAAGACCGTCGCCATCAACCGGACTCGGCCACCCCTCCACAGGGCACCTCGGATTCTAGGAATCAGCGCGCGCCGATGATCTCCAGGCCGCCCATATAGGGCCGCAGCACTTCGGGCACTGCGATCGTTCCGTCCACTCGCTGGTACGTCTCGATGATCGCGTCGATGGTTCGCGTGAGCGCCAGCCCGCTGCCGTTGATGGTGTGTACAAAGTGCGGCGGCGCTCCCCGCGCCGGGCGGTACCTGATGTTCGCCCGCATGGCCTGGAAGTCGTTGAACACCGAGCACGACGACACCTCGAGGTAGCGCCCCAGCCCGGGGCACCATGCGTTGATGTCGTACTTCTTGTACTGGGCGAACCCCATGTCGCCCGTGCACATCACCATGACCTGGTAGTGAAGGCCTAGCCGCCGCAGGATGTCCTCAGCGTCAGCCGTGAGCTTCTCGAACTCATCCATCGCGGTCTCCGCGGTGGTCAGCTTGACCATCTCGACCTTCGAGAACTGATGGAGGCGGATGAAACCCCGCGTGTCTTTGCCCGCGGCCCCGGCCTCAGACCGGAAACACGGCGTGTACGCCGTGTAGTTCAGGGGCAAACGGTCGGCGTCGATGATCTCCTCGCGATGCAGATTGGTCAACGGCACCTCAGAGGTTGGAATCAGCCAAAGGTCGTGGCCCTCGACCCTGAACGCGTCGGCGGCAAACTTGGGCAGGTTCCCGGTCCCGGTCATCGAGGCGCTGTTGACGAGAACGGGCGGCATCACCTCGGTGTAGCCGTGCTCTCGCGTGTGAACGTCGAGCATGAACTGGGCGAGGGCCCGCTCCAGCAAAGCGCCTTCGCCGAGCAGAAACGCAAACCGC
>MNES01000065.1:0-5738 GCA_001917815.1 Chloroflexi bacterium 13_1_40CM_65_17 | reverse complement strand
AAGAGGTTCGGCACCCGAAGCAGCAGGTCGTCGAGCTGACGCTTCACGTCCTCGGCCATCGCCAGCTCCGTTTTCGCCCTGTCCGCCATCTCGCGCAGCCTCTCCTTCAGCTCCGGGTCGCGACTTTGCGCGAACTCCTTTGAGAGGCGGTTCTGCTCGGCCTTTATCGTCTCGGCTCGATGCACCTGGCCGCGCCACCTCTCGTCCAGAGCAAGAATTTCGTCGACTGGAGCCGGCTCGCCCTTCAGCTCGGCTGCGCGCCGCACTCGATCTGGGTCCTTACGGATCAGCTCCAAAGGAAGCATCTATGACTCTGCCTTCATCACAGGGAAAAGGATCACGTCACGGATCGACGGCTGGTCGGTCAGCAGCATGACCAACCGGTCGATGCCGACCCCGAGCCCTCCGCACGGTGGCAGCCCGTACTCCACCGCGCGCAGGAAGTCCTCGTCCATCGGGTGCGCCTCGACGTCCCCGGCCGCCCGCTGCGCCGCCTGCGCCTCGAAGCGCTGCCGCTGGTCGATCGGGTCGGTGAGCTCAGTGAACGCGTTCGCGTACTCGCGACCCAGGATGACGAGCTCGAATCGTTCGACGAACCGCGGGTCGTCATCCCGCCGGCGCGCCAAAGGCGAAATTTCTATCGGGTAGTCGGTCACGAATGTCGGCTCGCGAAGGTTGGGCTGCACGTACTCCTCGAACAGGTCGTTCAGCTCCTTGCCCACGGCCTGCCGGCCGGTGCGCTCGAGGACCAGGTCGGCCATGCGCTCGCGCCGGAACGGAGGCGCAAGGTTGATCTCCTCACCCTGATACCTGGTGTTGGCGCTGCGGCCGGCGGCCGCCGTCGCCGTCACCACCATGTCTTCGACGAGCCTCATCACATCGTTGTAGTCCGCGTAGGCCTCGTAGCACTCGAGCATCGTGAACTCCGGGTTGTGCCGCGGCGACAGGCCTTCGTTGCGGAACACACGGCCGATCTCGTACACGCGCTCGAAACCTCCGACGAGCAGCCGCTTCAGGTGCAGCTCCAGAGCTATGCGCAGGAACAGGTCGCGGCTGAGGGCCTCGTGGTGGGTGACGAACGGCCTTGCGTGCCCTCCGCCTGGGACCTCCTGCAGCACGGGCGTCTCCACCTCTAGAAAGCCCGCCTGATCGAGCAGGTTCCGCAACCCTGCGATGATCTTCGTCCGAGCACGGAACACATCGCGGACCTCGGGATTCGCGATCAGGTCCACGTATCGCTGCCGGTAGCGGATCTCGACGTCCTTGAGGCCGTGCCACTTCTCGGGCAGCGGCCGAAGCGACTTGGTCAGCAGCTGGAAGGAGTGGATCTCCAGCGTCACCTCGCCGCGGCGGGTCCGGAAGATCGGACCCTTCGCGCCGATCAGGTCTCCGGCGTCGAGGTCGGCGAACAGGTCGAAGTCTCGCTCGCCGAGGATCTCGCGGCTCGCGAACAGCTGGAGCCGGCCTGCCTCGTCTTGCAGGTCCGCAAACGCCGAACCGCCCATCAATCGCTTGACCATCAGCCGGCCCGCAACAGCGACCGGCTCCGTCCGTTCGCCGTCGCCGAGCAGCGCCTTCGCGGCCGCGGTCGAGTGGGTGGGCTTGAAACCGCGCGAGTAAGGGTCGATTGCAGCTGCACGAAGCCGTTCCAGCTTTTTGCGGCGGTCGCGGATTACCTCTGGCTCGTCTTCTTCGGTCACGTTGCCGAAAGACTAAGGGACGAGGGCTGCGGCTAGAGGTTGAGCTCCTTGTCCTCGGCCGCCGGAAACGCGACCACGTCCAAGCCGCCCGACTGCCGATGGTTGCCGAGCGCCTCTTCGATCAGCGCGTCGATATCAGTGTCGGAATGCGCCGGGTCGTGGTGAAAGAACGCCAGCTGCTGTGCCCCCGCCTGCTCGGCCAGGGAAAGCGCCTCCTCGTAGGTCGAGTGCCCGAAGCCCGCGTGCGTCTTGTACTCCTCGCGGCTGTACTGCGCGTCGTGCACGAGCAGATCGGCGTCCTGGCACCAGCTCGCCACGTCCTTGAGGGTCCCGTTCTCGTTGTTGGCGAACATCGCCAGCTCGTTGTCGGTGGCAAACGCAAAGCGCGTGGAACCCTCGTCGATGCGATAGCCGAAGGTCGGGATCGGATGCATCAGGAGGTGCGGCGTGATGCGCAGGCCGCCGACCTCGAATGTCTCGCCAGGATTCCGCTCGATGAACTCCATCTCGGCCGGCATGTGGTCGAGGCGCACCGGAAAGTAGGCGGGATCTGTCTGGTCCGCGAATGCCGCCTGCAAAGACTTGGCGGAACCGGCGGGGCCGACGATCGTGAGGTGCGTGCCGGGTACGAAAGCGGGCGCGAAGAAAGGGAACCCCTGGATGTGATCGAGGTGCGTGTGCGTGATGAGCAGATGCGCCTGCAGCGGCTCCGACGGGTCGAACCCACCGCCGAGCTCAGCAATGCCCGACCCGGAGTCGATGATGATCAGGTTGTTCTCTTTGTCGCGGACCTCGATGCAGGTCGTGTTTCCGCCGTAACGCAGCGTCTTCCTTCCCGGCGTCGGCCGCGTGCCCCGCGTGCCCCAGAACTTGATCCTCACCTCGGCGCCGTGACCTGATAGATCTGCTTCTTGACGAAGATGTCGAGCAGGTCTTTATCCAGCTTGCCGTCGTTGGCCTCCGAGTGGAGAATGTCAAGCGCGACATCACGCGCCACGGCGCGCTTGTACGGGCGGTCCTGCGCAGTCAGGGCGTCGTAGATGTCGGAGATCGTCATCATCCTGGCCTGGACCGGGATCTGTTCGGCGGACAGGCCGCGCGGATAGCCGGACCCGTCGAGCTTTTCGTGGTGCCCGTAGGCGATCTCGGGGATTCCACGCATCACCGACGTCCACGGGATCTTGGTCAGGAAGTGGAAGCTATGGGTTACATGCGCCTCCATCTCGAGGCGCTCATGTGGGTCGAGCGTTCCCTTGCGGATGGACAGGAAACGGAACTCCTGTGGGTCGAGCATCGGATGCGGGCGACCCGCCATGTCGTGATAGGTCTCCTGCGACAGGGCCTCGAGCATCGAGGCCTTGTCCTCCGGCATCACGCTCGGCTCGTTGGCGGCCACGATGCCCTGGATCCACATACGCAGGCGCTCCAGCTCCTCCGCGAGACGCATATCGATCTCGGCCGTCGCGGCGTCGTCAGCGACTCCGCGACGCATCCGGTCGAGCTTCTCGGTCGCGTACTTGTACTGCACCGACCGTTCGACGAACTCGAACCGCGCCTGGATCACCTCGAGCTGGCCGGGCATGAGCTTTTTCGCCTTGACGAGGATGTGCTCTCTCACGCCGACCTTGCCGAAGTCATGCAGCAGGCATGCGTAGCGCAGCTCCTTGAGCTGGTCCTCGCTGAGGTAGACGTCGCGATACTTGCCAGACTCGATTTCGGACACGGCTCGGGCGAGACTCGTCGTGAGCGATTCGACGCGTCCTGAGTGACCTGCCGTGCTCGGGTCTCGTTGCTCGATCGCGGTCACGCTCGCCTGTACGAAGCCGTCGAAGAGAGCCTGGATGGAATCGAGCAGGCTCTTGTTGTCGAGGGCGACCGCGGCCTGGCTGGCGATAGACTCGATCATCTCGAGGTCCTCGGGTCGAAAGCTCACCACCTCGTCCGGAACGTTGTCGATCGTGAGCTTGGTGTCGAAGCGCCGCTTGGCGTTGATGAGCTGCACGGCGCCGACGACTTCGTTGTTGTAATTGCGCATCGGCACTGTGAGCATCGACTTGGTCCGGTAGCCGTACTGCTGGTCGAAGCCCCGACCACCTTGCGGCTTGCCTGGCGGCGGGTGATATGCGTCGTCGTACAACTGGCTCCGGCCGACGGTGACGGTGTAGCCGACGACGCTCTTCTGGTCGACCGGCACCTTGAACGCCTGGTAGGTGTTGGCGAGCGAGGTGTTCTGGCTCGATGCGAGAAACAGCTGGGGCGAACCGTCGTCGCCCACCGTCTTCCGCCAAAGGCTTGCCCCGTCGGCGTTCGTGAGCTGACGCATTGTAAGGAGGATGAATTCCTGCAGCTTGCCGATATCCCGTTCCGCGGACAGCGCGATGCCGATCCGGTTCAGCTCCTCAAATTGACGGTGCTGCCGCCGCGCCTGCTCCTCGTGCTGCTTGACCTCGCGGCGCAAAACGACGTTTTCCATCGCCACGCGCAAAAGCTCGCGAATCGCCGCGCGGGACGCGTCCTTGGGCGGCGCGAGCGCGATATCCGCCAGGCCTTCAGGCGCGTCCTGGCCGGGCTCCAGCAGAAGTAGGGCCGGCTGGACCACGGTGGCCACGTCTTCGAGCCTTTGACCTTCGAGGCCGAGCTCGGCCAGCACAGCAGCCAGATCGGCGTTCTCGAGGCCAGGCGCCAGGTAGACGTGGAAGGTCTGGTCGGTTCCCAAGAGCCTCTAGTGTCGGGCACCGTCGGCGTTTTGCAGGTAGATCAAGCGCAAACCCTCGAGGGTGAGAAGCGGGTCGGTGGCCTGGATGACGTGCGTGAGGGCGGCGACGAGCCCGGCCTGGCCGCCCGTGGCGACCACCTTGGCGCTCCCGCCGAGCTCGGCCACCATCCGTTCGACCATTCCTTCGACCTGCGCCACGAAGCCCCAGACCAGCCCGGACTGGATCGACATGACCGTGTTGCGGCCAATCACCGCATCCGGGGCGACCGCCTCCACCCGGCGGAGCATGGCGGTGTTGGAGACCAGGGCGTCGAGCGAGATCTCGACCCCCGGCGCTATGGCTCCGCCGAGGTAGTCGCCATCGGCGTTGATCGCGTCATACGTGACGGCGGTGCCGAAGTCGATGACCACGACGGGCCCTCCGTATTTCGTGTACGCGGCAAGCGCGTTGGCGATACGGTCGGCGCCAACGTCTTTGGGGTTCTCGTACCGGATGCGGACGCTGGTCTTGACGCCTGGACCCACCATGACCGGCTCGCATTTCAAGTAGCGTCGCGAGGCCTCGATCAAAGCGGGGTTGAGGTTGGGCACCACGCTGGAGATGACGACGCCGCTGACGGCGTCGAAGTCATAGCCCCTCAGGCTGAAGAGCTCTCGCAGCTCGACCGCAACCTCGTCCGCCGTCCGCTCGCGATGCGATGTCACGCGCCAGTCGGCGACCAGGCGCTCTCCCTCGAAGAGGGCCAGCGTTACGTTCGTATTGCCGACGTCGACCGCGAGCAGCATCGCGGCCGAACTCTACTCGCCCGGAAGTGGAGGCGGGTGAGTCGCGCTCCAGCGCCCGATGGCAGCCGCCTCACGGCGGACTGCCCTCGCGCGCGCCGTGACCCGACGCGGGTTCGGCGCACCGGGGATGTCTCGCCTGGCGAGCGAATGGGCGGCGTCCCACGGTACCTGCAGCGCGCCGTCCCGAACCTGGCCGCCCACCCGCTCGTGCGCATGGCGGAAGGGAACGCCCTTCCGAACCAGCTCCTCTGCCACGTCGGTGGCCAGCAAAGCTGGATCCGCGCTGGCGGCTGCCAGCCGGTCGCGGTTGAACTCCAGGTGCTGGAGGAAGATCTCGGCCGCGAAAAGCGAGTCGAGCACGTTGTCGGCCGCGGTGAACAATGCCGGCTTGTCCTCCTGCAGGTCGCGGTCGTAAGCCAAAGGCAGGCCCTTGAGGATCGTGGCCAGGGTGACAAATCCTCCCATCGAGCGGCCGGCGCGACCACGCAGCAGCTCGGCGATGTCGGGATTCTTCTTCTGGGGCATGAGACTCGAAC
>MNES01000096.1 GCA_001917815.1 Chloroflexi bacterium 13_1_40CM_65_17 | reverse complement strand
TGGTCGACGCGACCGAGCGCATCTTTCCGCGCGGTCTCGCGCGAGGCCTGTCGGCCGCGGTGGGCGAAGCCGCGCGCGGCGTTTCTCGCGAGCTGGGCGCCCCGCGTTGGCCGCACACGGCCGAAGCCTAGCTTCCCCACATGTGGGGGAGTGGCCTCCGCCGAAGGCGGAGGCCGATGGGGAGTCGCACTTACCGTTTATCTTCAGCAGATGCCTGACGGCGACGTCCTCGGCCTGCTGGTCGCCACGCGCGACGAGCCTGGTGTTCTGTATCGAATCAGCGAGGTGATCTTCAAGCACGGCGCGAACGTCACCTACATCGCCGGCGGAGCGCACCGTGAGAACGTCGCCGAGCTGCAGCTCGAGGTCACCGGCGCCGGCGACGAAGTGAGCCTGATGGCGGACCTCGAAGGCCTGGACGGGGTCACCGAGGTGAGCCGGGTCCCAACGTTTCAGCGCATCTACGGCAAGCGGGTCATCGTGATCGGCGGCGGCGCCCAGGTGGGCATGGTCGCGCAGGGAGCGATCTCGGAGGCGGATAGGCACAACATCCGAGGCGAGCGCATCTCGGTCGACACGATTCCGCTGGTGGGGGAGGAGCAGCTGGCGCAGGCGGTACGTGCGGTGGCGCGACTCCACCGCGCGCGTGCCCTGGTGCTGGCGGGGGCGCTGATGGGCGGCGACATCAGCAGCGCGGTGCGCGAGATCAGAGAGGCGGGAATCTTCGTCATCTGCACCAACATGGCGGGATCGGTGCCCGACGCCGCCGATGTCGTGGTCAGCGACCCAGTCGAAGCCGGCGTGATGGCGGTGATGCTGATCGCCGACACGGCGAGCTTCTCCATCGAACATGTCCGGGGCCGGCGCTTCTAGCGTCAGGCGTCTGCGCGCCTGGTCCTCACCCTGACATTCATCGTGCCTGTTGCCGAGCCGACGTAGACACCACGCGTGGGGGCCGCGTCGCCGTAGTCGCGGCCGACCGCGATACGGACGTGGTCGGCGCCGGCGCGGACCGGGTGCGTCGCGTCATAGCCGACCCAGCCCTTCTCCGGCACCCAGGCCTCGGCCCAGGCGTGCGACGCGCCGCTGACCCCTCTCCCGCGGGCATCGTGGATGTAGCCGCTGACGTAGCGGGCCGGTACCCCCATTGCACGCGCAACGGCGATGAACAGGTGTGCAAAGTCCTGGCACACGCCCGCCCGCAGCGCCAGCACCTCGTCCACGGCGCTGTACACGTTTGTCACCTTGCGGTCGTAGTCGAAGTCTCGGCTGATGGCAAGCGTCAGCTCATCGAGCGCACGCTGGACATCCACGGCCGACCCAGGGTCGGCGATCGGTTGCACCGCAGCGAGCTCGCGCACGCCTGGCACGTCCTTCACCGGCGATCGAAAACGGAGGAAGTCCTGGACCAGGTCTTCGCCCGGCTCGGCGTCGAGCTCGACGCCAGTCTCGACAACCGACCTGCTGGTCACATGCAAGCGTGTGTGGGGACGCACGAGGTTGAAGTAATGGACGTTGTTGCCGTAGCCGTCTCGATATGAGCGCGGTTCGATTCCGGCGCTGACGTCGAGGCCGAACTCCAGGCATCGCTGCCCGTTGCCGTCCATCGGACGGAGCCTCACCTCCATGACCGTCTCCGCGATCGGGCCGCTGTACCGATATTTGGTCTCGTGCACAATCTCGAGTTTCATTGCTGCTGCTGTTGGGGCATCGCCCGGCCCTCGTCCCCCAGCACGTTGGCCGGGACCTTGCTTGGATGGAAGTACGTCTCGCGCATGGCTGTCTCGAGCTGGCGCAGCACAGCACGGGTTTGGCCCTCGAAGTCGCGCGCGTTCTCGGCGACCCAATGCGTCTCAGCCTGCTCGAACATCGACTCCAGGCGTGTCAGCAGGCGCCGTGGTCGCGATCGCCGGCCGGCGCCGTCGATTCGCGAGACAGACTCGAGGGCCACGGCTGAGGCAAATCGCGCCGAACGTGGGAGTGCCGCATCGAGCAGCAGGCATTCGATCACGTGCTCCGGGGTGACGCCACCCGAATATCGCGCCTGGTATGACTCGAACGCGAAGCACGACTTCAGGACCGCGGTCCACTCCAGTGCATCTTCAGGAGCATCCGCGAGCTCGGCCGACTTGCGGGTCACAAGCGCTGTAACGTTGGCCGCCCGCTCCAGGAATTTGCCCAGGCGGACGAAATCGCGAGCTTCGTCGTGGGGCATCGTGTCCTCCAACAGGCCGTCCACGAGCCGGATGGTCAGCTGGACGTCGGTCAGGAACGGATACAGGTCGGGCTGCCAGGTTCCCTCCTGCACCCGCCAATGAAGTGCGTTGACCTGCTCGTACAGCTCGGTCGGCAGCGAGGGACGAACCGCTTGCGCCGCGAGCCGAGCAGCTGCGACGCTCGCCCGCACCGACGGGCCCAGCGTGCCGGTGACCACCATCTCGATCGCCTGGCTGCGGCGGCCTGTGTTGCTGCCGGGCCACCCGGCAAGCTCCATGAAGCGGATCCAGAAATCCGGTCCCGGCTCGTCGGTGCGATCCAGGGACAGCGCGACGTGCACACCGAGGATGCGAGCCAGGTGGTCCGCCCTCTCGAGGTGGCGACCAAGCAGGGTCAGCGACGTCGCGGCGCGACTAAGCATCGCCATCGACCCCGAAAGGCTCGCCTTCGTCTTCGGCCATCACCCAGGTGTCACGGCTGCCGCCGCCCTGCGAGCTGTTGACGATGAGGGAGCCTGGCTTGAGCGCCACGCGCGTCAGACCGCCAGGGGTCACGTGAATCTCCGGTCCGCTGAGCACGAACGGACGCAGGTCCTGGTGTGCGCGTCGCAGCCGCCCTCCATCGAGGATCGGCTGGACTGAGAGGGCGATGACAGGTTGGGCGATGAATGCGCGCGGCTGAGCCTCGATGCGGCCGCGAAAAGCGTCTCGTTCCTCGGTGGTCGAGTCCGGGCCCATCAGCATCCCGTAACCGCCGGAAGCGTCAACCGTCTTCACGACGAGCTCATGAAGATGTTCGAGAACGTAGCGGCGGTCTTCGGCGACGGCACACAGATATGTGGGCACGTTGGGGAGGATCGGATCCTCGTCGAGGTAGTACTTGATGATCCTCGGAACCAGCGCGTAAACCGCTTTGTCGTCCGCCACCCCGTTGCCGAGACCGTTTGCGATCGCGACGTTGCCGGTCCGGTACGCATTGACCAATCCGGCCACTCCGACAAGCGACTCCTGCCGCCCAAAGATCGGATCGAGCCATTCATCGTCGAGTCGCCGGTAGATGACATGCACCGGCTGCAGCCCGCGAGTCGTCCGCATGAAGACGTGGTCCAGGTCGACGACGAGGTCAGTGCCCTCCACCAGCTCGACCCCCATCTGCTTGGCCAGGTATAGGTGCTCGTAGTACGCCGAGTTGTTGATCCCTGGCGTCAGCAGGACGATTGTCGGGTCGTCGACACCAGAGGGCGCCAACCATCGGAGATGGCGAAGGAGCTCATGGATGTAGCCCTCGACCGGCCGCACCGGGTAGCCCGCGAACAGGTCGGGCAGCACGCGTTTCATCACGTGGCGGTTGGCCAGCACGTACGACACGCCCGATGGCGTGCGAAGGTTGTCCTCGAGGACGTAGAACTCGCCCTTCCGGTCCCTCACCAGGTCGATGCCGGCGATCTGGCAGTGGCTTCCGCGCGGCACCGGGAGGCCATCGATCTCTCGCAGGTATTGCGGGCTGCTGAGCACGATCTCCGGCGGGATGGCCTTCTGCTCGAGGATGAGCTTGCGGCCGTACACGTCGTCCAGGAACAGGTTGAGCGCGGTCAGCCGCTGCTTGAGACCCGCCTCGAGGCGCTTCCAGGCTCGAGCCGAGATCACCCGCGGGATGATGTCGAAAGGGAAGACCTTCTCGTTGCCCTGGGCGTCGGGGTAGACCGCGAACGTGATCCCGTGGTTGCGGAACATCTCCATGGCCAGCTCGTGGCGGCGCTCCAGCTCGGCGGGGCCGAGCCGGTCGAGGCGCTCGTAGAGCCGCCGGTAGGCAGGCCTCGGCTGACCCGCGGCCGCAAGCATTTCGTCGTAAAAGCCGTTGGTCTGGTAGTCGACGCCAAGGGATTTCACGGAGGCCACCGCTATAGTGTCTGCGCCATTTCGACTCCAGGGAATACGCTCGATCTACGGGTCGGGTGCGAGTTCGTGTACGACGTGAACGCGCCTACGACCATGACGATCCAGGTGCGACCGCGTTCGGATGCCCGCCACCGGCTGGTCACGGAAACCTGGACCACGGCGCCGCGCCTCCCAGTCGACGAGTACAGCGACATCTATGGCAACCCGGTGAAGCGGCTGGTGGCGCCCGAGGGCACGCTTTCTCTGCGATACGACGCCATCTGCACAGTCCCGGATGAGCCCGACCCCGATGGCTCGGGGGTGCGCCAATCGGCGGTGGAGGAGATCCCCGGCGAGCTGCTTCACTTCACGCTGCCCAGCCGCTACTGCCAGTCCGACGAGCTCATGGGGGCGGCCTGGGAGCTGTTCGGGCAGACCCAGCCGGGCTGGTCGCGGGTGCAGGCGATCTGTGATTGGGTTCATGACAACATCAAGTTCCAATACGGCACCAGCAACCCGCTGACGGCGGCGACGGACGTTTTCCGCACACGAACTGGTGTCTGTCGCGACTTCGCACACCTCGCGGTATCGTTCTGCCGAGCGATGAGCATCCCGGCTCGATACGTGTTCGGCTACCTGCCTGACATCTACGTTCCGGCGCCGCCGGAACCGATGGATTTCGCCGCCTGGATGGAGGTGTGGCTAGGCGACCGCTGGTGGACGTTCGATCCGCGCAACAACGCCAGGCGCGTCGGGCGTGTGCTGATCGGGCGCGGCCGTGACGCCCTCGATGTCGCGATGCTGACCACCTTCGGCCCGGCCGAGTTTCGGTCCATGACCGTGTGGGCCGACGTAGCGGAGGCGGCGTGATGGCTGTCGACGCCTCGTCCGTGAACTGGCCCACGGCAAACCGGGCCCTGTACCTCGTGACCCAGCAGTTCCGTTACGAGTACCCGGAGCCCATCCGCGATCTGCATCACCGTCTGGTCGTAATCCCACCCGAACGGTTTGGGGACCAGCGCCGGCTTCGGCACCGCGTCTCGGTAGGGCTCGAGGGCGCCCAGCTCGAGAACCGGCACGACCGCTTCGGCAATGTGGTCGTGGACGTCTTCGCGCCACGCGTCTCGTCTGCGATCAGGTTCGCCGTGAAGGTTGCCGTCGAGCGCCGAGCCGCCGAGCCAAACCGGCTGCAGGACGGCTGGCTCGCCGACGGCTACCTGCTCGAGCCCTCCCGGCTAACTGCTGCCGATGAGCGCCTACGCCGCGTCGCTGACGAGCTTGCGGCATCAGCGCCTTGGGGCCTCGAGCTGGCCGGCCGCATCAACACCTGGGTGCATGACTCGATGAGGTACGCCCTCGGTGTGACCGGGGTTCGGACGACTGCCGCTGAGGCACTGGCCCAAGGCGTTGGCGTGTGCCAGGACTACGCACACGTCATGCTCGCCACCTGCCGCGCCTGCGGAATCCCATCGCGCTATGTGTCCGGGCATCTGCTCGGCCAGGGCGGAACGCACGCGTGGGTCGAGGTGGTGCTGCCTACGAACGACGGAACCGGCGATGCCATCGCCTGGCCGTTCGACCCGACCCAGGGGAACAGGTGCGGGCTTGGCTACGTGACGGTCGCGGTCGGCGGCGACTACTCGGACGTGGCGCCGACCTCCGGTACCTACCTAGCTTCACTGATGGGGCGGCTGGTAACTCGCAAGCGGGTGACCCTCACCGAGCTGGAGTACGCGGCCGGTTAGTTCGAGACCGCGTTCTCCTCGGGCCGGTCGTACCAGCGCACGCGATCGCCGACCCGGCTTCTGAGCTTCCACCGGGTCGACTTGGGCGCCGCCTCGATCCGCTTCGAGAGCAATCTGAGGCTCTCGGCGATGGTGCGAGAAGCGTCTGCCGGAAGCGAGTAGTCGCCGAGGTTGGCGAGGCATTTCTCGATCGTCGCCTTCGACGTGCGCCACAGGCCCCAGTCCTTGGCGCACAGCTCCGCGATGTAGCCGGCTTCCATTCCGGTGCCGTTGGCGCCGATGGGATGGTGGTACGAGAGGTTGTAGATGTCGCGCTGGTCGCGCTCAGTGAGCTCCGCGATCTGCAGCTTCGTCAGCATCAGCTCGGCCAGCGGCACCGTGAGCGGCTCGCGGTCGAGGCGGTCAGCGATGGGAATCAAGTGGCACATCTTGAAATCCCCGATGAAAACGTCGAGCTTGCGGCCGTTGACGTCGTCATAGAAGAGCAGCCGGTGGGCGCCATGCAGCGCATTGAACATCTCATCGCCGGCGTAGCCCGCCTCTTGGAGCAGCTCCGTCGTCTCGCGCCGGTGGCCGCGATGAGTTGCGATATCGATGTCGCCGCACGTCCGAGGCAGAAGCGGACCCTCTGGCGGCGCCTGGAGGCACACCGCCACGCCCCCGAGCAGTCGCACGGTGAGACCCTTGTCCGTGGCGGCGGCGACCAGCCGCCTCGACTCGGCAACAGGGTCTCCCAGTGGTCGTTGGCCGGCCATGTCGCGGCTCAGGCTAACCGGACGTGAAGAGGAAGTCGATATAGCTGCCGTCGTCAGCGAAGTCGACGATTGCACCGCGCAGCACGTCGGCGGTGTAATCGCTGCCCGGATTGAGGCACATCGTCTTGCCGATCTGCTGCGCGGCGCGAGATTCATGGATGTGGCCATGCAGGCCGACCACCGGCTGGTACTTCTTGATCGCGTCTCGCACCGCTTTGCTCCCGACCGGGATGATGCTCGGCCGCCCGCTGCGGATCACCGGTTTGAGGGTCTCGTCGAGCTCGGCCGCGAAGTCAAGCCCGGAGCCGTAAGGAGGGCAGTGGAAGTTGACGACCACGCGGCGACCTGGCGGAACCTGGTCGAGCATCTTGGCCAGGCGGCCACCGAGCTCATCCTCTGAGAACTCGCGCTCAGTATTCCAGGGTGTCGGCGTCACGTCGCCACAGCTGGCCATCAAGACCGGTCCGAGCTCGCACAGCTCGCCCTCCGGGCATTCGATGCGGGGTGCCGACTTGAGGACGGGATCGATCGCCAGCGGGTCGTCGTTCCCGGGCGTGATGAGAATGCGCACGTTCGCCGCCAGCCGTTCATCGGCCAGGCGGCACCATGCCTCGATCTGCTCGATGATCGCCTTGCGGAAGGCCTCGTCGAGGAATCGAGCATCCTTGCTCATGCGCTCGACCGACTCGTCGTCCGCGACCACGGAGTAGAAGCCGAGGCGGTTGATGTCGTCCCGAAGTCTTTGCTCGTCGGCGCGTGGCACGGCGACAGTCTCGCCTCGGACCTGCGCCGTGAACGTGCCGTTGTCAGCCCGGATCGGCACCAGTCCCTTGCCGGCAATGTCCCCTCCTAGGACCAGGGCATCCGCCTCGTAAGACTGCGCTGCTGCGAGAAACTTCCTGAAGCATCGTTCCGACCCGTGGATATCGGTCGCGAAGAAGATGCGGAGGGCCCGCTTTCGGGGACGGCTACGGAACATGCAACGCCAGGGACTACTCCGGAGGCAGCTCGCGCATCGCCAGGCGCAGGTCGATCGAAGACCGCGAAAGCCGCATCTGCCTCGCGATGAGGTAGATCACCGGACCCGCGCCGAGGACGATGACCAGCGTGGCTACCGACGCGAAGCTGAAGGCGCCGAACACGTCGGGGTGCGTGATGATCAGAGTGATAACGATCAGCGCCAGAACCGTCGATGCAGCTCCCCAGAGGGCGGGCACCGGGATGCCGCCTATCTTCGGCAGCTCGGTCATACCCGGCTTGAGCAGCAGGTCCGGCCGCCGGAACGGCAAGGCGAGAGCGGCCACCGAGCCGGCCAGGATGATGAGCGCCACGAACAGGGCCAGGTTGGCGACGATGTTCGCGAGGTTTAGAAATGACGCGAGGAGCGCGAACACGATCCCGCCGACGAGCGCCACGATGATGGCGTTTGTCGGGACCGCGCTCCGCTCGCTGATCTTGGCGAGCGAGATCGGCAGCAGCCGGTCGAAAGCGAGTGCGAACAGAACGCGCGTCACGACCGCGACGAACGCGAGGTCGACTGCCAGCTCGGCCGAAGGCACCGCGATGCCGATCAGGATCTTGCTGATGGGGTCGCCCGACAGCACCAGTCCGTAGCCGAGGCCGCCGGCGGACGCCTGGAGGCTCGTGATCGCGCCGTATGCGCTGGCGTCGCTGGCGCCCAGCTTGGCTTGTGACTGCATGAAGTCGAGGCCCACAGTGTTGAGCATCAAGAGCCAGACTCCGACCCACACTACGATCAGCACTGCGATGCTGATCACTGAGGCCCAGATGTAGGTTCGGCCTGGGCGCTTGAGCTCGCCGCCCACGTAGTAGGAGTACAGGACGCCGTTGTAGTTCAGCACCATGAAGGGGACCGCAAGGAGCGAGGCTGTAAACGAGACGCCAAGCGGAATGCTGTTTTTGGCAGCCGCCGCAAGGATGTCGTTATAAGCACTTGATTTGCCGCTGAACTGGCCCAGGGCGTTGACGAAGTCCTGGTGCGAGTGCGTGATGAGAAGCCAGCCGAGGACGAGGAACGCGACCAGCTGCACGATGACCAGGGCCATGATGATCTGCGCCACGCGACGCAGGGGGAAGAAAGAGCAAGCGCCGACGACGAGCAGCATGCCGACGCTGATGATGGCCACGGCGGTCTGGCTCGTCACGTTGCCGGCCGCATCGCTGATGCTCGAGCTGTTGAAGGCGGCACCTAGGGCCGTCAGGAGGAATGGAAAGTACGTCGCGGTGAAGTTGGCGTTGGCGGCCAGGATGTACGTGAAGGCGATCGCGATGCCGATACCGGCCATGGCACCGAGGGCGGGGGAGATGATCCTGGACAGGTATACGTACTCGCCGCCCGCGCGCGGGATTGCTTCCAGCAGGTACTTGTAAGCGAACATCGCGACGAGCCAGATGGCCGCTCCGAGGAGCAGCGGGAGCGTCATGTCGACCTGGTTGAACAGCGACAGGCCCGCATTGAAGTTGATGAACGTGTTGACCACCGCGACGGAGGCGAGGGAGATGGCGGTGGCCGCCGGAATCCCGAGCTCGCGGACTAGCCCCGAGGACTGGCGCGTGAAGAGGCCCTGTGCCGGCGGGG
>MNES01000010.1 GCA_001917815.1 Chloroflexi bacterium 13_1_40CM_65_17 | reverse complement strand
CTGCAGTCCGATGATGTCGTTGGCAAGGAGGCCCTTGAATATCGCCTCACGCATGGCTGCGGGGAGCACTTTGATGTACCGCGGCTCTGGCCACGGAACATGGATGAAATGCTGCATAGCTGCATCGGGAAGGGCTGATCGAATGAGCTCGGGAGCGAGGTACAGCTGATAGTCCTGGGTGAGGAACAGCGGTCGATGAGGGAGCCTGCGAGCTACCGACAGAGCACGCTCTGCAATCGCGGCATTGACCACCCGATAGCCGTCGAACCAGGCCCTGTAAATGCTCTGGTCGACGACTGGCTCGATGGCGATGTTCCACAGGTAGTGGTGAGCGAACCAGAGCATTGGATTGCTGATAACCGCGTAATGAAGGTGATACGCATCCGCGTCGGTGGGAGCGAAGAAGATCGGGAAGACCTGGTCACGATCGTTGTCCGAATTGAGGGGTCTGCCTGAAACCGCGAGCTCGCGCTCAATATCTGTTCGCGCAGCGGACACCCATGAGGCCTTCATAGCGTTGGCGAGTGATGTGAGCGCCTTGACCAGGCCTCCGGCGCCCGGCACCAACCGGCCGTCGGACGTGGGCTCCACAGGGGCCCGATTGCTGAGAATGATCGGCGAAAACTGACCTAAGAGCCTGGCCGCGTCGCGGCCGATCGCTTGCAGCGCAGGGGTCTGCTCCGCAGCGCTCATGCCCTGTGACCATTCCGCGCAATCGGATATGCAGGCTCTGATGGGGAGACGTGCTTCGGTCTGACCATCACCACGGGACAGTCCAGCTGCCGCACCATGCGCAGAAGGCTGCGCCCCACCAAGATATTAGGGTTCGATGGGCTGAGGCGCGATCCGATGATGACCAGGTCATGACCCACAGCTTCCAAGAGAATCCCGCCCGCTGGGTTGTCGTGACGATGCAGGCGGACCTTCGTCGACGGCCGGTGCAACTCCTCGACGATTTGCTCGAAAAACTGCCACTCCCTTCGTGAACGATCAGGATGCTGCGAATCTGTTTGTATGTGCACCAGGGTCAGTTCGCTGCCGTATGCATCCGCAAGCATTGCAGCGGTGGACGCGACGACCCGAGAGCTCGCACCTCCGCGGATCGACGCCAGTATCGACCGAGGTGTGATCGCCTGATTCGGGTTATTCGAGCGGACGAACACGATGTCGGTCACCCGGTCAGGCAACAGTTGACGGGTCAGGTCGCTCAATCCGTGGCGTCGCGGGCTTGTGGTCGTGGGCCATTCGAGCACCAAACTCGTGGCTTGGGTTTCGACAACAGCATCGCGAATGCTGCTCGCAAGGTTAGCGGTCATGCGCAGAGTCACGCTCAGTCGCCGCCGCATGTCACTCCCATACTCAAGGCCCGCCACCCAGCGGAGCATGTCTCGGCGGCGCTGTTCCTGGGCGAACACTCCGTTGTCCCGTCCGGAACGGATTTCAATGAGCGCAAGCAGGTTGCCTGATCCGCCAGGGGCGGCCGCGAGTGCGTCGCCAATACTGATAGTCGGTCGTGCCATCTGGCCCATCAGGACCGGCGCGATAACGCGTGGACGCGTACCGAGATGGTTGAAGAAAACGCGACTTCTGGGAATCAAGCTTGATGGCCCTCCTACCCCTCGCCATCGACCTGAATCGCCACGGCGATCCCTGGTCGCAGGAGCAACTGTATAGATGTGGCCGGGCCTCTGCCAAGCGTTAACGAAATGGTCGCTGCCTGCCTCGTCCCGAATTCGAAATCAGGCTGGTTGTCCGGGAGGAAGTCGATCTTGTCCTGATCACGATCCGTGCGCGCCGGAACCTGACCTCCAGACCAGAATTGGCGCCATGAGCGCTTCCGCCCCTCTCCCATGCGGCTTTCAGCTTCATCGGACGCAAGAATGAAATGGGTTAGGTGGGGTCCCTTGTTGTCAAGAACCCAATATCTAGGCCGACGATCGATGACAAATTGGCTCCGGGCAGGGATTCGAACCTGCACCCCTGCGGTTAGCAGATCGCTGCGCACCAGGCCCTGGCGATAGCAATACCGTCATCGATAACACGTTCCGCTAAACCTTCGATTCGATACTGGGCGTGGCTGGCGAGCGCGCTTGTGGGAAGCTTTCTGTTGCAGATCAGCTCCACCTACCGTCTTCAACTCTCGAAACAGTTCAGGTTCGACGATGCCGTCGCGTGCGCCGGGTACTTCGCCTCGTTTGGTGTCGCACACCTTTACTGCTCGCCTGTCCTGCAAGCCGCTCCCGGCAGCACCCACGGGTACGACGTGGTCGACCCGACTCGGGTCGCCGAGGAGCTCGGGGGCGAGGTGGCACTGCGACGGCTGGTCGCTGCTCTGCACGAGCACGAGCACGAGCTTGCCCTTCTGGTGGACATCGTGCCCAACCACATGGCCACCGCGGGACGGGCGAACCCATGGTGGTGGGACATGCTGCAGAACGGCCCGTCGAGTCGTTACGCGAACTATTTCGACATCGACTGGGAATCGCCGATATCGGCTGTCAAGGGCAAAGTGCTTCTTGGCGTGCTGGGCGATCGTTACGGCAAGGAGCTCGAGCGCGGCGCGCTGACCCTCCAGCGCGAGGGCTCGGAGGCGGTGGTCCGATACCACGACCAGATGTTTCCCCTATCGCCTGAAAGCCTGGACGGTCTCGAGCTCGACGCGGTAAATCGAGACACCGACGCGCTCGACGCGATCATGGAGCGCCAGCACTACCGACTCTCCTACTGGCGCAGTGCGCAGGAACAACTCAACTACAGGCGTTTCTTCACCATCGACAGCCTCATCGGCCTGCGCGTCGAGGAGCCTCAGGTTTTCGACGACAGCCATCGCGTGATTCTGGGCTTGATCGCCGATGGCAGCGTGGGAGGCCTGCGCATCGACCACGTGGATGGCCTCAGGGACCCGGTGTCTTACCTCCGGCGTTTAAGGTCCGCAGTGCCGGACACGTACTTGGTGGTCGAGAAAATCCTGGCCACCAACGAGGAGTTGCCAGACAGCTTCCCCGTGCACGGCACGACCGGTTATGACTTCATTGCGCAGGTCGACGGCCTGTTCGTCGACGCGGGGAATGAAGGGTCACTGACTGCGCTTTATCACGCGTTTACCGGCCAGTCGCAACCTTTCTCAGAGGTCGTGCGCACGTGCAAGCAGGAAATGATGGCGAGTGAGCTCGCGGTGGACGTTGAGCGCCTGACGAACCTGCTGCTCGACATCTGCGACCGCCACCGGCGCCACCGCGATCGCACCCGCCGCGAGCTGCAAGAGGCGATCCGCGAGCTTGCCGCCGGCTTGCATGTGTACCGCACGTACGTACGTCCCGGTTCGCCGGCCTCAGAACAGGACCAGCGACAAATTTCGATCGCCGCCGAGGAAGCGGCGCGGCGCCGGCCAGAAATCGACGCCGACCTCCTGGCGTTTGTGGCTGACCTCTTGCTGATGCGGCACGAGGGGGTGGCCGAGGCGGAATTCACCGCGAGGTTTCAGCAGCTGACTCCCGCGGTCATGGCCAAAGGCGTCGAGGACACCGCGTTCTATCGTTACAACCGCCTCGTTTCCCTGAATGAGGTCGGCGGCGATCCAGGGGTGTTCGGGCATTCGGTCGAGGAATTTCATTCGTACTGCTCCAGAATCGCGGCGAAATGGCCGGCCACCATGCTCACTCTGTCCACCCACGACACCAAGCGCAGCGGCGACGTGCGTGCGAGGACGAATCTGCTCTCGGAGATTCCGGCCGAGTGGGAGTTCGCCGTTCGGCGATGGGCCGAGCGCAACGAGCGCCATCGCGTGCAAGGCTATCCCGATCGAAACCTCGAATACCTCATGTACCAGACGATGGTCGGAGCGTGGCCGGTCGACGAGGCGCGGCTGGTTGCGTTCCTCCAGAAAGCAGCCCGCGAAGCGAAGGTCCACACCTCATGGATCAACCCGGTTCCGGCGTTCGACGACGCGCTGACTCGATTCGCGGGCAGCGTGATGGCCGACGCCGAATTCAAGAGCGACCTCGAGTCATTCATAGGCCGCCACCAACTGGTGGCCCTTGGTCGGGTCGCGTCGCTCGCCCAGACCACGCTGCTGCTTACCTGTCCGGGCGTGCCCGACCTGTACCAGGGCTCAGAAGTGTGGAACCTCAGCTTGGTCGACCCGGATAATCGCAGGCCGGTGGACTATGAACGTCTCGCCGGACTGCTGGCGGAGATTCGGAGCGCTGGACCCAGCGACGTCCTGGCCCGGTCGGACGAGGGAGCCCCGAAGCTCTGGTTAATCACCCGCTTGCTCCATGAGCGCCGAATCGACCCTGACCTTTTTGGCAGCTCGAGCTACACACCGCTCGCCGCAGTCGGGGCGAAGGCTAAGCACGCTGTCGGCTTTGTCCGTGATCGTCTGCTGGTCGTTGTGCCCAGGCTCGTGGCAGGCCTGGGCGGCGATTGGGCCGACACCACGATCGACCTTCCTGCCGGCAGCTGGAGAAGCATGATCACCGGCGAGGAAGAGCAAGGCGGCCCTGGGGTTCCGGTCGCCGACCTAATGCACCAATTCCCGGTGGCGGTGCTCGGTCGGCGAGCCCGTCCACTGTGAACGCGATGCATCGGTTCAGGGTCTGGGCGCCCGGCAAACAACACGTCGACCTTGTTTCCGACGGAAGGCGCGCTTTCATGACGGAACTCGACCGTGGCTGGTGGGAGGCCTCCGATGTGGTTGCCGGTCCAGGGACGCGCTACGGCTTTTCGATCGAGGGTGGAGAGACGCGGCCTGACCCGCGCTCTCCTTCTCAGCCCGACGGCGTGCTCGGCCTGTCCCAGGTGGTTGACCACAGCCGGCACTCGTGGACTGATTCGAGCTGGCGCGGCCTGTCCCTCCCTGGCCTCGTCATTTATGAGCTGCATGTCGGGACCTTCTCGCCGGAGGGGACCTTCGACAGTGTGATACAGCGGCTCCCCCATCTCGTCGACCTCGGCGTCGACGCCATCGAGCTCATGCCGGTCGCCGAGTTCTCGGGCAATCGTGGGTGGGGCTATGACGGCGTGGATTTCTTCGCTCCACATCATGCCTATGGCGGTCCGTCCGGTCTCAATCGACTCGTCGACGCATGTCACGCCGCGGGTCTTGGTGTCGTTCTGGACGTCGTGTACAACCATGCAGGCCCGGTGGGCAACTTCCTGGGCGAGTTCGGCCCGTACTTCACCGATCGCTACCGCACCACGTGGGGAACCTCTTTCAATTTCGACGGCGCCGGCAGCGACGAGGTCCGTCGCTTCGTCGTCGACAACGCGTTGATGTGGATTCGCGAGTACCACATCGACGGTCTGCGGCTGGACGCGGTGCACGCGATCGTTGACCAATCGCCACTGCACATCCTGGAGCAGGTCGCCACCGAGGTCAATGCGTTGGCTGCGGCGCTTGATCGGTCGGTGCTGCTCTTTGCCGAAACGGACGCCAACGACCCTCGCCTGGTCCGCAGCTCCGATGCTGGCGGATTTGGACTCGACGCGGCGTGGGCGGACGACTGGCATCACGCACTCCACGTCGCATTGACCGCGGAGCGCGCCGGCTACTACGAGGACTTCAGCTCGCCTGAGCAGCTCGGCAAGGCGCTACGACAGGCGTGGGTCTATGACGGAATGTGGTCACGCCACGTGAATAGGACGCGTGGCCGCAAACCGACCGGTCTTTCTCCCCACGCGTTCGTGGTGGCGGCGCAGAACCACGACCAGGTGGGGAATCGGGCCGCCGGTGAGCGCCTTGCGGCGCTGGTGGACGAAGGCCGATTGAAAGCCGCGGCCGCGTTGCTCCTGACGACGCCGTTCACACCGCTGCTGTTCCAGGGAGAGGAATGGGCGGCGAGCACGCCCTTCCTGTACTTCACCGACCATGCTGACCCAGGACTGGGCAAGGCCGTGGCGGAAGGACGTCGGCGAGAGTTCGCCGCGTTCGGCTGGAACCGTGAAGTGCCCGACCCGCAAGATTCCAGCACCTTCGAGCGGTCGAAGCTCGATTGGGACGAGGTTGACGAGCCTTACCATCGCGGCATGCTCCAGTGGTACCGCGGCTTGATCGCCTTGCGGCGGCGCCTTCCCGCCGTTGCGCAGCGTGTGCTGGCGCAGGTCGAGGGCGACCGAATCGTGTTCGAGCGAGACGGCATCCTTGTGCGCGTGAACCTCGGTGTGCCCGATTGTGCGGTGGTCGAGATCGTAGAGCGTGCCTGACCTGGAGGTCTGGCCCGGCCGCGCTTATCCGCTCGGGGCCAGCTTCGACGGCACCGGAACGAACTTCGCGCTTTTCACCGAGGTCGCGGAGGCGGTCGAGTTGTGTCTCTTCGACGATGAGGGACAGGAACGCAGGGTGCCGCTCGAGGAGGTCGATGCATTCTCGTGGCATGCCTATCTACCCAACGTCGGGCCGGGCCAGCGCTACGGCTACCGTGTCACCGGACCTTATGCACCCGAACGAGGCGTGCGGTGCAACTCGAGCAAGCTCCTGCTGGATCCATATGCCCGCGCGGTTGAAGGACAGATCCAGTGGAATCCCGCCTGCTACTCGTATGACCCCGGCGACGAGAATTCGATCAACAACGCCGACAGCGCCCCGTATGTTTTCCGATCCGTGGTGCACAACCCGTACTTCGATTGGAGCAATGACCGTCATCCGGATACCCCGCTGCACGAAACGGTCATCTACGAAGCGCATGTCAAAGGAATGACCCGCTGTCACCCTGATGTGCCCGAATCGTTGCGCGGCACTTATGCAGGGTTCGCGCATCCGGCCGTGATCGAGCACTTGCAGATGCTGGGCGTAACGGCAGTCGAGTTGATGCCAATCCACCAGTTCGTGCAGGACCAGCTGCTACTCGAACGCTCGCTGCACAACTACTGGGGCTACAACACGATCGGTTTCTTTGCGCCGCATAACGAGTACGCAAGCAGCGGCCAGCGCGGACAGCAGGTTAACGAGTTCAAAGCCATGGTTCGTACGCTGCACGAGGCCGGAATCGAAGTCATCCTCGATGTCGTCTACAACCACACTGCGGAGGGCAACCACCTCGGGCCAACTCTGTGCTTCCGGGGCATAGACAACGCAGCCTACTACCGGTTGTACGCCGAGCATAAGCAGCACTACTACGACACCACCGGAACGGGAAACAGCCTCAACGTGCAGCATCCGCACACCCTTCAATTGATCATGGATTCGCTCCGGTACTGGATCACTGAGATGCACGTCGACGGTTTCCGCTTCGACCTCGCGGCGACGCTGGCCCGGGAGTTTCACGAGGTCGACAGGCTGTCGACCTTCTTCGACCTCATCCACCAGGACCCCGTGGTAAGCCGCGTCAAGCTCATCGCCGAGCCATGGGACATCGGCGAGGGCGGCTATCAGGTCGGCAACTTCCCCGCCCTGTGGTCGGAATGGAACGGCAGGTTCAGAGACGCGGTGCGCGATTTCTGGCGGAGTGAACCTTCGACCGTCGCAGAGCTGGCGTCGCGGCTCACGGGAAGCTCCGACCTCTACCAGAACGACTCACGCCGGCCGGTCGCCAGCATCAACTTCGTAACCGCGCACGACGGCTTCACGCTGCGCGACCTCGTCTCCTTCAACGAGAAGCACAACGATGCGAACGGTGAGCAGAACGCCGACGGCGAATCGTTCAACCGCTCCTGGAACTGCGGCGCGGAAGACGAGTCCGCAGACCCTGGCGTCATCAAATGCCGTCCGCAGCAGCAGCGCAACTTGCTGACTACCCTTTTCCTCGCACAGGGCGTGCCGATGCTGCTGATGGGTGACGAGCTCGGCAGGACGCAGAAGGGCAACAACAACGCTTACTGTCAGGACAACGAGATCTCATGGGTCAACTGGGACGAGGTAGACCACGCGCTCCTCGACGTCACGCGCTGGCTGATCGAGCTACGGCGCGATCACCCCGTGTTCCGCCGCCGGCGCTGGTTCCAGGGCCGTCCGATTCGCGGCACCGTCGACATCGGTTGGTTCAAGCCCACCGGAAAGGCGATGACCGACCGGGACTGGGAGGCCGGGCACGAACGCTCGCTCGGGGTCTTTCTGAACGGGAAAGGGATCCCGGGCCACGACGAGCGCGGCCGGTCCCTCTCAGATGACTCGTTTCTGCTCCTGTTCAACGCCCATTCCCGGCCAGTCAGGTGGATCCTGCCGAAGGAGTACGGCGGGCCCTGGAGGCTGCTGCTCGACAGCGAGCGACTCCAGCCGGAGCGGGAAACGCGAGCGGTCAGCGACACCGTGAGAACGCCGGGGCGAGCCGTGCTGGTGCTGCAAAGGTTCTGACCTCGATCCGGCTGGGACCGAGGATCCACACCCCCGGAATGCTGGCCAGCCAAAGCCGACCTAACTTCATAAAGCATCAGCCGAAGCTCTCTTGTCGCGCTTCAGCCGGATCAGCACATCAGCAGATTTGGCTCCGGAGCGGGGATTCGAACCCCGAACCTTGCGGTTAACAGACCGCTGCGGCCCGTTTAGAAATCCCGCCTCGAGTTCGCTCAGTGCCGCTGAGGGCCGCTACTTATGACGGCGTCTCGCCGGTGGTATGACGAACCGGCGCTCAGGCTTGCCGGGGAGGTAAGCCTCGGCGGAAAGGTGATCTAGTTGAGAGTACGAGTCCGACCAATCCCAATCCCAGAATGCTGAGTAGGAAACCGACGTAGATCCAGCTCACCGGTCGTGCCCACTGGAGAGCTGACAGATATCGAGCTAGAGCCAGCAGTTGCAGAGCGCCCAGAGAGACATACGTGACGAGTCCGATTCGAATGCGATCGAAGTCGCCCTCCACTGTCGCCTGTAAAGCCGCGACCCCAAAACCGATCAGCCAGGCGCCAACTGCCCTGCCGGTCAATGCAGTCAGTTTCCAGGGCCAGAGCCACGAGGCAATCGCGGGATCGAGTAGGAGCGCCGCGCCAGCGAGGAGCATGATGGCTGCCTGACCGGCCGAAAGCCAGCGCAACCCTGTGGGAATCGGCGCGACTCGTAGTGGGTCCGAGCCCTGTTCGCGGAGCTGCCGCAGTAGCAGGAAACCGAGCATTACGGGCACCCCCAAATAGATGGCCAGCCAGCTCCAGGTGACGAAACGAGCCCACGGCTCTGTGCTCGAGAGGTGGAAGCGGTCGAGGTAGACCAATGTCACAACCATGGTCAGGGTTGTGAAGACGAGGACCGCAGGCACCGCAACTCGAGCCCGAACCCATATTCGCTGTCGAGCCGCGGCCAGCTCGAAGATGCAGCTGGCCCAGTAAGAGGCGCCTAGAAATGCAGCGGTGATCGGCGGCTGCACTGTCCATGCGAAGTAACGGTCCGTCTGCTCGGTGCCCACGAAAAGTGGAACGCCAGCGAGAAAAACCAAACCGCTTGCGACCAGCAGCATCCTTCGCATGCCTCGGGTGAGCTGACGCACCCCCGCCGTGTTCGCATCGACGCCTCTTGTCGACTCGGCCAAAGCTAGGCGGCCGTAGCGTACGCGCGGCGCATGGCGATCGCCAGCTTGGGCAGGTCTCGCCAGGCGACTACAACCCCGGCGCGCTGCCAGCCGCGGTGGATGTGATAGAGCTCGCTGAGGTTTGGTAATCCCCCAGCGAGAACCTTGCGTACAGCCTTGGCCTCCGGAATCAAGGGAGCGAATCGGCGTCTGAGAGCTGCCACGTAGCCCGCGGGGTCGAACAGGTTCTCCACCAACTCAAGCGCCGACTGCAAAGCGAATACGTTGCCTGCTCCGCTGGCAGGTCCGACCAAGCCGGCAGCTTCGCCGACTGCCCAGATCTTGCCGCAGACGATGTTGGAAAAGTCCGGACCACTCAACCGGATAAATGCTCCGCATGCACAGGTAACGCTTGTGATATTCAAGGATGAAAACGCAGGTCGAACCAGCTCCCGAGCAGGCGTTCGATTCCCGAGCTCGCACCCGGCGCCCACGTGCACATCAGTCCCATCCTGGTTGAGAGGCATGACCCACATGTAGCCTGGGAGACCGCGGGTCGGGAGGAAACTCGTGGTCGTGGGCACGCTGACCCTGACTCTC
Organism: Chloroflexi bacterium 13_1_40CM_65_17; assembly: GCA_001917815.1. GTDB lineage: Bacteria > Chloroflexota > Dormibacteria > Dormibacterales > Dormibacteraceae > UBA10449. Next base: position 12,078 of record MNES01000010.1, on the reverse strand, counting down.
CATTGAATGACGCGAGCTTTCAGGTCCTGCGCCAGTGGAGGGGCGTAGGCTCGCGCCTGGCCGGTAGCGTCAACGACAAGGTCGTACCCCTCAACATCGATCGGGTTCAGCCGGACGTCTGCTCCCTGCAGGAGATCGCGAATCAGACGCGGCTTGTCGATCATGAAAACAGTGGTCCTTGCAACCGCCCCCTCCAGCTGTGCCAGCAGGTACGGCGGGTTGTGAAGCCGGTACGCAAGGGGATCAAGGCCCGCGCGAATGATGAACCGATCGAAGTGCTCGTCCACACCATAGCCGCACGGGTGGATGCCGCACGCAATCTTGTGTTTCACGTCATAGAGGTCCACGTTATGCTCGCCGCGCATCTTGAGCAGGCGATGGATGTAGCTTCCCGCAAGCCCAGACCCGGCCACTGCAATCTTCATACGTCGACCTCCACACCGGTCGCAGGACCACGATGGTGAGCGGGCGTTTCGTGGCCGATCACGCTACTGCGTCGACTCGGATTGTCGCGCGGAGTTGCTCCCTTCGTTTCGCTATAGCGGTGGTCACTTTGCGATCGGGCGCTATCGTACAGCCGCAGGAAACGACTGCTCTCAACCGGAGTTTTGGCTTCGGCGCCGGGGACCTCGTAACGGGTAGATTCTGCGGCCGCGATTATCCGGCTTGCGCTTGCCGGTGAGGGGGGCCGACCACCAGGGTTAACCAGGCTGCGGACGTCATCGAGCCTGGCAAGCTGGATTTGGTACTACGGCGTGCTGATCTTGTTGCCCTGAGCATCGATCACGTACCAGCCGCCGCCAAACTCGATCACAGCCTGGCATTTGATCTCCCCAGCAGAATGGTCGCCGGCGTAGTAGTAGAGCGGATGGCGGTTGTAGGTCAGTTGCGAGGATCCATCGTTCCGAACAGCAGTTGCGACCAAGGCCTGGTCCAGCTCCGGGGCCGACGCCACTCCTCCAGGCGCCAGGAGGGGTGGCCAGGCAACGGCGCACACACCGTTGCATAGGGGCACGCGGTCACGCTCGATATCAAACAGGTACAGGGTGCGGCCGAAGCCATCGACGAGGATCTTGCCGTAGCGCGAGTTGGCTACCGAAATTGCCACTTGAGTGGCAGTTGTCGGGCTTGCGGCTGATGCGCTCGTCCCGACTGATGACGGGGATGGCGAAAAACTGACAGTCGCGGACGGCCCAGGCGAGCCACAAGCCACGAGGAGAAAACCTAGCGCGGCCAGCCGCCATTCCTGCACGAGCACCACCTCCGCTAGCGCCGGGAGAACGGCGTCACGGGCCTCTCCTGTAGATCCCCATCCACGTACAAGTTGACATGCTCGTCGTAGAAGCTCAGCAGCTTCTCGATCTTCGGACACTCCGGGATCGGCGCGGGGTAGCTCCATACGGTGTCCTCAATCGCTTCATCGCCGATCCGCGCGGACCAATAACGGGCCAAACCTTTGTAAAGGCAGCGGCTTACCGACGCCGTACCTCCTAACAGATCCATCGCAGGACCTGCTTCGGGATGTAGTACGCGTCGGCAATCCGGTCTCGAAAGAAGGACCGGACGGCGCGTTTCGGCGATCACCTGGCCGCTGATCTCCACGCGTAAGTGTCGCGAAGGACGCCTGACGGTGCCTTAGATCCGGCTCATGATGGTCGGGGCTTATCGCAAGCTCGCTAACTGTTCGCACGCCGTGACCTTGCGTCGTTGGTTTCTCATGCGATTGGACCGACGTCAGGCGTTTTGGCGGCTCGTTCTGGCAGCCACTAGTTAGGCGACTCGGAGGCGGACCTGCCGGTCGCCGATCGCGAAACGACATGAACGAGCCGGATTTCAGGGTGGCGGCGGGCAACGCGGGACGGTAGATCCATTCGGAGCCAGCGGGAGACCCCAGGCGGCAGCGTCGAAAGCACGATTGCCTCGTACTTTTCGTTAGCCAGCTCTTCCTCGATGGCCATGTATGGGTCCCAGTTGCCGACTCGTGTCGACCGCACGCGGACGCCCAAGCTCTCCAGGTATCGCCGGGTGCTTTGCGCTCGCTGCGCCGCCAGCACTCGTGCAGATTTCACCGTGCCTTCGAACTGCTGGAGCAAGTTGAGCGGGGTTGTCGGGATGACAATCACGAACTCAGCGTCTGGATCGTGTTTGTGGATTTCAGCTACCGCGTGGTGCAGTTCGGGGCTATCCGCAGTCTCATTGGCCACCACGAGGTAACTAGCCACGACTCTATGCCCACCTCCCATGGACCTCCCGTCAAGAGCAGCTTACTTCTGGAGGAATGACTCGCGTCCAAGCGGCGGCTGAATGAGGGCCCATCTGCGACTGAAGCCCACGATGGCCAGCCCTTCTAGAAGCAACTAGCAGCACTCGGTAACGAAGATCTCGCCTCGGTCAGCTGCGTTCGGCGGGACAGGCGCCCGACGGCACCGACCGGTGTGGCATCCACGGCGAAGCCTACGGTCCGGGAGGCCGAGTTGTGTTTCGCCGCGAGTGCGGACCGCGTTGCGGGCTCCTTCCCATTCCCTATTGTTACGCGGCGCCTCGGATGGCCAATTCGCAGCTGGAACTTCCGCACCGCGACCCCGCACCAAATGACCTCAACGACTCCGAATGGCCCGGCTCGGCAATCCCTTTAGTGCCGCTTTGCTCGATTCGATTCGATTGATACCCGCCAATTGAAGACCGCTCCTCAATTTCTACGATCCGCTCAACAACCTCGCGCATCGTTCGCGCTTTGAGAGCGCTATTTGCGCCGAGTGCCTATCCTTGAGCGCCTGGTTGACTCCGATTACCTTTCAGTTTCTCGATCTCCTCGGCCACCTTCTCGATCAGCGAACGCACGCATTCATTGGCCAGATGCCGAGACACTTCTGGATCGCTGCTTGGGTCCTCTGCCATGTCCCGGGCAAAAAGACCACTGACCGTTAGACGGGTGCCGGAGCTATTCGGCTGCAGAGTGAGTTCGATCTGGATGCGAGGCGTGAAAAGCCGGTCCAATCCGAGAAGCTCAATGGAGCACGTAGTGCTGTGGCCACGAGCCTGGGCTCGGAGACTCTTAAGCGGACTCGCCGTGGCGGGACTCCACCCAGGTTGACCTCGCAGCTGTCTTGAAGTCCTGCCTCACCCAACCAGGGCCATCCCCGAGTAAGGGCCATCTCGGACGCATCCGCATACGAACTGAACGAGATGGTCTCGGCATGTACACCCTGGATCAATTAGCTACATCGATCCAACCGCGCTTCCGATTGTCTCCACTCGGTGACAGTGCGTGCTAATGGCGCGCCATGTCGACCCCGTAACCGAGGCCGATCCCACAGTAAGCATTCTGACTGCCGGTCGCCACCTTCTGTCTGCTCAAACCAGATAGCATCGCCGCGCCTATCTGATCGATGACACCGCGTCAGCGCACCTCCACAAGGAGTCTGATCCCGGTCCTTTCCTGCCCATCGAGTGTCAAGTCGATGAAGGACGGGATACATATCAGGTCAAGGCCGGCGGGCGCGACGTAACCGCGCGAGATAGCGATGGCCTTGATGGCCTGGTTGACGGCGCCAGCCCCGATGGCATGAACCTCGACACGCTGCTGACTCCGGATGACTCCGGCGATGGCCCCGGCCACCGAGATTGGCCTGGAGGCGCCAGCTACTTTGAGCACCTCGTTGGGTGCCCTGCCCTCGCCCGTCATTTGTTAGAAAACCCTCGTCAACTATGTTCTTAGCCGATGCGCTGGATCGGGGAAGCGGGCCCTTTTCGTCGCGGCTCGGCGTGGAAAGTGAAGCCGTCGCCGGGAGTGACGTCTACCACCACCACGTCCCCGCGCGAGATTCGGCCGCGGAGCAGCTCCTCGGAGAGCTGGTCCTCGATCCGGTTCGTGATCAAGCGTCGCAGAGGACGCGCTCCGTAGATCCGGTCATAGCCCTCCTTGGCGAGAAGGTCCTTGGCCGCATCGGTCACCTCGATCGTTATCTGCAGCTCAATTAGACGCTTGCCGAGCCGCTGCAGCTGAAGATCGACGATCTGCCGGATCTGCCCGGTGGTCAGGCTCTTGAAGACGACCACCGCGTCGACACGGTTGAGGAACTCGGGGCGAAACATCCGCTTGAGCTCCTCGTCGATCTTTTCCTTCGTGTTCTTGTGGCGCCGTTCGACCTCATCCGACTCGTCGACCACCGCCGGCTGGAAGCCGAGCGACGTCCCCGCCTGGTTGACATCGCGGATACCTAGGTTCGACGTCATGATGATCACGGTGTTCGCGAAGTTCACCACCTTGCCCTTCGCGTCGCTCAGCCGACCGTCCTCGAGGATCTGCAACAGCATGTTGAACACCTCAGGATGCGCCTTCTCGATCTCGTCGAAAAGGACCACTGAGTAAGGCCGTCGGCGCACGGCTTCCGTGAGCTGCCCGCCCTCGTCGTAGCCCACATAGCCTGGCGGTGAGCCCACGAGCCGCGCAGTGGTGTGGCGCTCCATGAACTCCGACATGTCGAGTTTGATTAGCGCGTCCTCGGAGTCGAAGAGGTACTCAGCCAGCGCCCGTGCGAGCTCGGTCTTTCCGATTCCAGTCGGGCCCAGGAAGATGAACGAACCAATTGGACGGCGCGGGTCTTTGAGTCCCGCGCGTGCGCGCCGTACCGCCTGCGAGACGGTGATGATTGCCTCGTCCTGGCCGACCATCCTCTTGTGCAGCTCGTCCTCCATGCGCAGCAAGCGCGCTGTCTCTTCCTCGACGAGGCGCGAGACAGGGACGCCGGTCCAGGCGGCCACGATCTGGGCGATGTCCTCCTCGCCCACCTCGGGGACGGTCTCGCCCAGCTTGTCACGCCAGGCGGACTCTTGCTTCGCGTACTTCTCCCTGAGCTTGTTCGCATTGTCACCTAGTGCGGCCGCAGTCTCGTAGTCCAGGAGCGCGCTCGCTTCCTCCTTCTCGGCCTGCAGCTTCTTGATCTCCTTCTGGAGCTGCTTGAGCTCGGCCGGGGTCGTGGTCAGTTTCACGCGCACGCGGGCCGACCCCTCATCGATGAGATCGATCGCCTTGTCGGGGAGGGCGCGGTCGCTGACGTAGCGGTCGCTCATAGCAGCCGCTGCCCGGACCGCGGCGTCGGTGATGGTGACCCGATGGTGCTTCTCGTAGAGCGACTTGACGCCCTGCAGGATGTCTATCGTCTCCAGCATGGTGGGCTGGTCGACGAAGACGGGTTGGAAGCGGCGCTCAAGGGCGGCGTCCTTCTCGATGTACTTGCGGTACTCGTTGAGCGTAGTCGCCCCGATGCATTGGATCTCGCCGCGCGCCAGAGCGGGCTTTAGGATGCTGGCGGCGTCGATGGCGCCTTCGGCGGCGCCAGCGCCGACCAGAGTATGGAGCTCGTCGATGAAGAGCACCACCTCGCGGCTGGAGCGAATCTCATCGAGGACCTTCTTCAGTCGCTCCTCGAACTCGCCCCGGTACTTGGTACCGGCGACTAGTGGGCCCATGTCGAGCGTAAGCACGCGCTTGTTCATGAGCGACTCGGGGACGTTACCAAGCGTGATCAGTTGAGCCAGGCCTTCGGCGATCGCAGTCTTGCCGACGCCTGCCTCGCCGACCAGGGCTGGGTTGTTCTTGGTCCGGCGGCTGAGGATTTGGATCACGCGCTCGATCTCGGTCTCGCGGCCGATCACGGGGTCTAGCTTGTTGGAGCGAGCAAGCTCGGTCAGGTCGCGCCCGAACTGGTCCAAGAGGGGGGTCTTCGACGGCTTCTTGGGAGGCGGCTCGATATTTTCCACGGTGGAGTCGCGGAGTAGGCGCTCGATTTCGGCCTGCACCTTGTCCAGGGTGGCTCCGAGATCCTCGAGCACGTGAGCGGCGATGCCTTCCCCTTCCCTGAGGAGACCAAGAAGCAGATGCTCGGTACCGACGTAGTTGTGCCCCATCCGGTGCGCTTCCTCGAAGGAGATCTCGATCACCTTCTTGACGCGCGAGGTCGGGATGATCTGTTGGACGATAATCCGCTCGTTGCGGCCGACAATGGACTCGATCGCCTGGCGGACCTTTCCGATCTCGACGCCAAGGTTGTGAAGGACCTTGCTGGCCAGGCTCTCATCCTCGCGGAGCAGAGCCAGAAGCAGGTGCTCGGTACCGATGTAGCTGTGGTGCGACCTTTCTGCTTCTTCTTGGGCGAGCGACAGAGCGTTCTTGGCTCGCTCACTGAACCTCTCGAACGGGTACACGTACTTTGATCCTTGGGTCCGGGGCTAGGGCCACCACCTCCTCGTTTTCATAAGAGTCGTTGCGGTCCGCCTGTACGGGCTTGAAACCATTATCCACCCACCTCTTTCGCGGGCCGTAGTGCGGAACAACGCTTCGGGACGCCACGCGCAAATGCCCCCGGGCGGCGCGCTACTACATGTGGCCCCGCAGCTTCTGGGAGCGCGAGGGATGTCGCAGGTTGCGCAGGGTCTTGGACTCGATCTGGCGGATGCGCTCGCGGCTCACGCCAAAGCGCTTGCCGACCTCCTCCAGGGTGCACTCGCGGCCATCAATGAGCCCAAAACGGAGCTGGAGCACCTCCCGCACCCGCTCGAGCGTTAGGCCCATCTCCTCGGCAATCTCCTCGTCGGTGGGCTCCCGGCCCAGATGATCTCCGTGGACCGGGATGCGGATCGTCCGCGCCTGATCAGCAAGGGCTCGTACCCTCGTCCCGCGCGAGCGGTACCGAGGGCGGCCTCGACCGCAAAATGGAGCATGGTGATCGAGGCGGCGTCCGAGGGGGACGTGGCCTCCTTGTCCTCGACGAAATCGCCGAGCTGGGCATCGTCCTCATCGCCGATCGGTGTCTCCAGCGAGATCGGCGACTGGGCGAAGTTGTTCTTCGCCGTCGTTGGCGTAGTATCCGGCTCGTTGGGGCGGCCACCGAGGAGGTAACTGGATGACATTTGTGACCCTGGTTCGTTTGACTACCGAAGGCGCAAAGACGATCGGCGAAGGTCGGAAGCGCTACGAAGCCTACGAGAAGCTGGTCAATGACGCCGGCGGCCGCGTCGTGGCCGCTTACGGGCTGCTTGGCGAGTACGACATCGTGACCGTGACCGAGCTACCAAATGAGAAAGCCGCCGCCCGGATTGCGCTGGCGGCCGGTTCGCGCGGAACAGTCAGTACGCAAACCCTTACGGCGATCCCGATCAAAGAGTTCTACGACATGGCCGAAGAAGCCGTGGGGGCTGCTAAAGCCGCGAGGTAGGCATGCGCCGAGTGGCGGCCGCCCCGCCCCAACTGGCACGTCAGACTCAATCTTCGCGCGAAGCAAAGCCATAGAGGGAGGAGCAGGTGCTGGCACGTTTCTCATGTTCGCCCACGTCGGTCCGTGGCTCTGAAGGACTAGCCCGTAGAGTGGTCGGACCACCGGCTCACCAGCGAAGTAGTGGAGGTTGCCATACTGTCGCCGGCCGCGTCATGTGGGCTTGGAGTGTTTCTCGGGGGTAGCTCGCCGCGCGACTTCACGACGCGCGCATTCGATCGCTGAGGAAGGGTCGAGGTGGGTGATGTGTTCGCAGTTCCAGACTCCCTGGCCGTCCGACTTGACCACCGCCGTGTAGTCGAGGCGCCCCGCTTGTTGAACATAAGACGCCTGCAGGTCGGGAGCCACATAGCCATTCTGCTCTAAGCCCAAATAAAGCAGACCGGCGATGATTCACTGGGAGTATGCCGCTCCGCACGGGTGTGTTCAAGTCCATTCATTCCTATGGACGATCAGTAACACCGCCATCACGGCCGCCGCGCCGCCGGCGAAGTCCTCCTATCGAGCGCGTCTGTCGGCCCGATCGCAGTGGGCGTTGTCACCGTTCGCATCAGACTGGCGGAGTGGGTTGCTCGGCCTACAGGCCTCGTCGCCGGTGGGGGCTTGACGGCGCGGGCGTTGCCGGTGGTGGGCTGATGTCGGAGGTCGAAAGTCATGGCTATCTATGAGTTCGAGTGCAAGGCGTGCGGCAAGCACTTTGAGGTTAGCGTCCCGATCAGCGAACACGACCGCCTCAAGAAACGACCGCCAAAGTGCCCCAAGTGCGGCAAATCGCGGGTGCAGCAGCTGGTCTCGAGCTTTAGTACAAAGGCACCAAGCAAGTACTGATTCGGAAGGTCGGCGAGAGTCGTGCCTTCAATAGCTCTAACCACCCCTGGTCAGGTGCGGGTAGCGATCGAGGAAACGCCACCCAGGTGCGGACGATGGGACGCCGCCGGTCCCTCCTGGCCGAGGTCGTTATTTGAAGGTACACGGGCTCTCGGCTGAACTCAGCTCAAACTCACCGAGCGCGCCGGCAGCCACATGGGTAGCAACATGGGTTGCGGTGGATGTGGTCGCGGTCCCCACGCGCTGACTAACAATCGGCCGCTCCACCCCTCTTGCATCGCTTCACATCCGTTCACTGGCTGAGTTCAAACCTGATAGCGATGATGTGGCCGCGAGCGTATCAAGTGCTATCAATAAAGCCCATTTCATCAGCACCACGGTTAACGGGCCGGTGCTGGAGGGGCGCGTTGAATTGGAAATCCGTCCCGAAGACCGCGCCGAATACGCAGTACGAGACTGTGTTGTGGCAGGGCTGGACGCTCTCATGAAGGCGCCGAAAGCCCCCAAGATCGCCGTACTAGAGACGAAGGGCTAGCGGCGTTACCCATAGCGTCCTCTGGCCGAAGCCCCATTAGTAGATGACGCTCGCGAAAGCGTCGGTCACGCTGAAGGTTCAGATGACCAAGCGTCGCTGGCTTCTAGTCCGCCCTGTAGCGCCGGGTCGGACGACATGCCCTCCGAGTGTTTCGTGAATGTTGCTTTCGCTAAATGGGCACGATCGCTTGCGTGGCCTTAGGCCGATCGCTTCTGAAGCAGCTCGGAGATTGAACCTTCGAACGTGGCCAGCCGCGTGTGGACCTCGATTACTTCGTCAGAGCTGACAGGGTCCATTGGGTCGATGTCGGTCTCGTGCTCGGTCCACTCCGCGCCGCACCCACAGCGGTGAAATACGCAGCGGTCCGTGTGGGAGCGGTAGACGTAAACGGCGGCGGCCTCGAGCTTGCGTCCGCACACGCACCTATCGTTTCCTGGTTCCAGATTCGACTTTTGCACTGACGTGCTCCGGACTCAATGCTGAGAGTGCCTTAACAGGTCGGTCAGGCCAATGGGCGCGCGCGGCGCCGACCTGGGCGCATGCCCCGCAGGTAGAGGACAAGCAGAGGTGGGTAAACCCAGGCGTGCCTTGTTCGGACACCGGACCAAGTCACTCCCGTTTGGCGAAATGCAGCTAGCTGGCGCCGCACACGTCAAGCACCCTGGGAATCAGAACCGTTGGCTCCCGATCCTGCGTCTCGGCGAACCCAGACGCCTGCAGCAGGTCGGTCACCGTCATCGATACGTCGGTCCGGTCATGCAGGTTCATTCGCTCGAGATAGTCGAGGACCCGGTCGAGCTCACTCAGCTGCCGCAAGAGTCGCGGTGTCTTGCTCACCACGGGCACACTCTGCGACGGTCCCCGATAGCTCCTTGCTCGGCCATTTATGGACTCGCACCTGGCATCGAGCAGGTATCGTGCCCCATCTCTCCGTGGCTAAGCTGAGGTGAGCTCAGCAGGTAACGTGGAGTATGGCGTTCGCATGTAAATCGCCACGATTGAGGATGGTGATGGCGTCTTTGTCGGAAGAATTACAAGCTCTACTTTCCGAAGCTGTGCGTCCTTGTGCACCTCCGGTATCACTGGCAGCCGGCCCTGTGCTCCAGTTCCGACAAGCAGCCGGCGGCAGCGCCACGGGATGTTTTCCTCGACCGAGACCGGCGTGTGGCCGTAGGCGTCCCGATACTGCTTGGAGACCTTCTTCTTCCGCTTTCGAACCTCGCCCCGGTCAATGACCAAGTCGTAGTCATAGGCTATGCCGTCGATCTGGATGAAGCCGAATGAGAATTTCTCGAAATGCACAGGCACCACCCGCCACCTGGGATTACTCCCCGACTAAACATGCGAGGCGTCGAGGAGTCAGGCTCACTTCCCTCGTTGTCCTATTCTCCATCGAGCCCGCACCGATCACCGCAATATCGCCGCCTTGAAACCTGGCTTCGAGTTCGGATTTGGCTCCGGAGCGGGGACTCGAACCCCGAACCTTGCGGTTAACAGATCCCTGCACTCCGTTCAGAAATGCCGCCTCGAATTCGCTGAGTGTCACAGCGTGCCGCCGCGCATCACGGTTTGTCGCCAGCGTTGCTGTACGAAGGAGTCACGCTTGTATCGCACACCGCGGCATTTCCAGGAGCGCGGTCGTTAGTCGCGGCGCCCCTTTCCAAGCCACTCGGCAGATGCAGGCCCCCCACCACGGACGCAATGGCGGCAGGTCCAGAAACTCTGGATCGGGCGGGGGCTGCGACTCCCCATCATCGCCGTCCCAAGCTCTTCCGTACTGGTCCGGGATTTCACCCCATCCGAAGTACGGAGTCGGTGCTGCGGGAACAATACCCAGGGTTTCAATCGGGTCTAGGGCCGTGTTGCCCACCGTACAAAGGTGGGTCCAGTCGTCGCCGAGGTCGAAGACGTAGATGAACTTCTCACCGGGCTGAAGGCGCAAGAGCCTCGCCTTCCCGTCGTCGACCACGTGTTCGTTGTCTAACTCTGGATCTGTAGTCCCGAGTCGGGTGCCGTCGGACATCTGGAACTCGTGTAGATGCGAGCGGTCCCAGCGCGCGAAGGCATCATCGACAGCGAGCGCCAACTGAGCGAACGTGTGATTCCGGTCCGCGGCGAGCAGGCGCCCAGGCCGCGGCCAGCGCCGCTCCCCTCGGCCTTCGACGAGCTCGACCCTTATAGAGAGCCAAGTTCGCGGACTTCGCCCAGCCACGGTCCGTTTCCGAGTAATCGAGACCTGTCGAGCCACGTGCACGCGCGTCCGGGACACCTAAATGTCGGCCATCGATCTAATGCGTATCAACGCTCCATTTCTTCGCCTCGAGTGTGCTTGGGCGATGCGGTCCGATCGCCACCCTCACGTCCAGCGTGCTTGTTCGGCTGGTCAAGACCATGTCTTTCATCGGGAGTCTTCTCATCCCTCGCTCCCAACTCCTGCTCAAAGCGTCGCGTAGCATCGGCAAATCCTTGTTTATGACCACGCCGACTTGCTTCAAGTGCAAACTTTCGTAGGCGTGGGTAGCTACGTTCCGAAAGCCGCGTACTTGATCCCATGGGATCTGGGGATGGCGTTTCCTCACCTCAACTGACAGGCGACCTGCTGCGTCCGCCTGCGTCATCAAATTCCAAAGGATTGCGTGCGCAGCAAGTCGACCTTCGTCTGAGAGAGCTAGCGGATCCTGGCGCAATGCCGCCTGGATGTGGCGGATACGACTCTCGATGAATTCTAATAAGCGTCGGTCGCGTTCCTCGCTCAGAGAGGCACCGCCTCTCGCAGGATCTTCTGTCCCGCTGGCGACGTCGGATCCACGACGCTCACATGCACCGAGGCGGCCAGTAAGCGCCTCAGGTCTTGTTCAAGCTGGTCTATCGCGCCAAAATAGGCAAAGCCCTCAGGCGCCGGCTCCCGAAAGTCAACCAGGATGTCGACATCGCTTCGGTCGTCGGCCGTGCTGCGAGCCACCGAGCCAAAGACCCGAGGATTGCCGGCACCACGTGCCTTCAGAAGGCGCTCGATCTGTGGCCGCTTCGCTCGCACCTGCTCAAGCGTTGTTCTCACGACACCATTCTCCACGCCGACCACATCTCATGGCTACTGGTGGCCGCCACGAATCCCGGGTAAAAGCATCCATTCGGTTGCTGGACGGTTTCTGCAGTGCAGCGACTGTCGGGTGGTCGAGAAGTCGCGCGTAGGTTCAGTTTTGGCTCCCCTTAGTGGACGCTCTTCGAACTCTCCTCCTCGCCCCATCCTCTGAAGTGCGCGAGATTCTGGATCGTCCGTGGGCTCATCGATACGTTAGTGCGCCGTTTGGCACGCAAGGGTGTCGTCGGTCCCCGCCTCACCCGCGCAGATCGCGAGCCCTCGCCGACCCTTTTAGACAGCCATCAAGGGTTAGGTACTGCCAACTCTGACTCCGCGACCAGCGGCGTATCTTCCTGGTT
>MNES01000006.1 GCA_001917815.1 Chloroflexi bacterium 13_1_40CM_65_17 | reverse complement strand
CTGTGGTTCGGGTTGATAAGCGGTGGTTCCGCGCTCCTCGGCATCGCGATCACCCAGGTGATCCGGCGGCGCCTCGACCTTGGTGACCACCAGCTCGTGACCCGATCGCTGCTTGCGTTCACGGCCGCCCGGGCGGTCGCGCTGGCCGGCTTTGCGCTCGCCACCAACCTCGCCGTCGCGATCGCTTTCATCTGGGTCGCCAATGTCATGAGGCAGGCGTTCGGGCCGGTGCAGCGGGCATGGCTCAACCAGTCGCTGGACCCCGCCAATCGCGCGACCCTGTTCTCGGTCGATGGGCAAGCCGATGCGCTCGGCCAGATCGTGGGAGGGCCAATCATCGGCGCCGTCGCCTCGGGAGTGTCGATTCGCGCCGCCCTCATGGCCAGCGCAGGACTGCTCGGGCTCGCGCTTCCGCTGTTCATGAGGGCGCATGGCCAGGCTTCGGGCGAGCCAATCAGAGCCACAACGGGCGATGTCGCATGATGCCCTCGTGTACGGCAAGAGCGCTCGCATCTACGAGCTCTTATACGCGGGGGCCGGAATCAAGGACTTCGCCGCTGACGCCGTGGAGTTGCACGCCATCATTCAGGACGCAAACCCGAACGCAGCGACGCTTCTCGATATTGCGTGCGGCACCGGCGCCCACCTGGTCGAGCTGCGCCGGTGGTACAAGGTCGAGGGCTTCGACCAGAGTCGAGATATGCTCGCCGTGGCGCGGCCGCGCCTCGTCGGTGTTCCGTTGCACATGGGTGACATGCGGACGCTGGATCTCGGCAAGTCGTTCGATGCGGTCATGTGCCTTTTCAGCAGCATCGGCTACGTGACCGATCCGGCGGAGATGCAATCAACGATCCAGCGGCTGGCGGCACACGTCGCTCCGGGCGGAGTCCTGATACTCGACGGCTGGCTTCGTCCCGAGGCCTGGAGCGACGACTACCGGGGCGAACCGGACATCGCCCACGACGACGAGGTCATGGTGGTCCGGCTCGCTTTCAGCCGCCGCGAAGGCCACATCACGGTGCTGGACATGCACCACCTGGTGCGAACGAATTCCGGAATCGAGCACTTCTCGGAAGCCCACAGGCTGGCGTTGACTCCGACGGCTGATTACGTTTCGGCTGTAGAGAGCGCCGGTCTCACGGCACGGGTCATCCCCGACTACATGCCGGGCCGCGACCGGATCGTCGGCACGCGCCGAGCACAACGTATGTTGTAGTCCCCTATGGAAGATCACCCGGCTCCCGAGCGGACGGTGATTCGCAGCCGCTATCGCAATCGGGGTTGGGGCTGCGGCGCTGGTGGTTTCTTCCTCGTGCTCACCGTCGGAGTCCTGTTGAGCCTTTTCAATGCCGGCGTCGGCGTCGGGGTGTCGCTGCGAATTCCCTTCACGCAGAGCAATCTGACTTTGGCCGGGTCGCTCGGCGCCAAGAGCAAGACCGTCGCAGTCTTGCCGAACTACACAGAAGGACGGCTCGGCGGCAACCAGAACTTCTTCAACAACTCGACGACGATCACCATCGGGCCCGCCGAAGGCGCCGCGGTGGTCATCCTCGGCAGGCAGGACGACGCGCCCGCGATCGACCTTCATCTCGAGCTCCGATAAGCGGGAGCCGGTCAGAGGCCCAGGTAAGCGCGCCGGACTCCCGGGTCTTCCTTGACATCGGCGGCCTTGCCGCTCAATGCAACCCGTCCGTTCTCCAGGACGTAGGCGCGATTCGCCGCGTCCAGCGCGACGAGCACATCCTGCTCGACCAGGATGAGCGCGGTTCCCTCGCGGTTGATCTGCTGGATCACCTCGATCAGGTGGTCGACGACCTTGGGCGCGAGACCGAGCGACAGCTCGTCGACCATCAGCAGCTTGGGCCGCGCCATCAAGCCCCGCCCGATGGCCACCATCTGCTGCTCTCCGCCCGACAGCGTGCCCGCCTCGCGGGACAGCTTGTCTTTGAGAGCGGGGAAGAGATCGAGCACGCGCACCAGGTCGCCACGTATCTCACCATCGCGCCGCAGGTATGCGCCGAGGAGCAGGTTCTTCTCGACCGACATCGTCCCAAACAGGCGCCGGCCCTGGGGCACGTGAGCGACGCCCTTCCGGACGAGCACCTCAGGGCGTGCATTGGTGACGTCCTCGCCGGCAAGTGAGATGCTCCCCGAGGTCGCGCGGACCAGTCCGCTGAGCACGCCAAGCAGCGTCGATTTGCCTGCTCCGTTGGCGCCGACGAGCGCGACGAGCTCGGACGGGGCCACTTCGAGGTCGATCCCGAACAAGACGGGCCCGGCATCGAATCCGGCTGTCAGCCGGCGGACTTCCAGCAGCGGCTCAGGGCTGACGCCGTTTCGCATATCGCTCACCCAGGTAGGCCTGGATCACGCGCTCGTCACGGAGCACGACCTCGGGCTCTCCCTGCGCCAGGACCTGGCCGAAGTCGAGGACGATCGCCCGCCGGCAGACGCCGACGATCACGCGCATGACGTGTTCGATCAGGAGCACTGTCACGCCGGTCGCATGTACTGCCCTCACCATATCGAGGGCTTCGTCGATCTCCACGTTGTTGAGGCCGGCCATCACCTCGTCAAGCAGCAGCAGCTGCGGTTTCGTCGCCACCGCGCGCGCGACCTCCAGTCGTTTTCGGTCTGGGATCGTGAGCGTGGACACCGCGAGCCCTGCCTTGGCCTTCAGTCCGACAAGCTCCAGCACCTCGTCGGCCTGCTCGAACGCCTCCTTGGGCCGGCGGCGGGCTTCCGCGCTGCCGAACAGCGCGCCGATCGCGGCGTTCTCGCGCACGGTCATGGAGCCGAACGGCCGGACGATCTGGAACGTGCGGCCGATCCCCAGCTTCGCGATCCTGTGCGGCGCAAGGCCGCTAATCGAGTCGCCCTGCCAGCGAATGTCACCACCGTCGAGGCGCTGCAGGCCGCTAATGCAGTTCAGCAGAGTCGTCTTGCCGGCGCCGTTGGGACCGATGATGCCGACGATGTCGCCCTTCGCGATATCGAAAGTGACACCGTCGACCGCGGCCACGCCACCGAATCGTTTGGTGACGTCGCGCAGTTCGAGCTGGGACGCCAGGGGCGCGCTCAAAGGGACGTCTCCCTAAGCGACCGGCGTAGGTAGGACAGGCTCAACCGGCTGCGGCCGCCGAAGAAGTCGATCACGCCGCGGGGCATGAAGATCACGACCACTACCAACAGGACACCGAGGATGACCTGCGCCACGATCGGTCGCGCGTCGGTCGAGACGAAGGGGATGTCGAAAGAGATCGGCAGGCTGCCACCCAGGAACTGGATCAGGAGCTGCAGGAGGACCGCGCCTGCCGCTGGACCGAACACCGTGCCTGTGCCGCCGATGAGCGCCATGAGGATCATCTGGACGTTGTATTCGATGGGGAACGCGTTGTCCTGGTTGATGAATACGTTCCACTGGGAGAAGATCCCACCCGCCAGGCCGGTAAGGGCTGCGGCGAGCGCGAAAGCGCCGACCTTGTAGGCGGTTGTGTTGACACCGATCACGGAGGCCGCCTCCTCGTTCTCGCGTATGGCGATCAGTCCGTACCCGAACCTGCTGCGCAGCACCCACCAGGTCACCGCGATCGCGATGGCCGCCGCCGCCAGCATTAGATAGAAGAAGAAAAGCCCGCGGTTGTCGATCGAGAGGATGGGGAGGAAGAGTCCGCTAGCGCCGCCGAACAATGGCTGCCCTGCGTAGTCGATGTTCTGCACCAGCTCGCCCACAGCGACGCCCACGCCCAGGCTCGCCACGGCGAAGTAGTGGCCACGCAACCTGAGCAGAGGTAGCCCGATCAGCGCGGCGAATGCGGATGCGACGACAGGCGCCAGCGGCAGCGCGGCAAGAAATGGCCATTTCGCCTTGGCGACGAGCATGCCCGTCGTGTAAGCGCCGATGCCGAAGAACGCTACGTTTCCGAATGCTGCGTATCCGGTGATCCCGCCGATGATGTTCCAGGCGGTCGCCATCACCATGAACATGGCGATGTACGTCGCGATGCGAAACCAAAGCTTGTCGGCAAGTAGCGGCACGCCGGCCGATTGGACGGCGTCGAGCGAGGTCAGCGGCGCCAGCAACGCGTAAGTCGCGATGATCGCTCCCGCGATCAAGAAGATCCTGCGCCAGGCGAGGCTCGAACCGATCCCTGCCCTCAACGTAGGCGGCCCATCAAGCCCTGCGGACGGGTCACCAGCACCAGCACCATGAGGCCGAAGGCGATCGCGTTGGCGAAGACCGAACCCGAGCCAGGGATGGATTGCCCGAAGGCTTCGACCAGGCCGAAAGCCAGGCCTCCGACCACGGTGGCGCTCACCCGACCCAGGCCACCAAGGATCACGACCACGAATGCCTGCAGCGTGTAGGGCTCGCCCGCAGTCGGGGTGATCGCCTGGATCATGGCGATCAGACCGCCTGCGACGCCTGCGCAGGCGGCCCCCAATCCATAGGTCATGGCATACGCATGACGCAGGTCGATGCCGACGAGCTGGGCAGCGTCGCGGTCAGCCGAGATGGCGTTGATCGCCAGTCCTATCCGGGTCCGGTTGAGCACGAACGCCAGCGCCGCCGCCGTCAGGATGGCGACCCCGAGCGATGCGAGCCTGGTGTAGGGGACGACCACATTCCCGAGCTCCAGTCCCTGGCCTGAATACGAGGGAGTGACCGAGCGGAAGTCAGACCCGAACATCAGGAGCAGGACGTTGATGATCACGAGGTTCAACCCGAACGTCAGCAGGAAGGTGAACAGCAGCGGCGCCCTGATGATCCGATTGATCACCCCTCGCTGGAGCGTATAGCCGAGGACAAACAGCGCGACGGCGTCAACAGGCAGGCTCAGGAACGGATCGATGTGGAACGCCGAGAAGAGCTGCCACGTGATGTAGCCGCCGATGATCACCAGCGCCCCGTGTGCGAGGTTGACGATGTTGAGGACGCCCCACACCAGCCCGAAACCAATGCCGACCGCGACGTAGACGCCTCCGGCCAGCAGGCCGAGAACGACCAGCTGGACGAAGTCCGCCAATTGCCTAGAGGCTCTTTCGGATCAGCGTTGGTCCCAGTTGGGGGTCGGGTACATCGGCTGGGCGTCGGCGATGTTCGAGGGAAACACCGTGTGATGCACGCCGCTCTGGATCTGCTCGACGACCATCGGCTTGTAGATGTTGATCCCGCGGGTGTCGAACTTGATCTGCCCGAAGAAGACCGTCACGTCCAGCGCCGCAAGCGCGTCGCGAACTTTCTTCGCGTCGAGCGAGCCGGCGTTCTCGATGGCGCGCTGCAGGGCCAGGCATGCGGCCGTCGACTCGGCGACGTGGTAGTCCGGATCGCCCAGCCCCGGGTACTTGGCCTTGTACGCCGCAACGTACTGCGCCACGGTGAGATAGAACGCGGGCGTGTACTTGACCTGTGGAGTCCACTGCGAGCCGTCATAGACGTAGTCGGCGTCCTTACCCAGCGCGGCGATGAAGTCCGGTGTGGAAGGACCGACCGAGTAGGCGAAGATCTTCGCATTCAGCTTCTGCTCTTTCGCGGCCTTGTTGATGGCGATCGCTTCTTGCAGATGGCCGGAGTTGAGGACGATGTCGGCGTTGGCCGCCTTCGCAGCCTGGACCTCTGCCGAAAGGTTGGTGGCGCCGTTCTTGTACTTCTTGACAGGGAACACGGTCATTCCCTTCGTCGGGGCATAGGTGACGATTGCGTTTGCGACCTCGAGGCTGAAGTTGTCGTCGGCGCTGAGCATGAAGACGGTGGTCGGCTTGGGGTTCAGGGTGGCCGCCATGTCGATCACGCCCTGCAGATACTTGTTGGCCGGGCTGAGCACGCCAAAGGTGTACTTGTAGCCCTGGTTGAAGATCGACTGCGCCGCGCCGTTCGCCTCGACCATCGGGATCTGGTTCTGCTCGGCGATAGCGGCGTCCGTCGCGGTCGCGGCGCTTCCATATGGACCCAGCAAGAACTGCGCCTTGTCTTCTGTGATGAGCTTTTGCATGAGCACCGCCGACTGGTTGGCGCTGCTGGTGTCGTCGTAGTACTTAATCACGACCGGGTGCTTGACCCCGCCCACGAGGATACCCCCGCGCGCGTTGATCCAGTCCTGCCACAGGTTGTAGCCCTGCTGGGTCAGGATCGATTCCTTCGTCAGAGAGCCAGTGAGCCCGAGGGGGGCGCCCAGGGTGATGGTCGAGCCTGTCGTTGGTCCGCTGGAAGCGGTGCCACATGCAAACGCAGCGACCACCGCCACCGCGAGCAACGCCAACTTGCGTACCGTCATTGCCCTTACCCCCTACTAGCTGATGCCAACTCGAATCTTAATCCGTGGATTTATGAGCAGGTTGGATATCTGGCAAGAGGTGGTCTCCCACTATGCGGAACGGTTGGGGCCGCCGGCGGCGGCCGTCGAACCTCCTGAGGGCGTCTAACCGGAGGCGTTCTTGCGCCTGTATAGGGAGATTGTCCTGTTGTGGGTCGTCGTGGTCGTGGTTATGGTCTCTTTCAGCGTGCGCAGACGCCATCCGGCCGCTTCCGCGTCGTCCTCCGTCTCGCAAAAGCCGTGATCGGGCGCCTCGCCGGCCAGGTCGACCGCATTGCGCTGGCGGTCCTCGTCTTCGCCCTGCTGGCCGGCAGCGCGGGTTACACGTTGGTCCGAGAGCAACCGATGTCGAGCGTGGCTGCTCGCACGCTGATTCCGCCTGTCGGGGACGGCGGGCAAGCGGTCACCAGCATGGCGGCGACCGCAGCGGCCGATGCTCCTTCGCTCCGCGTCGCCCGCGTCGCCCCCTACCTGGAAGCGGTCGAACCCAAGACGTCAGGCATCCCCGCCAACGCCGCGATCGTCATGACCTTCAGCCAGGCGATGAATCGCCCGAGCGTGGAGATGTCGTTCGCGATCCAACCCAAGGTGGAAGGGCGCTTTGTTTGGCGCGACGACTTCACCTTCCGTTTCGAAGCGTTCAAGCTCGGTTACTCGACCACCTATCAGGTAGAGGTCCGCGGCCGGTCCCTTCGGGGCGTGCCGCTCTCCGGGTCGAGGTGGTGGAGCTTCAGCACCGCTGCCCGGCCGCCCAACGTGCTGGCGCCCGGGCGGACCGCCATCAATGTGCCGATCCTCACCTACCACTACATCCGCGTGAACCCTGACCGCAACGACCGCTTGGGTTTCGCGCTCTCGGTCACACCCGCGGATTTTGCCGCGCAGATGGACTGGCTGGCTCGAAACGGCTACCACCCCATTACGACCGAGGATCTGTACGCGTATCTCAAGGGCGCACGCGGCCTACCTGGCAAGCCGGTGATCCTGACGTTCGACGACGGATACTCCGACTTCTACAGGACCGCTCTGCCGATACTCATGAGCCACGATTTCACAGCGGAGGAGTATGTTGTCGCGGGCTTCGTCGGACAGCCGGGGTATATGACGGCGGCGCAGGTTCGGGAGGCGGACCGTTCGGGGATCGAGATCGGATCGCACACCGTCAGTCACGTCAACCTCGCCACGGCATCGCTCGGCGCGGTGAGGGCGCAGCTGAGTGAGTCCAAAGCGTTCCTCGAGCAGCTGATCGGACACCCGGTGGTCTCGTTCTGTTACCCCAGCGGAAAGTTCAATGCGAGCGTCGCTTCTCAGGTCGCGGCAGCCGGCTACCACGACGCGACCACGACGTGGTTCGGCTACTCGCACATGCTGGGCGACCGCTATGTGTGGACCCGGCTTCGCGTGAGTGGAGGGGAGCCCCTCGACCAGGTCGCGGCAGCCGTCCGGAGCGCCTCGTAAAACCGACTCGACTCGGTTTGTAAGGCTGGCACAGTGCGATGGTTATCCCTGCACCCACGATGAAGGAGGAGCAGTGATGCGTGTCGCAATCCTTGGCACTGGAAAGATGGGCGGAGCGATGGCCCGCCGCCTCGAGTCGGAAGGCCACGATCTGACGCTCTGGAATCGAACCCGCGAACGCGCGGAAACGCTTGACGTGGGCAAGGTCGCGGCAACCCCGGCCGAAGCCGCCGCGAGGGCCGAGATCGTGATCTCGATTCTCACCGATGCCGACGCGGTGCGGGCGGCCTACCTCGGCGACGACGGTGCACTAAAGACGGCGCAAGGACAGGTCTTCGTCGAGATGAGCACCGCCGGACCTGACATGGCGAAGGAGCTCGCGCAGCTGGTCGAACGTGCCGGGGCTCAATTTGTCGAAGCGCCGGTGTTCGGAAGTGTCGGGGCCGTCGAGTCCGGCACGCTGATCGTGCTGGCTGTTGGCAGCGAGGACGCCGTCGAGCGCGCTCGACCGGTGCTCCAAAACCTTGGCGAAGTACGCCGTCTGGCAGATCCGGGCAGCGCCGCCTCGCTGAAGCTGGTCGGCAACAGCATGCTTGCCGGGGTCACCGCTCTCGCGGCCGAGCTGCTGTCAGCCGGGATGGCGGCCGGCCTCAGCGCCGAGGACGTCTTCTGGATCCTCAGCCGCTTCGCGCCGGTGCTCAACGGGCGCAAGGCGGGATTCCTGGAGCAGCGCTACGAGCCGGTCACCTTTGCGCTGCGAGACATGGTCAAGGACCTGCGGCTGGCGCTGAAGCTGTACCAGCGCAGCGGGGCGGCCACCCCGCTCACGATCGCGACCAAAGAGCTGTACGAGAGCGCGGAGGAGTCTGCCGGAGACCTCGACCTGGCAGCGATCGCGTCGGTTTACGACAGGCGCCCGGCGGCTCGGCCGTAGTCAGCAGCAGAGCCTTCACGGGATCGCGATCAACGCGATCGCAATCAGGGCCATGACGGCGCCCACAGCCTGAATCGGGGCGAGACGCTCCCGCGTCAAGAGGCGTGCGCAGAGCACGGTGAAAGCTGGATAGAACGAGGCTAGCAACGCCGTCACCGACAGAGCGCCGTGGTGCGTGGCGAAGAGATAAAAGGTCACGCCGGCGCCGTCCAGCACGCCCGCGATCGCGATGAGCCGCCACGCGCTCCGGCGAGGGACAAATGAAACGCCGGTGACCAGCGCGGCGCCAATCGCAGCCATCGCCGAGCCGGCGCGGCCGCCCAAAAATGCCGTGAGGCCGGCCGAGCTCGCGGCGTGGAAGAGGATGAAGAAGAGACCGAATGACAGACCAGCCATGATCGCCAGGCCAAGTCCACGTCTGCCCTTTTCCGCGGTTCCATCACTCCCGGCGTTGATCAGAAAGATCGCGAACAGTCCCACTCCGATGCCGCCGAGCTGCCAGGTCTGCAGCCGGTCGCCGGTAAGGAGCCCCACCGCGGTGGGAAGCGCGGCGCCGACGACACCCGCAACGGGTGCGACCAGCCCGATCAGATCCAGCGCCATCGCTCGATAGAAAGCGATCAATCCGAGGCCACCGAGAGCTCCGCCCAGAAACGTCAGCGCGGCCGCTTGCAAGTCCCAGGTGATGGGCAGCAACCACAGCGCGAGCGGCAGCGCGGCCAGGCCGCACACCTCGATGCCGACCGTGACGCTGGGCGCCGGGGTGCGCCGACCAGCGAGGCCACCCGTGAAGTCACCGATGCCGAAAGCTGCGGCAGATCCCAAGGCTGCGATGGGGGACAGCAGCGGGTTCACGCCGGCTGCTTGCTGAAGACTCTTCTTTCCTGTCTCTTCATTCGGCGTCGATGAACGGCTTCAGTTTCTCGATGTCAGATTCATCGAGGCGGGCGAAAAGCGCCATGTCGTCCGCGCGGTCGATGAAGCGCACTGGCAGCACGACGTCTCGCCTGAAGAAACCGTCGGGCCTTATCACGACTCCGATCAATTCGCCCTGGTCGTACAGGAGGTCGCGGACCCGGCCAAGCCGGTGGCCGGTCTTGCCCAGCATCACGTTCTCTCCGCCGTCGATCTCGATCTGGCCCTTGTCCTTCGCTGCGGTCTCCTCGACATTGGGGATTCCGATCCCGCCGGTAAGGACGTCCGCTCCTTTCAGCGCCGCGTTCTCTACGGTCAGCGGCCTGAAGTGGTGACTGAGATAAGGCGGCTGGCGACGGACGTCCGGCGCCGACATCGAGAGCCGAACCAGATCGTGGTCGACTGACTCGACCGCCGCTATCGGAATCACCACCTCGTCGGTGATGAAAATCGACTCAGCAGCTTGCAGGCGGCCCCCAAAAGACTCCCCCTCTTTCACCACCAGTGCGCGGGGATCGAAGCCCTTCTCTTCGACGACGATTCTGACCAGCGTTCCGACTTTTCGTCCGTCGCCGGCCACCACATCCGCGCCAAGGTGGAAGTCGGATAGCCCCCTCATCAAAGCGCATTATCCGGCTGCGGCATCGTGTCATTCTCGGCCATTTGATGGAGAATCCTGCTGGCCGGGGCCGGCCAGGCTGACCATCCTCGACCGATGAGTGATGCGGATACAAGAAGACGCCGACGGTACGACTTCACCTCGCATCTTCATCAGCTACCGCCGCGATGATACGGCCGGCCACGCTGGGCACCTGTATGCGGATCTCGTCGCTCATTTCGGCGCGGACAGCGTGTTCATGGACACCGAGACCATTGAACCGGGCGCCGACTTCACCGTGCAGCTCAGCCGCGAGATCGCGTCATGTAATGTCCTGATCGCCCTCATCGGCAAGCAGTGGTTGCAGCGGCGGTTGCGTGATCCGGAGGACTATGTGCGCCTCGAGATTCAAGCGGCCCTCGATCGCAACATGCGCGTCATTCCGATCCTTCTCCAAGGAGCTCGGATGCCGAGCGTTGCGCAACTGCCAGGGAGCATCGCCGAGCTCAGTCACAAGAACGCCCTCGAAATCAGCAACTCACGCTGGCGTCACGATGTCGACAAACTCATATCGGCATTGCAGCGCCGCGCCGGCACGACCCCATCGCCATCGCGGCGGCTGACCAACCTGCCGCTCGAGCTCACGAGCTTCATCGGCCGGAGGGCCGAGCTTCAGCATCTGCAGGAGCTGCAATCGCAATCCCGACTTCTGGCGCTGATCGGTCCGGGCGGCGTTGGCAAGACTCGACTGGCAATCCAGCTTGCGACCTACCTTCGGGCCAGGTTTTCGGACGGCGTCTGGCTGGTAGAGCTGGCGTCAATCACAGATGAATCACTTGTTCCGCAGGCCGTTGCTGCTGCTCTCGATGTTCCGGAGCAGGCCCACCGCTCTCTGGAAGCCACACTCGAGGACCACCTTCGCGATCGCGAGACCCTGCTGGTCCTGGACAACTGCGAGCATCTCGTCCAGGCGGCTGCCCGGCTGGTCCAGACCTTGCTGCGGACGTGTCCGAAGTTGAATCTGCTCATCACCAGCCGCGAGCCGCTGAACGTCCCCGGCGAGGTCACGTGGTGGGTTGCGCCGCTCGAGGAAAGCGACGCGGTTCAACTATTCCTGGACAGGGCCGGAGCGGTCGGCTTCGAGCTGCCGGCTGACGGCTTGCCAGTGGTGGCAGGTATCTGCCGGCGCCTTGATGGCTTGCCGCTTGCGATCGAGCTGGCCGCCGCGCGCAGCCACATGATGGCCGTGCAGGACATCGACGCACGTCTGGGCGATCGCTTCCAGCTGCTAACCGGCGGCAGCAGGACCGCGGCTGAGCGTCAGCGAACGCTGGAAGCGGCGGTTGACTGGAGTTATGACCAGCTCTCGGAGCCGGAGCAGCTCCTGTTTGGTCGGCTGGCGGTGTTCTCCGGGCGATTTGCGCTCAGGGATGCAGAAGAGGTCTGCTCGGGACCGCCGTTGACCAGCGCGGCCGTGCTCGAACTGCTGACCCGTTTGGTGGACAAATCGCTGCTGGTGGCGGAAGAAGGCCGGTACCGACTGCTGGAGACGATGCGCGCGTACGGAACGTTGCGACTGGCGGCGACAGGGCGAGAGCAAGAGGTGCGGGAACAACACGCGCGACACTTCTTGTCGGTGGCGCAGTCGCGCGCTCCCGGCCAGTTCTCGCGCTGGTTGGACCGGGTCGAGGAGTCCCACGACAACTGCCGCGGGGCGCTGGGCTGGGCCATCGCCCACGACCCCCAGCTCGGATTTCAGCTTGCCGGCGCTTTGTTCGAGTTCTGGCGGCTGCGCGGGTACAACACCGAGGCCAGGGGATGGCTGCAATCGCTGCTTGCCACGTCGGGCGTGGCTTCACCGCTTCGAACCGCCGCACGGGTGGAGCTTGGCGCATGCGTGTACTCCCAGAACGAGCTGGAAACGGCACGGTCGATCCTCGAAGCAGCCCTGGCCGAAGCCCGAGAGCTGGTGGACCTCGTCAACGAGATGCTTGCCCTCAAGTTCTTGAGCCTGGTCATGCTGGCATTGGGTGACCACGAGCAAGCCACGGCGTGCGCCGAAAAGGCCTTCGACCTGGCCTCGCAGCAAGGTGATCGCTTGCAAACGAGCCAGGTGAGCCAGAACCTCGGGGTGATTCATGGATCAGTCGGCGACGTGGATGGCGCCCGGCACTGGCTTGGGAAGAGCGTTGCCATCCAGCGCGAGCTCGGGCGGGGAGATGAGGCATCTACCACCCTCGCCCTTCTGGCCGCGATCGCAAACCTGCAGAACGATCACGAGAGTGCTGACGCGGCGATCCTGGAGAGCCTTCAAGCCGGCAGTGCGTTGAAGGACCGTCGGCTTGGCTGGACACTGGACGTTCTCAGTGCGCGCCTGGCGGAGGACCGGCCGGAGATGGCCCAGCGGCTGGCGGGCGCCGCGTCAGCCATGCATGAAAGCGTCGGCATTCGGCCGCCCGCCGTCTGGGAGTCGCTGCTCCAGAGCGCGTTGGCGCCGGCGCGTGCTGCTATTGGCGAGCAGGCTGCAGCCGCGGCTTGGGAGGAAGGACGGCAGATGCACTTCGAAGAGGCGGTAGCGCTCGCGCTGGCTCAGGCCAAAGCGCGGCCATGAGCCAGGCGGTAGGGGGTTTACCTACTAGTGGGAATGACCTTCAGAATGAGTCTTGTGGAGGGCATCAGCTGCGCCTCGCAGATTCGCCGCCATTGGCGCAAGCGCGCGACTCAAGTCGTGGCGTTCGGCGGCTACTGCCAACTCTTCATGAATCGCGTGGAAGCGGTCGCGAAGTTCAAGGATCTGGACGTGCGCGGCGCCCTGTGTATCAGTGGGCCACTTTGTTACCAGGTCGCCGATAGCCCTTAGATCCTTGCCTAGGTCGTCCAGGGGCTTGCGGTCCTCAGCAAAAGCGGGCATTGCGCGGTGAATCTATCACCTGATAAGCAAATTGTCATGGGACAGTCGCGCCGCTGCTTATAGCGCGCAGCTGACGGACTTGTGTCGCCAGCCAAGGCTCGAGGCCCAGCATTGCGATCCATCCGGCCTCCCACAAAACCATGGGCTTGAACACCCCGATGGCGATCAGCTGGGCGGCGGCGATTCCCACCAGCAGCCAAACCTGCTGGGGCACGCTGGGCCGGGAACGCAACACTATCCAGGCAGGTAGGACGAAGACGGCAGCGTCGTACTCGTGCAGATAAAAGGCCGACGCCGTGCTCCCAACGATCCCAAGCGCAAAAACCAGGTCCATGCGGTCGCGGCGGTACCAGGCGAGTAGCAGCGCCGCCGCGCCCGCAATCACCTCGAGGCCGGTGGCTGCCGGCCCGCGACCGAACCAGGCAAACGTCAGAACAGAGTGAATCGGATTGCCCTTGGTGTAATCGACGCTGGCGAGATACGAGTTGATCCCGCCCTGGCCCAGCGAGACGACGGAGACGGCAGCAAGAATCCCGCCTGCCAGAGCGCAAAACAGGGCCGGCCGCCATCGCCCGCTGACGAGCAACGCCACCGGCAGCAGAAGTAGAAGCTGCGGTTTGATGAAGAGCGCGACCGCCATCACGACGCCCGCCGGCGCCCAGCGCTCGCGCTCGAGAAGCCACCACGTGAGTGCAAGCAAGGCGATGCTGATCGCTGTTGTCTGGCCCAGCCAGAACATGTAGTGCATAGGCCACAGGCTCAGCGCCACCAGCAAGAGCGTGACGCGGGCAAGGCCCTTGCCCGGAGACACAAGCCACCACGCGGCGACGAGGGCCGCCACGCTGAAAAGGGTCCAGAGCAGAAATCCGGTCGGGATCGAGAACAGCGTGAATGGAGCCAGCAACCACGCGAGTGGAGGCGGCGTCACGTAGTTGTGGTATGAGTCGATCACGACTCCCGCTGGCGCAAAGCTCGCTGTGATCTGTCGTTCCAGGTCGAGGTCGTAGATGTGCGACCAGCCGCGGGTGAGCCCGATCTCGGCCGCTACGTAGTTGAGGCGAAAGTCCTCCTCATACGGATTCGTGAGAAAGTGAGCGACCCAGCGCGCGATTCCGAAAGCGACCGTTATTGCGGCGGTGGTCGCAGCTGCGGACAGCCAGAGCGGGGGCAGTCGATTTTCTGCGGACCCTGTTCTCGTCACATTCAGTGTTCGTCAGGCTTCCGAGCGAGCGCCATGATCGAGACTCCGAACGGAAGATTGAATCGGTTGAGCATGTACCGTTCGGTGCCGAAGACCTTGCTCAGCAAGCCGTTCAGGGGCCGAGGCGCTGGAAAAGCGAAGTCCGACTCGAGCTCTACCGGCGCCGGTAGGACGTGGCGTACGAGCCGGATCGCGGCGATGGCTGGAAACAGAAGCGCATTCATGTAGGACAGCCTCTGGACTTCGTAACCGGAAGCCTGCAGCCGCTCCCGCACTTCACGAGCCACGTACCGGCGCTTGTGAAGATTGATCTCGTCCTGGCGGCCCCACAAGAATCTGTAGGCGGGCACGGTCAGCAGCAGCTGCCCTCCAGGACGCAGGACCCTCCTCACCTCCCGCAAGACACCGAGGTCGTCGTCGATGTGCTCGACGACGTCGAGAGCGGTGACAAGGTCGAAGGTGTCGTTGGCGAACGGAAGACTGTCGGCGGCCGACTGCGACACTTGCTTCAAGCCTCGGGCGCGGCAGTACTCGATTGCTTCGGTGTCTATATCGACTCCCTCCGCGCTTCCGAATCGCGCCAGGTACGTCAGCATGGTTCCGGTTCCGCAGCCGACATCGAGGATGCGGCGCGTGCCGTCTGCACTCTCGCCGACATATCGCTTGAGGATCTCGAGCAGGATGTTCCGTCGGGCGACGAACCACCAGTGGACATCCTCCACCTGGTTGTATTCCCGGTAGAACTCTCGCTTCAGTTCAGTCGCGAGCCGGGATGAACTCGCTCACGCTTGACTTGGACAGCTCGTCTGCGCGGAGGCGATCCATTTCCCGCCTCGTGGGGAAGTAGATGCGCCGCCACATGCTGAAGACCGTGGCCAGCGTTCTCGGGATGTCGGACGGCCTGACCGACGTTTCGCCCGCTGTGCGCGGATAGTGACGCACCCCCTTCTCCGCAATCCGGAAGTTCCATCGCCGCGCCTTGGCGAGCAGCTCGGTGTTGACGAAGAAGTTGTTGCATTCGATCGTCACCTTCTGCACCAGCTCGCGCCTCATGAGCTTGAAAGCGCAATCGACATCGCGTACGTGCAGGCCGAATAGCACGCCCACCAGGCGGTTGTAGAACCACGAGAGGATGCAGCGCAGAACCGGGTCGTACCTGTAAACTCGAAAACCGGTCACGAGATCGTGGTCGGCCATCATGGGGATGAAGTATTCGAGCTCGGAGACGTCGAACTGATTGTCGGAATCGGTGAAGAAGACCAGCCCAAAACGAGAGTGTCTGAAGCCGGTTCTCAGGCCTGCACCGTACCCGAGGTTGATCTTGTGCGTCACCAGTCGCACCCGCGGATAGTTGACCCGGGCGATGGCTTCGACCGCCTGGCCAGTGCCATCCGTGCTGCCGTCGTCGACAACGATGACCTCATGCCGTGGCGACAATCGCTCAGCTACGGCGAGGCACTTCTCTACCGCGGAGGCGATGTTGGCGACCTCGTTGCGTGCGGGGAGCACGATGGAGATTCCTTCGAGATCCGGAACGGCACCGGTCGTGGGGGCGGCCGACACGGGCCCCAGTATATGAGGGGTGCTCTGCGCCCGAACCTCGTTATACCCTGAGCAGCAAAAGGAGTTCGGAATCATGTCCGAGAAAGACAGGGTCGGAATCACACCCAAGAGTTGGACGGGCCAGCGCCATCGCGGGGTCTTGCACCTCGGCAAGCGGTGGTACGTGCTGAGTGCCGACATTGACGAAGCGGGCACGGCGAGAGGTGTGCGACTGGACGGCCCATATCCCGACCATGAGACTGCGGAAGCCCAGGTCGATCCGCAGCATCAGGAGCCATTTCCGCCCGAAGATTGAGCTGGCGCTGACCTGCGCGGGGATTTCTTGAGACCCGGTCCCAATGCTGATCACCCGATCGCCTACCTCGACCCGGAACGGACCGAGGGCCGCGCCGCAATCTGGGGGGCGTCGCGATCCTCCGCACGTGCTAGGTCAACCCTCGGCCGGTATCCTCAACCGCCGTGGCGACATGGGCTGAGTTCGAGGCGGCCGCGCCCGAGTTCGCGTCGCGCGTTCGCGCGCTGATGGCGTCGCGCAAGCACCTCACGATGGCCACGCTGCGCCGTGACGGCTCGCCGCGGATCAGCGGCACCGAGCTCGAGTTCGGCGACAAGGAGCTGCGCATCGGGTCGATGACCGGTGCCGTCAAGGCGCTCGACCTGCGTCGCGACCCGCGCGTCGCGATCCACGGTCCGACCGAGGATCCGCCGGCGGATGCTCCTGGCGGGTGGAGGGGGGAGGCAAAGATTGCCGGCACAGCCATCGAGGTCCCATCGGGCAGCACCGCTCACCACTTCCACATCGACATCCACGAGGCCGTGATCACGCGCTTGAACGAGGCCGGCAATCGCCTGGTGGTCGAGTCCTGGAATCCGGCCCGTGGCTACCGGCAGATGGAGCGCGACTAGCGCATTCCCAGGCGGGGGAAGACCTCTTCGGCGAAGCGGCTGATGACGCCGCCTTCGAATGCGTTCGGAACGTTGACGATGACGTACTCGATGCCCGCCTCCACGTACTCACGAATGATCTGGGCGACTCGGTCCGCGTCGCCTGACCACGGGTACCAGGAGCGAATGAACCCCTCGTCCTGGCCGGCGCGGCGCGCGGTGTCGGAAACGACTCGGTCGACCTCGCGCTCATCGCCAAGAATCGTGTAGAACTCGATCGTTTTCAACACCGAGTCGTAGTCGCGGCCTACCGTCTCGCAGTGCTCGCGCAGAACGTCCAGCTTGTGACGCACGGTCGCCACGTCGGCGTTGAAGTTGCACGCATCACCGTGCTGCGCGACCAGCTTCAGCGTGACCTTTTCGCCAGCGCCGCCGATCCATATCGGCGGATGCGGGTGCTGCACGGACTTCGGCTCGTTGATCGCTCCGCGAAGGTGGTAGTAACGGCCCTCGAACTCAGCCCGGTCCTGCGTCCACATCGCCTTCACCACCTGCAGCGCTTCGCGCAGCATGCGCAAGCGTTCCGGCGTCTCGGGGTAGTCATATCCGTAGGCCTCGTATTCGTGCTGATACCAGCCCGCGCCGATACCGAGGATCAAGCGCCCATGACTCATCACATCGACGCAGCTCGCCATCTTGGCGAGAAGCGATGGCGGCCGGTAGCCGTTGCAGGTGACCATCTGGCCGAGTCGGATCGAGCGCGTGTCGCGCGCCAGCGCCGCCATCGACGTCCAGCACTCGAAGGTGGTCTCGATCTGAGGCGTGGGGACGGTATGGAAGTGGTCGAACACGAAGATCGCATCGAATCCGGCCTTCTCCGCTTCCACTGCGCAGCGGCTCATCGTCTCGAATTTCTCGATCGGATCGGGCACGTCCGCGAGGTCCATCCGCCAGCCCTGAGGCACGAAGACGCCCAGCTTCAGCACTGCCAATTTCTCCCCACCTTAATCGGTTCGGGCGTCTCGAAGCGGCAATCTCGCTCTCCGACCCAGCTTGTTGCCGTGGTTATGTCACCGATTCTTTCTTTGAATCGCTCGACTCCGCGATGCGGCTGCTCGTCGACACCGGCCGGCGCCGCATCCACGCCGACTTTGAAGTGCTCGACGTGACCGTTGAGCATGTTCGCGACGACGGCTCGCTCACGGTGCGGGTGCGCGCGGTGTCCACGCTGGAGGAATTCGACGTCGCAAGCCCCCCGACCAACGAACCGCGGCTGTTCATATGGCTCCAGGATGTCGATGTCGTCCAGCAGGAGGCGGGGGAGGCTAATGGCCGATGGCTTTTTGCCGACCTCGGCGAAATGTCGATTGAAAAGCAGGTCTCCGGACCGGTGCGGCCACTCGCCCAATCGACACTGGATGAGTTGGACGCGCGAGACGCGGAGCGGGCGGCGCACCGGCATGAGGATGAGGCGTGGTCCGAAGGCCACACCCACGTTGCAATGACCTTCCTGCGGCTGAAGGGCGTTGGAATGTAGAAATCATTTGCGGGGAGGCCACAGTATGGAGGCGACTTTCGCCGTTTCTCGGTCCGGGAACGTGAGCACTGTCATCAGCCAACCGATGATTCCACAGGCGAGAACAGTTCCAGACACCACATCGGCAGTCCAGTAAGTCCCCTCTGTGAGCCACACCTCAAGAAGGTAGACA
The DNA here is from genome assembly GCA_001917815.1 of Chloroflexi bacterium 13_1_40CM_65_17. GTDB lineage: Bacteria > Chloroflexota > Dormibacteria > Dormibacterales > Dormibacteraceae > UBA10449. The sequence goes on along the minus strand of MNES01000006.1, from coordinate 3,097 downwards.
AGCGGCAGCAGGACGCCCATCGCGGTCGCAAACACACGCAGCTGCGTGAGACGGGTCGGCTGCTGTCCGGCCCAGAACAGGAGCACGTCGCTCGCTACGCCGACCACAGCAGCCACCGCGATGAACTGGAAGTGGCCAAGCTGCGTGCACACGAAGATCGCGGTGATCGTGAGCATGAAGCTGATGCTGCCGGGAGGTAAGCGGATCTGACGGAGGACGAAGAGGATGGTACCGGTGGTGATCGCCGCCTGCATCATCAGGCTGAGCGCGCCGAGTTCCTCGCCGACAAACGCATAGGTTTTGGAGAGCTGGTGCAGGTCATAAGCCCACGGGTTGACGTATGGATGGTCGAACTGCGAGAAGAAGGTGATGGTCCCGAGAAGCAACGTCGCGGAGATCAGTGCTGGAGGGCCTGCCCGCAGCTCACGTCGACCCACCGCCGCGCGAAGCGGCCCCGCAACGATGAGGCCGCCACCCGCTATCTGGAGCAAGTTCGATGGCCGGAAGATGGTGGGAACTCCGGGTGTCTCGGCACCGAATAGGACGCTCCACCAGATGCTCGACAGCACTCCTACAGCAAACACCGCACAACCGACGACCGACACGACGTAGCCCTTGGGGATGACCTGGTCGGGTCGCTGAAAGCGAAACCATCGAATGGTCCCGGCGATCGCCAGGCAAAGGCTGATCAGAAGCCAGGCGGCCTGGGCTGGGGCGTGCTCCCACGGCTTCACCGGGAGATTTCGATTGATCCACGCGTCAAAGTAGCCTGACGCGACCAGGACGATGGCGAGGCCGGAGAACAGCCAGTCGAACGTCAAAGCCGGCCAGTTGGATGGGTGCAGCCACCAGCCCGGACCGCGTGGCCGAGTGTCGGGGATGGCTGTATGCAGGTAGCCGATCAGGGCTTGCACGTCGGCATGCCAGCGCGCGTCGCTGACCTCGATCGCATTGCGATGACCCAGCTTTTCGATCGAGCTGGGCAGCTCGGCCGGTTCGGGCATCCTGGCGCGCCGGACAAGCACGGGTATGACATGGCAGCCGTGATCGAGAGCGCCATTTATCTCGCGTCTGAGATAGTCGTCCGAGGCATCGATTCGTCGAGTGCCGTCGGCGGCTTGCGAGTTGAGCCAACCGGGGCCGATCACGACGAGGACGGTGTCGCTGGCGGCGACCGCTTGCTCTAAGACCGAGACAAAATCCGCGCCTGGTTCAATTGCGGCGACGTCGATGAAGACTTTGTCGCTGCCGAAATGCGATGACAGTTGGTCATAAAGACGGCCGGCTTGCCCCGCGGCGTCTTCACGTCGATAGCTGATGAAGATTCGCAATTAGCGTTGGTGGCGGCGCGTGAGGCTGCGCTCTACACCGTCAGCTCTTTCCCGATCAGCTCTTCGTTTGGCACCCCCACCGACACGTGGAACTGCACGAGCTTCCAGGCGTCCTGCTCTTTATGGAAGGTGGCGGTGAGACGGATCGGGGATTCGGTCCCATCGTCCAATCTGAACCGCGGCCGGTCCGCCACCCAACCCACACTTCCCTCGGCATACGCTCGCGGATCGCTGCCGACGATCCTCACGCTTCCACCCATTTCGGCCATTTGCGTCTTCATCTTGCTGCGAAGGGTCGCGTGTCCTTCCCACCATTCGTCGGGGTCTGTGCCGATGCCAAGCACGCCCGCGTGGCGGCAGATCAGGGCGTCCATGAAAGCTTCGTCGCCACTCGAGAGGGCGTCATAGAACCCCGTCATGACGGTCTTCAATTCCGTCATCTCCTGCATGGCGGTACTCTCCTTTAATCACACTCCGTGGACGCCGGCGCGTCGGACCCATCCGTTTTTGCCCGCGTGATCACGGCCCCCGCCACATTTCGTCCCAGCTTCAGGCCGGCGTCCATGTACTGGCCGCGCCCCTCGACGCGGCCAGTGTATGCGCTTACCAGGTCGGCAACAAGATCCGCTTATGGCTCCATAGCGGGAGCCGTTACTTCGCTTCCTTGCGGGCCTGCTGGTAGATGAGGATGGCGATGCCGTCGCCGACTGTCTTTGAATCCACCAGGCGCAGGGGCTTCTGGTCGGTGGTGGGGCCGAAGAGTCGCTTGCCGCTCCCAAGCACGACTGGAAAAACCATCAGCCGCAGCTCGTCGACGAGGTCGTTGGCAATCAGCGTCTGCACGAGTTTGGCGCTGCCGTGGACCACGATGTCGCCCTTCTGCGTCTGCTTCAGCTTCGAGACTGACTTCACCACGTCGCCCTTGAGCACCGTCGAGTTGTTCCAGTCAGGCTTCTCGAGCGTCGAGGACACGACGTACTTGGGCATGCTGTTGAACTTGTGCGCAAATTCGCCGTCCTGCGATGGCCACGCCTTGGCGAACTCCTGGTACGTCACGCGTCCCAGCAGCAGCGCCGCGGAGTCGCGAGTCTCCTCCATCTTGAACTTGCCGCCTTCCTCTCCTTGCTCGATCTTGAATGTCCATCCCCCGTACTTGAAGCCTTCGGCTCCGCCCGGGTCCTCCATCACGCCGTCGAGCGAAATGAACTCGGTTACGACAATCCGTCCCATGGTGGTTCTCTTGTCTCCTTTAAGCGCCCAGCGCTTCGGTAACCATCTGGCTGATCTGAGCCGCGGCGTTGAAGTCCGGGGTGAGCCGGTTCTTGGTCAAAGCGAATGCGATTCCGTTGGCGGAGTCTCCATACGCAAAGCTGCCGCCGGCGCCGCCGACGCCGAATACAGAGGTCGAGTCCATTGAGCCCGGGCGCCCGATCGAGTAGCCCAGCGCCCAGGTCGTGGGCATTCCGAAGACCTCGTCGGTACCACTCATCGCCACCGCGGTGACTTCGCGTAGACGCTCGCGCGAGATCAGGCGGATGCCGTCCACCTTGCCCAGCAGCGAGGCATACATTCGGGCGATGGCGCGCGCCGAGGTCTTGCCCCCGGCGGGGATGTCCGCGGCAAGAATGTCGGCTCGATTGCCGAGCTCCGCGGTCGGCATCAGCGACATCGGTCCGGCCTTGAACATGGGGAGGTCCTGGGGCATCGATGCCATGGCCGCCATCGCCGCGGGATCGGCTGGCGCATCCTCGAGCCGCGCCAGGCGT
>MNES01000088.1 GCA_001917815.1 Chloroflexi bacterium 13_1_40CM_65_17 | reverse complement strand
CACAGGCAGTAATACATGTCGCGGTTGTTTCCCCCGCTCCACACGGTCGCTGTCTGCACCCACGGCGGGCGGTGCTTGGGACAGTTCTTCTCATAAAAGAACTCGGCGTCGACTCCGTTTGGGTAGCGCTTGAGCGTGAGGGGATGATCGCGGGTGTGAGGAAGGAGCGCAGGCGCGATCCTCGTGTAGTAATCGATCACCTGCCCCTTGGTGAAACCAGCCTCGGGGTAGAGAACCTTCTCCAGGTTGGTGAGCTTGAGGGTGCGGCCCTCGATGACGACCTCGACCGACGTTTCTTTAGCCAAGCTCGCGCACGACCTCCTTCGCCGGCTTGTCGGTGCGCAGCCCCTTGAATGCCGGCGCACGCAGCTGGCCTGATTTTGTCCATTCCACGAACTCGAACTCTCCGACCAGTTGGGGCTCGACGAAATGCGCTCCCTTGGGCGGCGAGCCACGATCGAACCGGCTCGTCTTGCGCTCGAGTGGCTTCATCAGGGCGGTGAGCTTCTCGAGCATCGAGTCGGTAAAGCCTGTGCCCACCTTGCCCGCGTAGACGAACTCGCCATCGTCGTAATAGCCGACGAGCAAAGAACCCGGCAATCCTCTGCGCTTGCCTTCGCCCTCGAGCCAGCCGCCGATCACCAGCTCCTGGCCCATCCGGTTCTTGACCTTGATCCAGGCGCCGCTGCGCTTGCCCGGCTCGTAGGGCGAGTCAAGCTTCTTGGCCATGATGCCTTCGAGCCCTGCCTTGCGGCTCGCCTCCAGCATCGCCGGCCCGCCTCCCTTCTCGTATGGCGGCGTCTGCCACGAAGCGCCTTTGAGCTTCAGTGCCTCGAGCTTTTTGCGCCGGCCGCTGTAGGGCTCTTTCAGCAGCGAATGTCCGTCCTGCCACATGACATCGAAAAGCATGTACGTGACAGGGACCTCCTTCATCTTCCGCCGGATCTCCGATTCGGACGTGAGGCCCATTCGCTGCTGGATCTCCTCGAAGCTGGGGCGGCCCCTGTCATCGAGCGCCACGATCTCGCCGTCGAGTATCACCTGCGTGGATCCGAGCGCTCTGCCCATGGGATGGATTTCGGGGTAGCGCGCGGTGACGTTCTCGCCGCTGCGGCTCAACAGGCGGATGATGCCGCCGTCCACATAGGCCTCGGCCCTGATGCCGTCCCACTTGAACTCGAATCCCCAGGCATCGTCGGGGATCGGCGGCTTTCGGGCAACCTTGGCGAGCATTGGTTCGATTCGCTCGGGCATCCGCTCGCGCCCGGGATCCTGCGGCGGATCCATGCGATGGATCATCCAGTTCTCGCCGTTGGTCTTGAACAGCACGTAGCGGCCCTTGAGCTTCTTACCGCGGAGGACGACCATGACCTCGCGGTCAGACCACTTCTCCGTCTCGTAGGTCCCGTGATCCCAGATCAAAACCTTTCCTGCGCCGTAGTTCCCGGCTGGAATCTCGCCATGAAAGTCGATGTAGTCCAGCGGGTGGTCTTCGACGTGGACCGCCAGATGATTTGTCTTGGGGTCCAAGGGGACGCCCTTCGGCACGGCCCATGAGACGAGCACGCCATCCTTCTCGAGCCGGAAGTCCCAATGCAGCCGGCGGGCGTGGTGCTCCTGCACGACGAACCGCGGCGCCTTGGCGCCCTTGCGGGGCACCTTGGCGCCGGGTTCCGGTGTTCTCTTGAAATCTCTCTTGGCCTTGTAGTCGGCGAGCTTGGTGGCCACAGGAAAAGGTTAGGCCACCGCCGACTGCTCCTCGCGTACGGTCGCCGTCGCGGCGACGCCGTGTGCGCGGACGAAGAGACTGGCGACCGCCGCCAGCAAGAGAATCGCGATGGGTAGAACCAGGGTTGGGTGCATCGCGTCGACGAACCCGTGAGTGAAGACGTAATGCGCTATCGCCTGGACCTGCGGGGGCAGCTGCAGGCTCGCGCCGGACTGTCCCGCGCCGACCTCGAAACCGGTGTGGGCGGCGTTGCTGAAGCCTGAAACGAAGGCGCTGCGGTACTGGTCCGGAAGCTGTCCGGAGGCGGCCACCGCCTGGTCGCGCAGCGCCAGAGCAAGCCGGTTTTGTAGGAATGCACCCACCACGGCGCTTGCGAGCACGCCCCCCAGCTCCTGGATGGTGTTGATGACGCCCGACGCCACCCCACCCAGGTGAGCCGGCAGGTCGCGTGTCCCGATGCTGAACACCGGGGTCCAGATGAAACCCATTCCGAGCCCGCTGAGGATGAGACCGGGCGCGAAGACCCAGCGGCTCGAATCCGCTTGCGCGGCCCAGTCGATGTAGGCCGATCCCACCGCCAGCGCGAGAAGACCCGGGACCAGCAGGTACTTGCCGTTTACTTTCTGGGACAGGGAGGCGGCGATTCCGGACGTGACGATGGTCGCCAGCGGCTGAATCGCGATCGTGAGTCCGGCATCGATCGCGCTGAGACCGAGCACCGACTGTAGATAGATCGTCAGCGGCAGGTAGAGGCCGAGGATGGCAAAGCCCATCGCCGCCATCACGACCGACATCAGCGCGAAGTTGCGGTCCTTGAACACCACGAATGGGAGCAGCGGCTCGCCTCCCTGGCGTCGCGCCTGGTAGTAGAGGAAGAGCGCGAGCAGCACGACTCCGCCGGCGATGATCTCTGGAATCGTGAGCGCTCCCGCCACTACCCCCCAGTCGTACCGCTGGCCTTCGATGAGGCCGAAGATCACCGCGAGCAAGCCCGCGCTGGCAAGCCCCACGCCGGCCAGGTCCAACCGGTGGCGCCGGCCGGGCCGCAGGTCGGGGATGAGAAGGAGGGCGAGTGCGAAGGTGACGACGCCGATCGGAATGTTCAGCGTGAAAATCGAGCGCCATCCGAAGTGGGTTACGAGGAGGCCGCCCACGGTCGGCCCGGCGATGACGGCGAGGCCGGCAAGCGTCCCGTAGATGGCGAACACGCCCCCGCGCTTCTGCGGCGGGAACAGCGAGATCATGAGCGGCAGGCCCTGGGGGGCAAGGACCGCAGCACCGAAACCCTGCGCGGCGCGGAACACGATGAGCTGAGTTGGATCCTGCGCCAGGCCGCTGAACGCCGACGCGACTGTGAATATCACGACCCCGGCGGCGAACATGTTGCGCGGGCCGTAGATGTCGCCCAGCCGCGCCGACGTGATGAGAAGCACGGCGTAAAAGAGGCTGTAGGCGTTGAGCACCCACAGAACCTGGTCGAGGCTCGCGTGCAGACCTTCCAGGATGGACGGGATCGCGACGTTGACGATGGTGAGGTCGAGCAGGGTCATGAAGAGGCCCAGCGCCAGCACCGCCAGCGCGGCCATCGGGTGTTTACGCAGCGCGGTCATCGGTCTTTTCTCCTTGCTTGGTCAGTCGAATCTCCAGCCCAATCCCTTCCGTCCAGATCTCGCTGCACGCGAATGGGCTTTCGGCCGCGAGGCGCTCGAACTGAGCTGTTGAATAAGCGCGGCGCTTGAGCATCTCCAGCGTCGCCATCGTCATGAAGCCGCTCAACCTTCCGAGCTCCATCTTTTTCACCTCGAGCTCGATGTCGGCATGGGTGGCATCCCTGCTCATGTCCTGGATCACGGCGGTCCCACCACGCCGCAGGACTCTGTGCATCTCGTCCAGGGCGCTGGCCGGATACACGAAGTTCTTGAACGCGGCCTGGCAGATGACCAGGTCGAACGACTCCGATGCGAAGGGCATGACCGCGGCGTCGCCCTGAACGAAGTCGATGCTCACCCCCGCCTGCCGGGCGTTCTCACCTGCGATCCGGACGAACGACCGGCTGATGTCCAGACCGGTCACGTGAAATCGGCCGAGTCGGGCGATCTCGATGGCGAGGTACCCAGGCCCTGGGGCCACCTCGAGCACATCCGCGCCGGCCGCCAAGTCTTGGGTGAGCTGCAAAGCCTGCCTCCGGTACTCCTGGATCTGGCTCCCGGAGCTGCGGATGCCTGCATACCACCGCGCCACCGCTCCTTCCATCTCCGGGCCTTTGAATCGCCACCGACGCTCTGTTGTCTGCACTCTGTCGCTCATACGTCTCCTCCAAGGTTTACGCTAACGCTGTTAGGTGAATCTGTGCCATCATATCCCTAACAGTGTTAGGATTACAAGAGGCACTTCGGACATTAGTGAGAATTCTTTGACCAACACGCGGAAGGAAGAAGGCGGGCTGACGCGAGATCGACTCGTCCAGGCCGCGCTGGGGCTGATCCAGGAGGAAGGCCTGGAGGGCCTGTCGATGCGGGCACTGGCGGACAGGCTGGAGGTCAAGGCCGCGTCGCTCTACTGGCACGTCCGCGACCGCCGCGAGCTCGTCGAGCTCCTGGCGGAGGCGATCCTGGAGACCGTGCCCGCCGTCTCCGGTCGTTCCGGATGGCGCGGCGCTGTGCTCGACGCAAGCTCGGCTCTGAGCCGGCGGGTCTCAGCCCAGAAGGACGCCGGCCGCATTCTGCTCGAGGTCCCGGAGGAACTGGAACGGAGCGATACGTTTGCGGAGCTCAAACGGCAACTGCAAACAGCGGGTTTGCGTGACAGCGAGGCACGCGAGGTGGCATTGACAGTGATGGTTCAGGTGATCACGGCGGGCAGGCCTGCCGAGGGTCCTGTCCTCGAGGCTGGGGCCGCCGCGTCGATCGCGGTGGACTCCGGCTCCCGGGGCGTGGTCCTCCGTGCCGGTTCCGAGATGGAGACCCTCATCAGGGTCGCGGCCGAGCGGGGTGCCGCGGCGCCGGCGATCGTGCGAGGTGAGACCGTCGTGGTGCGACGCCTACGTGGTGTCGGCCTCGGGGAGATCGAGCTGAACCCGCGCCACCCCTGGCGTTTCAAGATTCAAGGGGCCACCTGGAACACGGTGCTCGACGTGGGGGCCATCGACGTCCGCGATATCAAGCTTGACAGCGGCGCCGCGAAAGTCGAGTGCTACTTGCCGCGGCCTCGCGGCGTCGTCCCCATCGACATCTCGAGTGGCGTGGTCGGCGTAACCCTGCACCGGCCGCCGGGCGTCGCTGTCATCGCCGAAATCCACAGCGGTGCGGTGCGCCTGAAGCTGGATGACTACTCGAGCAAAGCTGTCGTCTCCGATGTGAGATGGGAAAGCGAGGGAGCTGCGCGCGCGGCTGATCGGTATGAGCTGCGAATCAACAGCGGTGTGGTGCAGCTCACCCTCGACAACAAGGCGACCGCGCAGCCCCAACCGCACGTCGAGTTGCGACCAGCCCCGGCTGGAAAATCGGCCTCGGCCCTCGAAATCTTGCTCGATGGCGTCGAAAGCCGAGTGGGGACCCGGCGCCCTTAACAGCCAGGATTCCGCTCCGCTCGCCGCGCTCCTAACCTCCCGGCTCAAAACGCCTGGAGGCTCTCATGCTTTTTCTCGACTCGGCTCCAAACATCGCGCCGATCACGGAATTGATCACGACCTGGATTCACATCGGCCAGGCCCTGGTCGGTTCGATCGGAGCTCTGGCTTTCATCTTTGCGTTTCTCTGGAAGATCACTGCTGCTGAGTCCAAATCTGCACTCGCCGCCAAGCAATGGATCCAGCGCATCGTCGTCGGGACCATCGGCGTGGAGATCGCCGGCTCGTTGGTCGACATCCTCACGAAGTCGGTGCCGTCCACCGGCCACTGATGGGCATCGAGAAGCTGCTCGGCGATGTGCAGAACCTCGTCGTTCAGCTCACCGCCATCGCGAACGTCCTCTTCCCGTTCGCGCATCCCAACCTCGTGGTCAAGGCTCTGCTCGACGACAGCGTCGGGCTGCTGCTCAAGGTCTGGTTCGGCTTGATCCTCCACACCACCGATTTCGAGACTGGTCGCGAATTCACCGCCAACTCGACGATCCAGGTGTTCGAGCCCAAGGTGCAGCTGGTCGCCAACGCCGCGCTCACGCTGGTCGCGATCTGGGCCTCGTACAGGGTCATGTGGGGCCACGGTCTACGCAGCCAGTTCACGGCACGCATCCTGCTGCCACGGCTGATGATGTCGGCCGTCCTGATCAACTTCGCCCTCCCGCTAGTGCAGGCGCTGGTGCAGGCGAGCAACGCGGCGTGCGATGCGGTACGGGGCTTCGGGATGCTCCCCGACTGGGAGAACTGGCTCCACAACATCGGACTCGATCCGTCAGCAAGCGTCCTTCAGATACTCACGACCGCTGTTCTCGTTGTCGGCTACGACGTGCTCGCGGTCGCCTACTTGATCCGCTACACGATCCTCATCGTCCTCGCCATCACGGCGCCGCTGGCGGGCCTTCTCTTCACACTGCCCGAGACTCACCACCTGGCCAAGCAGTGGAGCTCGCTCTTCATGACCAACCTGCTGATGCAGCCAATCCAGCTGTTCGTGCTCGCAATCGGTTTCGCGCTCGAGCGCGGCGGCTATTCATCGGTTCATCACCTCTTCGCGCTGGCGGCCCTGCTGGTGGTGTTCAAGGTGCCCGGAGCGATGGGCAGCTCTGAGAAGGTGGCGCACAAGCTGGAATCAGCACTGAAACAGGGCTTCCATGCGGTGGAGCACGCGGTGGCCCGCGCCTGACGTGATGGGCATCATTCGATTGGTCGCCATCGCGATGGTGGCCGCGATCATCTGGACGGTAACCGCGTCGCGTGTTGCAGGCTACCAGCGGCTCCCACTCACGTCTATCGTGCCGGGTGCCATCGAGACGCTCCCCTTCGGCTGCACAGCGTTCGCGTTGGAACCGTTCGATCCGTTCTGCCCGGGCCTCCACATCCATACCGGGGTAGACCTGGCTGCGCCGGCCGGCTCTCTTGTGTACGCGGCGGCTACGGGGACTGCACACGTGGCATTTGATCCAGGCGGCGCCGGCATCTACGTGGTCGAGGTCGTGGACCAGCACGTGCGCTTGCTCTACTGCCATCTCTTGCGCGTGCACGTGGTCGCGGGCTCGCATCTGGCGCCTGGCGAGGTGATCGGCGAGGTCGGCGCCACCGGCCTGGCGACCGGCGCCCATCTGCACTTCGAGGTCCAGGTCGACGGCCATGCGGTCGATCCGGTCACCTGGCTTGCTTCTTAACAAGGTGGGTTGGCGTCTGGTCGATGCAGACCTACGCTCGGTTTTGAAGAATTCGATGGAGGTTTCGTGATGATCAACAGGGTGATACTCGTCGGCAACCTGACAGCGGACCCGGAGGTTCGTGCGACCCCTAAGGGTGTCTATGTGGCCAACCTGCGGCTGGCAACCAACACCTATGCGGGCAAGGACGAGGCGGGCGACGCCAAGGAGAAAACGGAGTACCACCGCCTGGTGGTTTTTGGCAGGCAGGCTGAGATTGCCGGGGAGTACCTGCGCAAGGGCCGCCTCCTGTATGTGGAAGGTCGCCTGCAGACCAGCTCGTGGGACGACGCAACCACCGGCGTGAAGAAGTACGGAACCGAGGTAGTTGTCGACTCGTTCAAAATGCTCGGGCCCAAGCCGCAGGAGGTGGCCGCTTAGCTTCCCAGCGCCAACGAGAGCACGAGCAGTGCCTGGCCCGCCTGGTACATGACGATGTTGACCGCTTGTCCCGACGCGACCGGTTTGACGAACCGATACCAGGCGAAGATCACGTCCGAGAAAAAGAAGAGTAGGCCACCCGCGGCCCCGACGAGATTGCCGCTCGAGGTGGCGCTCACGGTCATGAGCGAGATCACGACTGCGTAGGCGAGGACCGGGTTTCTCAGGTTGGCCCGGCCCGAGGTCAGCAGGGCGTCGAGCACCCGGCCCAAGAAAAGCGCGGCCGTGATCGCCACGACGATCAAGCCCACGATTAGTCCGGCGACGCTGAAGCCGGCGAACCGGAAGCCGGCCACGTAGGCGAGGTGGCCGGCCAGAAATGCGGCGATTCCGGGCAGTAGGAACCGGTCGGGCAGCATCAGGAACACGTCCCCGGCCAGGCCCGCCAGGAGGGCGAGCACGAAGAGGGCACGCTCGCCCTGGCTGGCCGGGTGGAGCAGGAGCGCCGCTGCGATCAGCAGCACCACGACCGCGGGCTTGGTCATGTATTCGAGGCGCCGGTCGTGGCGGAGGATCGAGGTCAGATCCCCGCCGGAGGCGACCGCTGCGAGCGCAAGGGCGGCCCAGGCCAACCCGTTCATCGGCGTGAGTATCGGGCTGCACTGCCTTGCGGGTGAGGGGGCCCGGGCGTAATGATGTAATCGATGAGCAATCGATGAGTGAGGACATCGGCGCCTGGTTCGCCGCCCGCCTGCCCAAAACCTGGTTCGCCGGCCCGCCTCAGGTCAGCTCGGATAGTGAGGAGATCCTCGTGATCGGCGACCTTCCAGACGTGGAGCTGGCCGGCGGAACTGCTCCTGAAGCCCGCGCCGCGGCGCGCGTGGCCCGAATCGACCGTTTCCGCGAGGAGACGCGCGATGAGCGGGTGAAGATCGCGCGCGAAGCCGAACGGCGCTTCCGCCGCAAGGTGGCCTGGGGCGCTCGCTGCGGGGAGGAGACGAGGGTGTTCACGACCCTCAGCCTTCCGGTGATGACCCGCCTTCGGATGCCCGAGCGGGCGATCCTCGACACGCTCGTGGCGGGCGGAGTCGCCCGCAGCCGAAGCGACGCCCTCGCGTGGTGCGTGCGGCTCGTCGGGATGCACCAGGCTGACTGGATCGAGAAGCTCCGAGAGGCTTTGGTCAAAGTCGAGGAGGCGCGCCGGAAGGGGCCGTTGAACTAGGCGGCGCCGCTCAGCTAGCCGAAATTGATCGCAATTTCCGAACCGGACCGCCGTCGGGACCGTTGATACTGTGCGCGACTTGGGTTCCCGGAACGGTCATCAACACGTTGTGGTCATCGGCGCCGGCCCGGCCGGGCTGACGGCTTCGTACGAGCTCATGAAGCACGGCCTGACGACCACCGTGATCGAGAAGGACCCGACGTACGTCGGTGGCCTTGCGCGCACAGTCGAGCACAAGGGCTACCGATTCGACATCGGCGGCCACCGGTTCTTCTCCAAGAACCAGGAGGTCGAAGATCTCTGGACTGAGATCCTGGGCACGGAGATGCTCACGCGCGATCGCTTGTCGCGAATCTACTACCGGGGTCGGTATTTCGCGTATCCGCTCAAGGCGGCCAACGCCCTCTGGAACCTCGGCCCGGTGGAGACAGTCCTCTGCATGGCCAGCTACGCGCGGGCCCGCGTCCAACCGATTCGGGATCCGCGAAGCTTCGAGGACTGGGTGCGGAACCAGTTCGGCTGGCGCCTCTACAACATCTTCTTCAAGACCTACACGGAGAAGGTGTGGGGCATCAGCACCAAGGAGCTGTCCGCAGACTGGGCGGCGCAGCGCATCAAGAGCCTCGACATGTGGCTCGTCCTGAAGAGCGCCCTCCTGCCGCACCGCCGCCCGGCCAATCGAGGCGACCTGGTGACCACGCTGATCGACAGCTTCAGGTATCCACGCTTCGGTCCCGGTCAGATGTGGGAGCGCGTGGCCGAGATCCATCGCGAGAAGGGGCGCCCAGTGCGGCTCGGACGAGCTGTGGAACGCATCAAGCACGACCGCGGGCGGGTTAGGTCGGTGGTGACGAAAACCGCGTTGGGGTCGATCGAGGAGCACGAGGGCACGGACTTCATCTCCAGCATGCCCATCCGCGAGCTGATGCAATGCCTGGATCCCGCTCCGCCAGAGCGGGTACGCCGCGCCGCGGACAGCCTTTCCTATCGCGATTTCATCAGCGTCGCGGTGATGATCGATCGGCCCGATGTTTTCCCTGACAACTGGATCTACGTCCACGATCCCACGGTCAAGGTGGGGCGCATCCAGAACTTCAAGAACTGGAGCCCGGACATGGTTCCCGACCAGAGCAAGACATGCCTGGGACTCGAATACTTCTGCTTCGAAGGCGACGGATTGTGGACGTCCACCGACGAGGCGCTCATCGACCGCGCGCGCAAGGAGCTCGCGCAGCTTGGCATCTGCACCCCCGAGGAGATCTTCGATGGTGTCGTGGTCAGGCAGCGAAAGGCGTATCCGGTCTACGACGATGCTTACCAGGCGAGGGTCGACATCGTTCGCGACTACCTACGCGCCGAGCTTCCCAACCTCCACCTGGCCGGGCGCAATGGCATGCACAAGTACAACAACCAGGACCACTCGATGATGACCGCGCTCCTGGTGGCGAGGAACATCGCAACAGGCGGCGGTTTCGATCCCTGGAAGGTCAACGCCGACGCGATTTACCACGAAGAGTCGCGCGTGGGCGACAAGGACACGACGGGTCTCCAGGTGCCGACCCGGCTGGCGGGATCTGCGCGCTAGACCGCCCTCTCGCGAGTGAAGTTGGCCGCGATCAAGCTGGCAATGGCGAGGACTGCGAAGAGGATCGCATGCTTGACATGCGGGCCCGACGTCGTGGAGGTAAGAATCTGCAGCACTCCGAGACCGTAGAGTGCGGCGACCACGATAAATACAAGCGCGAGGATTCCGAATCCGATTGCGAGCGTGTTCGATTTCACAGGTTCAAGGCTAACAGTCCAAGGCTGAGCAGCCCCGCGGCGGCGCAGTACCAGCCATATGGGTCAAGCCTTCCCGATCGAAAGTAGCGCAAGAGAAATCGCGCGCTCGCATACGCCGCTCCGCCCGATAGAGCCGCGGCTACCAGGTACTCGACAACCGGCACCCCGCTCGCGAAGAGCTGGGGCACCTCGACGAGCCCGGCGGCCAGGATCACCGGCGTCGCCAGAAGAAAAGAGAAACGGGCTGCCTCTTGATGTCGCAGCCCGGCCAGCAAGCCGCCGCCGATGGTGACTCCAGAACGAGAAATTCCCGGGAAGAACGCCAGGGCCTGGCACGCCCCGATCAGGGCGGCGGCGACAAAGCTGATGCGCTCGGCCTCCGAGAAGCTCTGCTCTTGCTCGGCGCGTGGTTTGGACTCGAGCGCCGCGCGCCGTTCCGCGCGCCGCCTGAGCTGCTCAAACCCGAGCAGCAGAACCCCGTTGACGACCAAAAACCCAGCAGCAACGTATGGGCTGGCGAACAGCGACTTGATGCGCGTTTCAAAGAACACGCCGAGGATTCCGGCGGGGATCGTGCCGGTCAGCAGCAGCATGGCCAGTCGCTCCGGCCCGGTCGTGATGCGACCGCGCACGGCGGCGGTGAAGAAGCCACGGGTGATTGCGATCCACTGGACCCGGTAGAGCACCAGCAGGGCGCCGGCCGTGCCGAGATGCAGCAGGACGAGGAAAGGCACGAAGGTTGGGTCCGATTGCTTGAACTTCCAGTGCAGAAGGCTGGGGATGATCACGGAGTGGCCGAGCGATGAAACCGGGAACAGCTCTGTGGCGCCTTGAAGCAGGCCCATGAAGAGCGCCTGCGCCAGGGTCACTTAGACGAAAGCTTCTGCAGCGCCTCAACGATCAACTGGCGCGACTTCACGAACTCCCGGTGCACGGCCTCGTCCTCAGCCCGCTCCAGGATCGCCACGACCTCTTCCCATCGTTCAGGGTCGCGTTCCTGGAGATCCGCCCGCACCTGCCCGATCGTCTGGGTCGCGAAAAGGAGGCCCCCGCCGGGGTTGTCCAGGATCTCGCCAGCCAGCTCAAGCTGGCGCCGCGCCCACGGGATCACCTGGTCGCCAGGATGAGTCTCGAGCTTCTTCGGTCGCAGGATCTCCATGTACCCGGCTATTGTCGGGCAAGGCCGGTGAGCGCCTCGCCGGTGAGGCGGTAGACCGTCCATTCAGAGTTCGGCCGCGCGCCAAGGCTCTCATAGAAGCCGATCGCGTCGCGGTTCCAGTCGAGAACCGCCCACTCCAGGCGCCCGCACCCGCGCTCTACCGCGAGGCGAGCCAGGTGCTCGAGCAGCATGCGGCCAATTCCGCGTCCTCGTTGCTCGGGAAGCACGAACAGGTCCTCGAGATAGATCCCGGGCTGTCCGAGGAAGGTCGAGAAGTTGTGAAAGAACAATGCGAATCCCACCGGTCGGCCGCCCTCCTCGGCCAGGACCACCTCCGCGTAAGGGCGCTCGCCGAACAGACCGGCGGCAAGGAGCTCGTCTGTCATCTCCACCTGGTCGGCGAGCTTCTCGTAGCGCGCGAGTCCTCGAATGAGCTCCGCGATCACCGGCACATCGCCTTTTTCAGCAGCGCGCAGCTGGATGGTCACTGCGGGCGATCCCGAAGTCGGTAGACAAAGCGCATGGCGCCGTGAGTGTCGGAGAAGCTGGCGATCTTGTTGTCGACGAGACCCGCGGCGAGCCCCGCCTCGATCAGGTCAGTGTCGCGCAACTCGCTGCGACCACCCTTCGGGCGCACGACCCAGACGGCACCGTTGGGCTCGATCCATTTCTTAGCGTCGTCCAGCCTACGCAGCTCCGAGAAGGTGCTGGCGCCGAGGAACACGAGGTCCACCTTCGAGCGCGGCTTGCCGATGACGATGTCGGCGGTCCGCTCGCGAACGAGCTTTACTAAGGCCGGGTCGTCGAGGTTGACAACCGCCACTTTGGAGCCGGGTTTGACGCCCAGCTTGTCGAGCAGCGGTCGCGTCGAGTATAAGTCAGCGCTGCTGCGCTTCTTGACCATCGCTGCCGCGGACCGCGCCGTAGACGATCACTCCCACGAGCCAAGCAGCGTACGCACCCGCAATGGCGAGGACCACGGCCGGCACCGCGTTTGCGACGCGGCTCGTCAGGAGTAGACCGAGACCGATGAAACCCACCAGCACCAGGGCGCCGGCGACGATTCCGACCACGGCGCCCGCAAAGTTCGCGGGCTTCAGACCTCGACCACCTGAAGGTCGTTCACCGCATCCTCGACGGTGCCGGAATAGAGATGGTTGAACATGAACTTCGTCTTGGGGTGCCGGCGTTTCAAGTCGGCGGCGTTTTCCCAGCTCATGTGGCTGAAGACGTCTCCCGGTCCGGTCGCCTCGACGATCGCTACGTCGGCCCCGTATACCAGAGTGTCCAATGGAGCGGTCGCCTCCGTGTCGCCGGAATAGGCGAGCAGGCGGCCGTTGACCTCGATGCGATAGCCGTTGCTGCCGCTCGAGCCGTGATCCAGCCTCACGGTTTGGTATTTGTATCCCGCCGCCGTGCCAGATGGTTGCGCTGTCTCGTAGGTCACCTTGAACTTCGGACGCATGACCTTCTTCCAGTCAGGGCCCCAGCTCACGTCCCAAAGCGCCTCCAGCCTCTCTTCAACGCCTTCTGGCCCGACAAAGGTCAGCGGGCGCTCATCGACGAAGACGCGATGCAGCACGAAGGTGGGCAAGCCCAATGTGTGATCGCCGTGAAAGTGCGTCAGGAATACGACGTCGATTGCACCGGGATCAACACCGACTCGCTGCATGTGCGGCAGCAGCGGCGCGCCGCCATCCAGGAGAAGACGTCCGTTGACCACCACCGCTCCGTTGTAACGGTCGGTGGAAAACGCTGCTCCCGTCCCGAGGAAGGCCAGCCTCAGGCGATGGTCACCGTCGGGTTCAGGTACACGTCCTGAATCGCGTGCAGTAACTCGACTCCCTCCTTCATCGGGCGCTGGAAAGATTTGCGACCACTGATCAGGCCCATGCCGCCCGCCCGCTTGTTGATCACCGCTGTGCGGACTGCCTCCTTGAGGTCGCTCGCCCCGTGGGACTCGCCGCCCGAGTTGATGAGGCCGGCCCGGCCCATGTAGCAGTTGATCACCTGGTACCGGCAGAGGTCGATGGGGTGGTCGGTTGCCAGCTTGTCGTACATGCCCGGTGCGGTCTTCCCGAAACCGATGACCTCGAAGCCGCGGTTGCTGTCCGGCAGCTTCTGCTTGATGATGTCGGCTTCGATCGTGACCCCCAGGTGGTTGGCCTGACCCGTGAGGTCCGCGGCGGTCTCGTAGTTGACGCCGTCTTTCTTGAAAGCCGAGTTGCGCAGGTAGCACCACAGGACGGTGGCCATGCCCAGCTCATGGGCCGCATGGAAGGCGACCGCGATCTCCTGCAGCTGCCGGTCGGATTCGGCGGACCCGAAATAGACGGTGGCTCCGAGCGCCACGGCGCCAAGCTCCCAGGCTTCTTTGACAGTTCCAAACAAAATCTGGTCGTACTTGGTCGGGTACATCAAGAGCTCGTTATGGTTTATCTTGCAGATGAACGGGATGCGGTGCGCGTAGCGGCGCGCGACAGAGCCGAGGATGCCGAAGGTCGACGCCACCGCGTTGCAATTTCCCTCGATCGCGAGCTCGACGATTTTCTCGCCGTCGAAATAGATCGGATTGGGCGCAAACGAAGACCCCGCGGTGTGCTCAATCCCCTGGTCGACGGGCAGGATCGACAGATAGCCCGTGCCGGACAGCCGGCCGTGCTCGAACAGCGACTGCAGGCTGCGAAGTACTCGCGTCGGCCGGTCGCTGTCTTTCCAGATCCTGTCCACGAAATCGGGACCGGGGAGGTGGAGCTGCGAAGCGGGCACGGTTTGGCATTTGTGCCCAAGGAGGTCAGCGGCGTCGCCGCCCAGGATCTCCTCCAACTTTGCCGACGTCCCCTTTGTAACTGTAGCCATCAATTCCTCTTACACATTTGGTTAGTGCGGTTTGCAGGACCCCGCAGGTTCACCAATCCGCAAGCGTCACTCTATAGTGCAGCCTCATGACCGAGCGCGCTAGCGACCTTCTGAGCGGGCTCGCGGACCGACTTTCCGCTGACTCCAGGGACAGCGGCCAGGTGGTCGCCGAGTCGGTGCGCACACTCGAGCCTGAGCTGCTCAGGATGCAGAAGGACGGCGGGTCGATCGACGAGCTCGTGCGTACATCGGTCGGCTTCCTCGAGATCCTGTTCCGCTCCCTCCGCGCAGACTCGCGCGTGCCTTGGCAGCAGTACTACGCGCTCGCCCGCGAAGCGTCGCGCCGATATGCGGAAAAGGGGATCCCCCTCGAGTCGGTCATGGAGGGCCTTGCCGTGTTCCGCCGGTCGGTTCTTGCCCGGGTCACCGAGGAGATGTCCGGCAATGAGTTCGCCGACGAGGTGCTGCTGCTCGCTCAGAGTCGCTTGGGCGACGTGGTCGAACACCTCAACTCGAGCTTCATCCGGGGCTATCTCGACTACACCGAAGCGCGCTACCGCGCTCGCCAGAGCGAGCTGTACGGCCTTTATCACATCGCGAGCGCGCTTGGGCGCTCCCTCGACGTAACCGAGATTGCCGAGGTTGGTCTTCGAGAGACGCTCAAGGTGCTGCGCCTGCAGGCCGGCGCAGTGTGGACGCGCGAAGGAGCGCGGTTGGCGCTTGCGAAAACCTTGGGTCTGCAGCCCGGCGAGGAAGAGGAGTTCGAATCGGGCCGCCTCGGGGCACGCGTGCGCGTGGTGGAGGTCGCTTCGGGGCCGGCCGAGTCACGCGTCGACCGCATCACCGGCGAGTGGAGCGCCATCCGCGCCGAGCTGCGCACGAAGGGAGTCCTGCTCGGCGCCATGACGGTAGCGACCCGTCTGCCGCGAACGTTCGAGCCCAGCGACCTCGAGTTCGTCGCCGCGGTCGCAGACCAGATCGCCGTCGCCCTCGACCGCGCCCGGCAGCACACGAAGGAAGCTCGGACCGACTTCCTCACCGGGCTCGCCAATCGGCCGGAGTTCGAGCGCGCGATCGACAGGGCCGTGGCCGCCGCTCAGCGGCACAAGCGCCGCCTGGCGCTGATGATGATCGACCTCGACAACCTGAAAGAGATCAACGATTCACAGGGTCATCACGTCGGCGACGAGGCGATCCGCGTCCTGGCGCACGAGCTCCAGCGAGCAGTGCGTGCCACCGATACCTGCGGCCGGCTCGGTGGTGATGAATTCGGTGTGGCTATGCCCGACGCTGACGAGCGCCACGCCAACGAAGTCGGCGCCCGCGTGCGCGCCTCCCTCGAGGAGCTCAACCGGCTCTCCAAGACTCCGGTGCCAGTTGAGTTCAGCATCGGCGTGGTCGCCTGGAGGCCTGGGATGGACTGGGAGGCGATGTATCAAATCGCTGACAAAGCTCTGTACGTCGACAAGCGGCGCCGCCACGCGAACCGCAAGAAGGCTGGAACCCCGCGCGCGCAGGGCGTTTCTGGATAAGGAAGTAGCCGTCCTCTGGGGCCCCCGCGACGCAGTCGCGGGAGACCACGGCGCCGTGCTCGGCCCCGACTTCTTCGATCGCGACACGCTCGCCGTCGCGCGCGCCGTGCTGGGCAAGCTCCTGGTACGGGAGATCGATGGCCTCCGCGTCTGGGGCCGGCTGGTCGAGGTTGAGGCCTACCTCGGGCCGGACGACCTTGCCGCGCACTCCGCGGGCGGGCGCCGGACACCGCGCACCGAGGTGATGTATGGACCACCGGGCCATGCCTACGTCTACCTCACGTATGGGATGCACCACTGCCTCAACTTCGTGACGCGATCGGCTGGCACCCCGCAGGCGGTGCTCGTGCGCGCCATCGAGCCGGGCCCTGGCGTGGGACGCGCAAGCGGGCCCGGCCTCGTGTGCCGCGCGCTCGACATCGATCGCCGCCTGAACGGCGTGGCGTTGAAGCCGCCGCACCTTTACCTCGTCGACGATCACGCTCCCCGGCGCCGGGTTTACGTCACGCGGCGGATTGGGGTCGAGAGCTCAGGCGAATGGGCGGGAAAGCCGTTGCGGTTTTGCTGGGACTCGCCGTTCCTGTCGCGGAAGCTCCGGAAAGCGCCCTAAGGCCACTTGCCGGGCGACGGCTCGGCGCGTTTCAGGTCGGCCCAGTCAGCCCGAATCGGCGCGAAAACGTCCGCTACGGTAGCTCCCTCGGGGCCCGCGACAGCCTCGTGTGGCACGTGACTCGCGATGACGTAAGTGTCGCCGGCCTTGAGCAGGCGCTTGTCGGACCCGATGCGGAAGTCGATCGTCCCCTTGATCACGAAACCCATCTGCTCGTTCTCGTGATGGTGCTCGGGCAGGTGGGCGTCGGGGTCGAGGTCGACGACCGCCATGGTCATGCGCTCACCGTGGACCGCCCTCGCGGTGATCCCGTCTCGCAGCAGGTGCGGACGGAGGTCTCGAAGCGCCTCGAACGTCTTCATTCGATGACTCGGTCGATGATCGTCGCGGTGCCCAGCCCGCCTCCGCAGCACATCGTCTCGAGGCCGTAGCGAAGGTCGCGCCGCTCGAGCTCGTACAGGAGCCTGTTCATGAGGATGGCGCCGGATGCTCCCAGAGGATGCCCGACGGCGATGGCCCCGCCGTTGACGTTGGTCTTGTCGAGGTCCGCGCCGGTTTCCTTCTGCCACGCAAGGACAACTGATGCGAACGCCTCATTGACCTCGAAGAGGTCGATGCTTTTCAGGTCGAGGCCCGCCCGCTTCAACACCGCCGCGGTGCCGGGGATGGGGCCTTCGAGCATCAGCACCGGGTCGGTGCCCACGACGGCCTGGGCCCGGATGCGTGCGCGCGGCCGCAGCCCCAGCTGCTTGGCCTTCTCGAGCGACATCAGCAGCACCGCCGCGGCGCCGTCGGAGATCTGGCTCGAGTTGCCCGCCGTGATCGAGTGCTCCGGATTGAACGCCGGCTGCAGGGCCGCGGTCGCTTCGTAGCTTGCGTTTGCGCGGATGCCCTCGTCTTTCGTGAAGAGGCTGGTGTGACCGTTGCCCTCGACCGGGACGTCGATCGGCATGATCTGGGATGCGAGATATCCCTTCTCCGTGGCTTCGTGCGCGAGCTTGTGGCTGCGGACGCCGAACTCGTCCATCTGCCGCCGTGAGATTCCGTACTTGCGCGCCATCAGCTCTGCCGAGATGCCCTGCGGAACCAGGTCGTACAGCTCCATCAGCTCGGGTGGGAAAGGAGTTCCGGGGGACACCGCATTTGATCCCATCGGGACCCTGCTCATCGACTCCACGCCGCCCGCGATCGTGATGTCGCAAACGCCTGACTGGATCAGGTTGGCCGCGAAGTGGAGCGCCTGCTGGCTCGACCCACACTGGCGGTCGACGGTGGTCGCGGGGGTGGTAACTGGAAAGCCGGCGGTCAGCCACGCGTTGCGCCCGACATTCAATGACTGCTCGCCGACCTGGCTCACACATCCGAAGACCACGTCTTCGACCTGCTCGGGCTTGATGCCCGAGCGGTTGACGATCTCTTTCAACACGAGCGAGCCCAACACCACAGGATGGGTGTCCTTGAGCTTGCCGTTGCGCCGGCCAATCGGTGTTCGCACGGCCTCGACGATGACGGCTTCGCGCATGTTCAATTTCTCCTAAGCGTGTTGGTGCTGCCGATTCTACGACCGGCCACTAATCCCTCTCGCGATATGGTGTCAAGCCCCCAATCGTTTGCCTGGCTCTCGGATTTTTTTATTTGTTGACGTGCTCTTAGGCCCCTGTTAACTTTCGCGACGCCCCAAGCGGCTGAGTACGGTAAACCTGAGGATACCGAACGTCGAGTAGGTGGAAGGTGCGGCGCAAGCCGTTGCTGGAAACCGAAAAACGCATAGGGTACTTCAGGGTAAACAGGAAGGTCTCTTGGGGCATCTCTTTTCCACAGGGCGTCCACAGCCCGCTTCTCAATTCGAAAATCCCCTCTTGCGCGCCTCCATGCACGCGTTGTCCACAGCATCGGCGTTCACTATCGCACCCTCAGCCAGAAGCCTCCGCACGCCGTCGGCGAGGCGAGCCACCGGCATCGGATCCTCGTAATGGAGCCAGTTGTACGCAATCGGCTCTGACCACTGCCGGCCTCTCGCCTCGTACAAGCGCCGGTGGGTGTCGACGACGATCCGCTCGACCTGGCGCAGCAGGCTTGGGTTGCCAGCGGTCAGGCTTGCGAAGTCCTGCACCGCCATCCAGGCCAGCAGGCGCTGCAGCCGCGCGCCGGCCCCTACTTCACGACCTCGGGGGCGGCCGCGCCGGTGTCGAGCTCGAACACGCTCGCCTTCAGCGCACATATGAAAGGAAGGTTGCGGTAAAGCTCGCGGTAGTCGAGCCCGTAGCCGACGACGTAGTCGTTGGGAATCTGGAACCCGACGTAGCGAACGGGCACCTCGACGAGCCGCCGGCCGGGACGGTTCAACAGGGTCACTACCTCGATCGAGGCGGGCCTTCGCTCGCGGAGCTCGGAAAGCAAGTAGTCGAGTGTCAGACCGGTGTTGACGATATCCTCGACCAGCAGCACGTGCCGGCCCTCAATCGGATAGTCGATATCACGCGCGATGCGCACCCGTTCGCGCGGTTGGGCCCCGGCGAACCGCCTGAGATCGAGGTAGTCGATGACGAACGGGACCTTGATCTGGCGAGCGAGGTCGGCGAGGAAGAATGTCACCCCTTTGAGGACGCCGACGACCACGATGGTGCGCCCGCGGTAGTCGCGGGAGATCTTTCGCGCGAGCGCTCTCACCCGCGTCTCGAGCTCGACCGGGGAGATGAGGATGCTGCCAATGTCCTGCTTGCGCAGGTCCTGGACCTCGAGCGCTTCGTAGCCCGCCTTGGCGAGCAGCTGCTGATAGTCCTTCCTATAGAGCAGGCGGACATTGACGTCCGGATAGATCTCGCGCAGCATCCGGAGCTTGCGGTTCTTGGGCGTCACCAGCGACTGCTTCATGGTCGTCAGCTCGACGTAGAGGTCGTGCTCGGGCAGGTAGAAGTCGGGCGTGAACATCTCCGACACTCGCGTGCCGTCCCACGCGATCGGGAACGACACCGGTTCGTAGACCCACCGGATCCGGTAGTAGTCGAGGAAGCGCGCGAACTCCTGCTCAGAGGGGTGTGCGAACTCAATGCGTGAGTGCGCCGGGCCCGATCGCCTGACGAGGCGCGATCTCTGCTTGACGGGGCGGCGCCACTTCTGGGGGACGGATTGGTGGACGGACGACGCCAAGGAAACGCCGAGATTGTACTCTCCGCGAATCACTGCCATGAGCACACCGGCGCAGAGGATGGTCGCCGAGCAGCTGCTGCCCAACGGCGTCACCGATCAGCGCGTCATCGACGTGATGTCAAAGGTCCCGCGCGAGGAGTTCCTGCCCGGCCGGCTTCGCCGCCATGCGTACGAGAATCGCGCTCTCGCCATCGAGTGCGGCCAGACCATCTCCCAACCGCTGGTCGTGGCGCTCATGACCCAGGCTGCGGCGCCAAAGCCTGATGACCGCGCGCTAGAGGTCGGCGCCGGTTCGGGTTATCAGGCTGCGGTTTTGAGCCGCCTGGTAAGGCACGTGATCAGCCTCGAGCTCGAGCCGGCGCTCGCCGAGCACGCGTCGGAGACGCTGGCGCGGCTGGGGTACTCCAACGTGGAGGTCGCCGTGGCCGATGGCACGTTAGGTTGGCCCTCGTACGCGCCATACGACATCATCCTGGTCGCGGCCGCCTCACCCGATGTACCGCCCGCGCTCATCGAACAGCTTGCGCCCGGAGGCCGGCTCGTGATCCCGGTCGGCAGGGCCTCTGACGAGCACCAGGACCTGCGCATTTACGAACGCCACGGAGACGCGCTTGCCGCGCGATCGCTGTTCGCGGTGCGCTTCGTCCCTCTACGGTGATTTGGTCGGAGACGGCGTCGTACGACCGGGTGTCGGTGATGCACCGGTGCTTGGCGACGTACTACCGCCAGTCAGCTTTTGCATCTGCTGCAGGATGTCGCCTACCTGCTTCATCTCCGAAGCGAAGCCCGCGAAATCGCCGTTCTTCAAATCGTTGTAGGCGGCGGTGTAATGCGCGTTTGCCTGCGTCACCAGGTCCGCGATCTGGGCCAGCACCGCCGGCGTGATCGTAACCGGCGGCGTGTTTGTAGGCGGCGGCGCCGTCGCCGTCCCCACCAGCTGGTCGATCGCCTGCTGGAGCGTGTCTGCGTACGCGACCGACGCCTGGTCCGCGAGGATGACCTTCTTCAGCTCGGGGAGGCCCGATGCAGACGTGGCGCGAAGATAAATCGGTTCGAAATAGAGGAACGAGTCACCGATCGGCACCACCAGCAGGTTGCCTTGCTGGACCTGGGAGCCAGTCCCATGGAACAAGGTGAAGTCACGAGAGATGACTGGGTCTTGGTTGATGCGGTTGGCGACCTGCTGCGGGCCGAAGATCACCTTGTCCTTCGGCAGCACGTAGGACACGTACTCGCCGTAATGGGAGCCGTCTGACCGAGCCGCCATCCACGACGTCAAGTTGTTCTTGCCATGGGGGGTGAAGGGCATGATGAGCAGGAACTCGGGGTTCTGTTCTCCGGGCAGCCGGAACAGCACGTAGTACGGCTGCACGGGCACCTGTGCGGACCCCGGCGAAGTCTGAGCCGTCGGGATGTCCCAAACGTCTTCTCGAGCGAAGAAGACTTTGGGGTCGGTGATGTGGTAGGTGGCGTAGATGCCGACCTGAGTGTTGAACAGGTCGACAGGCACGCGGATGTGATTCCGCAGTCCCGCAGGCATCGCGTCGATAGCCGTGAACAGGGTTGGGAAGGTGTCTGCATAAGCGCGGATGATCGGGTCCTTCGGATCGACCACGTAGAACACTGCGGTGCCTTCGTAGGCGTCGATGACGACCTTGACCGAGTTGCGGATGTAGTTGATGTCGTTGCTGTCCTGGAAGGTCACGGTCTGCGAATACGGATAAGTCGCCGCGGTCGTGTAGGCGTCGACGATCCAGTAGACGTGGCCATCGACGATGACCACGTACGGGTCTGAGTCAAAGCTGAGGAACGGCGCCAGCTCAGTGACCCGGGCGACGATCTGCCGCCGGTACAGCATCAGCGTCTGACTGTTCACCTGGCCCGATACGAGAAGGTTGAAATCACCCAGCTTCAGAGACCAGAGGGCGCGATTCACCGGGGTCATAGGCACACCATGGGTGCCGGTGTATGACGTGAACACGTCTTGGCTTCCCTGCGGATAGTCGAACTCACGATTTGTGTTCGGCGCCAGCGCGTAGGTGGTCGTGACCTCTCCGAAATAGATCGCCGGCTGGGTCACCTTCAGCTGGCCTGTTGGCGGGATGTCGCCGACCACGTAGTCCGGCAGGCCTTCGCCCACCACCGCATTCACCGGGCTGGCCGCCAAGCCATACCCGTGCGTGTACTGAAGGTGCTGGTTGACCCAGTTCTGCGCAGCCGGTGGCAACTTCGAAAAATCGAACTCGCGCGCGCTGATCTCCATCGACGTGTACTGGTTGTTGATGTTGTACCGATCGATGTCGATGTCGTGGAATGTGTAGTACGTGCGGATGGTCTGCAGCTGCTCGTACGTGTCTTTGAGCGGCGCAAAGTCCCAAATTCGCAGGTTGTTGACAGTGACCTGGTCGTTCTGGACGTTCGCCAGTGTCAGCGGTTGGTCCCCGGTGAAGTTGCTGACCCCCACGTTTGGCAGCCCGTAAGCGGCGCGGGTGCCCGAGATCTCACGCTGGATGTACGGAAGTTCATACGTTTGCGCGTTCGGGGTCACCAGGAACGACTGGACCACCGCGGGATAGACCTGTCCGATCAAAAGGAGGGCCACCCAGGCGCCCGCCGCCGTCACAGGCAGCCAGATCCTTCTCAACCAGACATTGACCAGCAGAGACCCGCCCAGGACGACCGCCGCACCTGCCTGGAAGGTGATGATCGGCAGCCTGGCGTTGACGTCGGTGTAGGCCGCGCCCCAGACAGTGTTGGTGTTGTGCGCATACAGGAGGTCGTAGCGTCCAAGCCACATCCATCCCGCGAGAACCAGAGCGAACACCGCCATCAGCGCCGATAGATGCGCGATCGACAGCGGGCTCAGGTTGAGGTCGAAAGTGTCGCCTCGCCAGGCATACACGATCCCGATCAAGAGAGGGGTGAGAAATCCAAGTCCGAGCGCCCAGTTGGCGACCGAATGGAGGAACGGAAGCGTCAGCAGGTAGAACGAGACGTCCTGGCCCAGCACGGGGTCGGTGATGCCGGTGGCCCGGGCATGCTGGAACAGCGCGAGGCTCTGCCACTGGGTGCCGGCCCCGCCTGACAGCACGAGGGCAACCAGCGCCGCCGCGCCCAGGGCCGCGCCCCCGGTGGGGCTGCGGATGCTCGAGCGCCTGATCCCGACCGCGCGCAGGCTCGGTCCCGAGCGGACGCGTAGCGCGATGACGACGTTGGCGACCAGGAAGACGAACGCCAGCACGAAGCTCCCGATGAAGAGCGCCGTCTGCAGGAACAAGCGGGTTGTGAAGACGTCCTTGAACCCGAGCGAGTCGAACCACTGCAGCTCGGTGAAGAACCAGATGATCGGGCTGGCGAAGAGGAAGATCAGCAGCGCCAGGCCGAAGAGTCCGACGCCGATCCAGAATCGTCGAGGCGGCCGCGGGAACCGGATCTCTCGCGCTTCGAACGGTCCGCCGCGCTCGAACGGATCAAACGGCCGGTACCGGCGGGTCATCTGACCCGAAGCTTAGACGGTAGCCAGAGCGAGGTCGTCCGAGCTGAAATCCGTGTCCTGGTCAGCGGGTGGATGGTCGAGATGCCAGCGGACGGTGGCGCGCAGCGTCTGTCCCGGATCAGTGGTGGTCCAGCTGAGCAGCGTTCTGGCGCGCTGCGCGCTGGCGCAGATGTGCTGCGTCATCGTACCGGTCGGCTTGAGGTCCTCCGGCAGGACCTCGTCGGCCACCCTCACCAGCTCGGCATTCGAGCCTGCAGCCTCGAGGATCATTCGAGACCACAGCGCCATCGAGTACGTGCGGTCGTCGCACAGGTTGAGCGCCATTCCCACAGTCGATGGCGATTCGAGCGCGAGACGGGCCCCGTGAGCCATGTCGCAGACGTAGACCCGGCAGGCTAGCCACATTCCGGAACCGAAAGGGATGCGTGGCCGGCCGGCCCGCACTCGCCGCAGCAGGAACTCCTCGCGGCGCTGGTAGTCGCGCTCGCCGTAGACCATCGGCAGGCGAAGCGCGGTCCCGCCTCGGGGCCGATATTCCTCTTCGACGTCGAGCTTGTCGTAGTGCTCCATACCGGGCGTCTTGCCGCGATACGGATAGCGCTCCGCGCGCACGGCGGAGTCCTCGTCGAGCGGGACCGGGTCGGTCTCGCGCCCGTCGTTGAGCGCTCCGAACGCTCGATAAACGTCGAGGCTCGAAATCACCACCAGCCGCAAGCCTCCTGGCAATGCCTCGAGGGCGGCGCGTGCGTCCTCGCGCGTGAGCGCGCGACAGTCGACGGCGGCATCGGGCTCAAACGCAGCGAGCTCTGCATGGTGAGCCGCCAGCTCGGTGCGGTCGCAGTGAAGATGCGCCACGGGCGGCATGTCGTCCGGCTCGAGGCGGCCGCGGTGAACGACCAGCACGTCGTGGCCTTCGCCCGCCAGCTCTTCGACGATCGCCCGCCCGATGAACCTCGTCCCGCCGAGGACGACGATTCTCAAGCCACGGGTTTTGCGGTTGTCGGGTTCTTCTCAACGATCAGGTCGACGAGGCCCCATTCCTTGGCCTGCTCCGGCGTCATGAAGAAGTCGCGCTCCATCGCGCGCTCGACGTCCTCGAGCTCCCGGTGGCAGTGCTTGGCGTAGATCCGCGCCACCTGCTCGCGCTGGCGGAGGATCTCCTGAGCGTGGATCTGGATGTCGGTGGCCTGGCCCTGGATGCCCTGCGTGAAGGGCTGGTGGATGAGGATCTGCGCATGCGGCAGCGACATCCGCATTCCAGGGTCGCCGCCGGCGAGCAGAATCGACGCCCCGCTCGCGGCCAACCCCGTGCACAACGTGGCGACCTTGGGCCCGACGTACTGCATGGCGTCGTAGATGGACAGCGCTGCCGTCAGCGAGCCGCCTGGACTGTTGATGTAGAGCTGAATGTCTCGGTCGGGAGTCTCGTTTTCGAGAAACAGGAGCTGAGCCGTAACCGTGGTCGCCATGTCGTCGTCGATGACTCCACGCACGAAGACAACTCCGTCCTTGAGCAGCCGTGAGTAGATGTCGTATGCGCGTTCGCCGCGCCCGTCGTTGGTGATCACCGTCGGGATCAGGTGCATTTCATTACCTCCTGGTTTCGAACCCGATGCGCGGCCGGGACTTGGGTGGCGGGTTGGACATTGCGAGGTAGGCGCTGAAGTCGGCGACGCTGCGCAGCGCCTCGAGGGGAAGGCCCGCCGTCGCCAGTCGCAGCTTTACCGGAGGGTCCTCCGGCCATGCGGGCCGCTCCGTGTCGGCGCCCAGGAGCCGCGCCAGCTCGGCGTACAGATCGGGCGTTCGGATCCCGAGCGCGTGCGCGACAGCGAGCAACCGCTCGGTTGATACCTCCTTGCGGCCCCGCTCCACCTCCGATAGGTGGGCCGGGGACAGGCCGGCTTCGGCCGCGACCTCGGTCAGCGTCCGGTGGACGGCCTCCCGCCGCTGCCGCAGGACCGAACCGAGGGCTCCTCGAACCATCTGCGCTGATTCGCTGTAGGCGAACGCCATTCTTCTGAAGCGAAGTCTACCGGAAGGTCGGCCGCGGCGGATCGGGTATCGCCCGGCGTTCTGAGTTGGTCTTTGCTCGGCGCCGCCGCAGTTCCAGGTCCAGGCTCTCCTCGCCGCGGGCCATCGCCCAGCGGTGGTTGGCGGCGAAGATCGGCCGGAAGATGAAGGAGCCATACCGCAGCAGCGGCTTGTCGGCCCTGATTCGCCAGTCATACATTACGTCGACCACTTCGCCGCGCTGCTCGAACGTCCAGACGCCGGTGCCGACGAAATCGCCTTCGGCCACCAGGCTGAAGCCCCGGGCGCCGCGTGACTCGGTGACCTTGAAACGCCAGCGCAGCGTGTATGGGAGCCAGCCTTTCGTGTAGAGGTCCACCACGCGGCCCACGCCGGTGACGGGATCTCCTGGCTCGATCTGGCGCACCTCCAGGTAGACGGACGGCCACCAGCGCGCAAGACCTTGCGCATCGCCCAACACCTCCGCGACCTCGTCGGCGGTGCCGCGAATCCTCCAGTGGGTTATGAAGTGGTATTCGGCAGCCACTATCAATCCTTGAGGTTGTTCGGGTCCAGCATCTCCTGCTTCGGCCGCTCGATGCGCTGACGCGACCTCATGATCTCGATGAGCTTCTTGCGGCCCTTCGGCGGCCCGATCATGATCGCCCCCACCAGGCGGTCGTCCTTGAAAAAGAGCTTGCGATAGAACTTCTCTTCGAAGCTGTATGTGCGCACTGATTCGAGGTCGGGCTGTACATCCGGCGTCACGCCCATCACCGCAAGCGTCGAGCCGAACATCGTGGTCGTGTATGTGGGCACATCGAAGAAGTCCTCGTCGGCGCCGGCCATGTTGCGAGCGGCGACTTTGCCGTGTGCCTCCGCGTTGTCCCACGTTCCCATCTGGTTGTGCCGTTCGACCATGAGGTCGAAGAAGACGGCGATGTCGCCGGCCGCATAGACATCAGGCGCCGACGCGCGCAGTTTCGCGTCGGTGACGATTCCTTTGTCCAGCTCGATCGTCGAGCCGCGCACCGGCTCGGTGTAGTAGTCGAGCCCGACACCATATGTGAGCAGGTCGAACTCGACGCGCTTTCCATTGACGGTCTCGGCGAGAAAGCGTCCATTGGTCCGGCTGAACTTCTGCACCTCGTCGGACGAGATGAATTCCACGCCCTGCGCCTCCCCGAGCTGCCGGCACAGCTGCCCACCCTCCTCGTCGAGCACATAGCGGAGGAACCAGGGTCCCCGCATGATCCACGTCAGCTGCGCCTTCTTGCGGAAGCTCACGCCTTCCGCGAGCTCGTAGCCGATGAAGCTGCCGCCCATCACGAGCACGCGCTCCGACGTGTCGGCCTTCTCGATGATCGCGTCGGTGTCGTCGAGGGTCTGGAACCCGATCGTCTGCGAAACCTGGTCCGAGCCGGGCCACGGGGGCGGCTTGGGACGTCCGCCAGTGGCGATCAGAAGGGCGTCATAACCGAATTCCTGGCCGCGATTGGTGCGGACGATCTTGCCGGCGAAATCGATCTCGGTGGCCCACGTCTCGAAGTGGATCTCGAGGGTCTGCCTGGCATAGTCCTCGACGGTCCGCATGAAGACCTTCTCGCGGCGGACCTGGCCGCGCAGGTACCGCGGCAGGGCGACGCGGTTGTAGAGCGGGTGGCGCTCGGCCGCGATCATCACGATCGAGGCGTCGGCATCGAGCTTGCGTAGCTCCTCCGCGGCTGTCTGCCCGGCAATCCCGTTGCCGAGGATCACGTAACGACGAGCCACTAAAGGGTCAGCGCGTAGATGTAGCTGTGGTCGTCGGCATTCGCGAAATCGTATCCGGAAGCATGCATGTCGTCGGCGGCCGGGTGGTCGCGAGGCAACGTCACCACGACGTCATCGAGGCCGTCTGCGTCGGCTTCGAAACGCAGCGCTATCAGCAGCTCGCGCAGCGACCCGCCCTGGCCGGCGATGAAGCTGACGGCCAGGTTGTCGCCCCATGGCCGTCGGAGTCCGGCCACCGCGCGCCCGCCAGGTCCGACCCGCAGCATGCCGATCGAGGCGAGCCGCGCGAGCTCAGCGGCGCCCAGGTCACCGGCGCCATTGAAGTCGGCCACGACCCCGTGGTAGAGCTCGGTGCCGGGAGTGCCGGAGATTCGAGGCCACAGCCGGGCGGCCTCGGCTTCGTCTGGGATGCGGGCAGACTCGCCGCCTTCGACCCGGCTCCCCCTCCACCAGCGAGCGTCGACCAACCGTCTGAATCCGGAGGACTCGAAGAGACGCACCGCGTCCGGGTTCCCTGTGGCCAGCCTCACCTCGCCGAACCCCTGCTCGCGCGCCTCCGCGATCGCCGACTCGAGCATCGCGCGGGCCAGCCCCTGGCGCCGGTGGCTCGTAGCAACGCGCAGGCCCTCGTACCAGGCAAGGCCGGGCGCGTACGGCCGCAGCCTCTGCAAACCGACGACCACGCCATCGACCTCGACGGCCTGGAACGTCGCGCCGGCATCGGAGACCCAGTCGTCGAAGACGTTCGGGATGTAGTCATGGCCGGCCCAGATGTCTTTAGTGAGCTCGATGACGCGATCGCGATCGGCCGGCCTCACCGGCCGGATCAGGAGGTCTCTGGTTGCCAATGTGCGATCCCGGCCAGCGCGATGCCGCTGTCTATCACGAGCTCGTCCCCGTCCTTGATGAGCATCTCCTCGAGCACAGTACGAGCCCGGGCTTCGTCCCAGTCGTCGCCCACGAGTGACTGGCAGTCGGCCACCGCCTCGTCCATATCCTTGTAGCGGTTGAAGACCGGGTAGCGCACGAAGTCGACGTCAGGTGCGATTCCCATCTGCATCAGCAGCATGAACAGGTCGCTGAACTGCGGTATGGGCAGCTCTGGCTGGCCATGAAGGCGCCTGCGCAGCATCGTCACTGGATGCGGGACCGGGCCCTCGCGCATCATGACGAATAGGCGCTCCCGCGCTGACGACTGGAGTTTCTCGAGGAAGGAGACAGGATCTTCGATTCCATAGAGGACATGGCAGCAGATCACCAAGTCAGCCTGCGCGACGTCGGCGTCCTGCCAGGTGCTTGCGACCACTGTGATGTTGTCGCGGTGGGGTATCTGGGCGCGCATGCCCTCCGACGGCTCGACCGCGGTCACCCATTCCAGCCGCGCCGCGAGCGGTACCGCGTGACGGCCCGCCCCGGCGCCGACGTCGATGAGCGTCTTCCGTGGCGACAGGTAGGGCTCGAGCACGCGCAGAAAGCTGTCGGTGCGATCCCGTGTGATCCGAGCGTAGGAAGGCGCGCGGCGGTCCCAGTAATCGGTCGGGCGGTTGCCTCGCGACCCGGCCCGTTGGCTCACCATGGCGCGCCAATGTTCTGCCCAGTTGATCCCCGCCCCCGCGCTGGTTATCCCCACCTCCATTTGAGTCTGACGCTAGCTTGTTAACACCACTGGGGACAAGCAGGGGACAAGTTTCGAGGGACTCGCCCAGATGATGGGGTCGTCGGAATCACAGCCACAAGATATAGGGCCGGAGTTAGGATTAGGCGGAATTTATGGCAATCGAACCGTCGCTAGAATTCAATACTGACGAAGCGGCCGTCTTGGCGCGATATTTCACCAATCTCGACCGTCCGGTCTTCGCCCTGCGCAACCTCCCAGAGGTAGTCAAGGGCGCGCTGTTCTCTCGCTATTCGCGCACCGAGAAGAGCCTTCGCCGCGTCCTGCTCGACGAGTTCATCAACGTGCCTGACTCGGGCTTCCAGGCACTGGCGAACACGTCGGGCAGCTCGGACGACATGGTGGCCGTCCGCCGCGCCGAGGAGTTCTACGAACGGGTCCTGGTCGGATACGGCGACGACTCCGTGGCTGAGCTCGCGGGCGCACACGTGGCCGTCGAGCGGACGTCGACCCTCGCCGCGAAAGCGCTCGAGGACAGCCGCATCGGAATCTCGCCCCTGGAGAAGTCGACGCGATACGTTCGATTCGACCGCCCGGATCGTGACGGCCGGTTTCTGTATCACCGCGCATCAGAGCTCGCCCACCCCGATTACGAGCCTGCGGCGGACTCCCTGTTCGAGACGTACAGCGCTCTTGTCGACCCGCTCACGCAGGCGATTCGCGATCGATTTCCAATCGAAGAAGGCGAAAGTGAACGCGCGTGGAAGGCCGCGACCAGAGCCAAGGCGCTTGACATGCTGCGCGGGCTCCTGCCCGCCGGGACACTGACGAACCTCGGCCTGTTCGGCAACGGTCGCGCCTTCGAATACCTCATCACAAAGCTCGCGGCCCACGAGCTTCCCGAATGCCGGGCGCTGGCCACCGATCTCCATCGAGAGCTCGCGCTCGTGATCCCCGCATTCGTCAAGCGCGCCCTCGACGAGCGGTATGGAAGCCCCGCGGCCGAACGGATGATGCGGGTCCGGGAGGCGGTGAAAAGTATTGATGCGCATACGCCCTCCCCGCGCAGTGGGGAGGGATTGGGTGGGGAGGTCCGCTTGCTGGAAAGCGACCCTGACGCAGAGCGAAAGGTCGCCGCCGCGGCGTTGTTCCCTCATTCGGACGCGCGCTGGGAGGATCTCCGCGCAGACCCCGGCCAGGTCCTGGAAGCCCTGCTGGCCGATCGCGCCAACCGCCGCCAGCGACCGGCTCGGGCTCTCGAGCACGCGCAGTACGCCTTCGAGATCGTGGCCAACTTCGCCGCCTACCGCGACCTGCACCGGCATCGAATGCTCACCCAGGACCGGCAGCTGCTCGGGACCGCGCTCGGTTTTGACGTGCCGCCGGGCCTCGCCGAGCTCGGCATGCAGCATCGCTTCGTAGATGCCATCGAGCGCGCCGCCAAAGCACACGCGCGTCTCGAGCGCGACTTCGGTCCGGCCCTCGCGCAGTACGTGGTCCCGCTCGCCTACCGGGTTCGCTGGTACTTCCGGGTGAACCTGCGCGAGATCTACCACATGTGCGAGCTCCGGACCACCCCGCAGGGCCACCCCGACTACCGATGGGTCGCCCAGGAGATGTTTCGGTTGGTCGGCCAGGTGCATCCACGACTCGCACGCTATGCCAAGTTCGTGGATATGGGTCCGGGCGACGAACTGGAGCGCCGGCGTTCCGAACGCCATCTGGACGAGAAACTCAGCGCACTCGATAGGCGAGTGCTATAGCATCGATCTCCGCGAAGTCAACCAGGGAGGAGAGGAGTGGTGTCCATGGAAATTCAGGGTGCCCAAGACGCGGAGAGGCGGATGGCGGTCCGGCGTTTGATCGAGGAACGGCGGTTTGGCGAGAGGCGATCGCCTGAACGCGCCACCGTCGGCCGGCGCGTCCTCTTCGTCCCCGACCGGCGGCTCGACGGACGCCGTGCGGTAGACCGGGCCTTCCAGCCGGCCTGACAAAGTTCTGGCTCCGCCCGCACTCGTAGTCCACGGCGGCGCGGGACCGGTTCCGGCGGCCGAGCGGCCGCTCCGCCAGGCAGCCGTCGAGCGCGCTCTAGAGCTTGGCTGGGCCCACATCGCTGACGGTGCGCTGGTCGCCGCCGTGGCTGCCGTCCGCCATATGGAAGACGAACCGCTGCTCAACGCCGGCATCGGCGCGTGCCTCAACGCGGACGGCGAAGTGGAGCTGGACGCAGGCGTGATGGAGGGGGCGGCCCTGCGGGCCGGCGGCGTCGCCTGCGTGAAAGACGTGCGGCATCCCGTCGACCTGGCGATGGAGGTGATGCGGGATGGGCGTCACGTGCTGCTGTCCGGATCCGGCGCCTCGCGCTTTGCGCGCGACCACGGGGTGGAGATGACAGATCCGTCGATCTTCATCAACAACCGCAAGCGCCAGCTGCGACAGCAGGGCGCTGACACAGTCGGCGCGGTTGCCCGAGACTCGGAGGGGCGGTTGGCCGTGGCGGTCTCAACCGGAGGCATCAGCGGCAAGCTGCCCGGACGCATCGGCGACTCGCCCATCCCGGGCGCAGGCATGTACGCCGATGATCTTTTCGGGGCCGTCTGCGGCACCGGCCAGGGTGAGGCCTTCATCCGGCTGGGCCTGGCGCGCCTGATGGTGGTGGAGCTGCAGCATGGAATGGAGGCCGGGGCGGTGGCGCGTGGCGCGGTCGACTTCCTCGGCAAGTCCCTGAGGGCGCGGGGAGGAGTCATCGTGATCGGCCGCGAGGGGCCACCTCACGCCGCGTTCAACACGCCCGCCATGCCCTGGGCCAAGGCGCAGTAAGTCTTGAGCGATTCCGCCAACGCTGGCGAGCTGATCACGCTCGCCCTCAAGCGGGCCGGTGTCAGCCACCTGTTCACGCTGAACGGCGGTCATATCTGGCCGATCCTGGTCGGCGCCAGCGAACACGGGATACGGATCATCGATGTCCGTCACGAGCAGTCGGCGGCATTCGCCGCCGAGGGTTGGGCGAAGGTGACGCGCGAGTGCGGCGTGGCGGCGGTCACGGCCGGACCCGGCGTCACCAACTCGGTAACGGCGCTTGCGCAGGCACTGTCGGCGGACAGTCCGATGTTCGTCATCGGCGGCCGCGCGCCGGCGGCGCGATGGGGCATGGGCTCGCTGCAGGAGATGGACCACGTTGCGGTCGTGCAGAGCTTGACCAAAAAGGCACTGACTCTCGGGTCTCCCGAGGAGGCTTACAGCGTGGCGGCCGACTGCATGCGGACCGCGTTGAGCCGTCGTACCGGCCCCGTTTTCATGGACATCCCGCTCGACGTGTTCTACGGGGCCGATGACGTCCCGGAGGCGACAGAGCACCTCACCCCCGACCTCGGTCCTCTTCCCGACCCGGACGCGGTGGAGCGCACTGCCCAGCTCATTCGCGACGCCGAGCGCCCGGCGATGATCGCTGGTGGGAGCGTCTGGTGGTCGCATGCCGAGCTGGAGCTGAAGGCACTCGTCGAAGGTTCACACCTCCCCTTGTGTGTGAACGGGATGGCCCGGGGAATGCTGCCGCCCGGCCACCCCCTGTTCTTCCCGCGCGCGCGAGGGCCGGCGTTGGGCGAGGCAGATCTGATTCTGGTCGTCGGCGTTCCGCTCGACTTTCGCCTCAATTTCGGTCGAGCGCCGGTGTTCGCCGAAGATGCCCGCCTTGTCGTCATCGACGTAGACGCCCACCGCAAGCACCGCACCGCCGAGGTCTCCATGTACGGAGACGTCAGGGCGGCGCTGGCCGCGCTAGGCCAGGCCGCCGCCGGCGTCCCCGAGAAGAGGCCCTGGCTGGAACACCTGCGCGCGTCCGAGGCTAAGGTGCGGGCCCGCGACGAGGCGATGACGCATTCGGACTCATCGCCGGTCCACCCCGCGCGACTGATAGCGGAGGTCGATCGGTTCTGCGATCCAACCGCGATTTATGTCGGCGACGGCGGCGACTTCGTCTCCTTCGCGGGCCGTCTCATCGAGCGGCCCAAGCCGGGCCTTTGGATCGACCCCGGTCCGTTCGGCTCACTGGGGTCAGGCCCGGCGTATGCCATGGCCGCCAAGCTCGCCCATCCCGAGCGGCAGGTCATCCTCCTGTCAGGCGATGGAGCATTCGGCTTCTCGGCGATGGAATTCGACACCATGGTCCGGCACCGAATCCCGGTGCTCTGCGTCGTCGGCAACAACGGGATCTGGGCGCTCGAGAAGCACCCCATGGAGAGCATGCTCGGCATGAGCGTCGCCTCCGACCTTGCTCCGCGCACACGCTACGACAAGGTGGTGGAGGCGCTCGGCGGTCACGGCGAGCTGGTCGAGCGCCCGGACCAGATCCGGCCGGCTCTCGAGCGCGCCTTCGCCTCCGGCCTGCCCGCATGCGTGAACGTAATTTGTGACCCCCAGGCGGAATATCCGCGATCATCGGTGTTGATGTGAGCACCGCGGAGCTGCACCCAGTCGTCGAAGCCGACGAGTGGCGTACTGCACAGTCGCAGTTCGACACCGCGGCCGAGCTCATCCAGCTCGAGCCGTGGCTGCGCGAAGTACTGCGCGAGGTGCAGCGCGAGTTCACCTGCAACTTCCCGGTGCAGATGGATGACCACCGGCTTCGCGTCTTCACAGGATATCGGGTGCAGCACAACATCAACCGCGGCCCGGCGAAGGGCGGCATTCGGTACCACCCCGATGTCTCCCTCAACGAGGTGAAGGCGCTCGCGATGTGGATGACGTGGAAATGCGCTGTGGTCAACATCCCGTTCGGCGGCGCGAAGGGCGGCATCATCGTCAATCCGAAGGAGCTTTCGCTCAACGAGCTCGAGCACATGACCCGCCGGTTCGCGACCGAGATCTCGATTCTCATCGGCGCCGACCGCGACATCCCAGCGCCAGACGTCAACACCGACGGTCAGACGATGGCGTGGATCATGGACACGCTCTCGATGCACCTCGGCTACTCGGTGCCTGCGTCCGTGACCGGCAAGCCGATTGAGGTCGGGGGATCCCTCGGCCGGGTCGAGGCAACCGGACGCGGGGTCACGATCTGCTCAATGGCGGCGCTCGAGCACCTGGGTCGCCAGCCTCATCAGACCCGCGTTTCGGTGCAGGGCTTCGGCAACGTGGGCAGCATCAGCGCGCGGCTTCTCGAAGAAGCCGGATGCACGGTGGTTGCGGTCAGTGAGGACTACGGCGGCATCTACAACCCACTCGGCCTTTCCATCAAGCGCGTGCTCGAATATCGAGCACGCGAGAAAACGCTTCGCGGTTTTCCGGGCGCCCAGGAGATCGGCAACCAGGACGTGCTGCTCGTCGACTGCGACTTGCTCGTGCCGGCGGCGATCGGCAACCAGCTGACTTCGCGCAACGCGCGCGACGTAAAGGCGAAGCTGATAGTCGAAGGCGCCAACGGACCGACGACGCCCGAGGCGGATGCCATCTTTCGCGAGCGCGGCATCTTTGTCGTGCCCGACATCCTGGCCAACGCCGGCGGCGTCACCGTCTCGTACTTCGAGTGGGTGCAGGACCTGCAGTCGTTCTTCTGGTCCGAACACGAGGTGAACCAGAAGCTGAAGGCGATCATGACGCGCGCGTTCTCGGAGGTGCTGAAGACGAAGGTCGAAAACAAGCTCGACATGCGCATGGCCGCCTACTGCCATGCGGTGTCTCGCGTGGCCGGCGCGACCCGAGAACGAGGGCTTTATCCCTGAACGACTCTCCGCTGGTAGCGATGCCGTTCGCGTCCCTCATCGGTGCCGAGCTCGTGTCCGCGTCGCCGGAGGAAGTGCGGGGGCGGCTGGATTGGACACCTGAGCGCTGCACGACCGGCGGAGTGCTTCACGGCGGGGTACTGATGTCGCTTGCCGACTCGATCGGCGCCTACTGCGCGGCGCTCAACCTTCCCGCCGGCGCGGGCACGGCAACCATCGAGTCGAAGACCAACTTTTTCCGCGCTGTGCGCGAGGGTTACGTCGAGGCGGTGAGCACACCGCTGCACGTCGGCCGCACGACAATCGTGGTCCAGACCGATCTTCTGGATGCTCAAGGGCGGCGGGTGGCACGTGTCACCCAAACGCAGGCGATCATCCCGCCCGCTTCCTAGCAGTTCAGATCTCGCGGGTGCGGAAGCTCCATACGCTGAGTGTGAGCATGAGCGCGAACCACACCACGACCCACGTGAGAAAAGCGGTCGGTGGCGGATCGACGGCGCTGAAAGGATTGGCGCGGCCCGCGGTTCCTGCCGCGCGGAGCGTCGCCAGGATCACATCTGGTTCCATCGCGTAGACCGCGCCGCGCCACAGCCCGTCAGTTGGCAATAGAAGGTGGCTGATGGTGCCGACGTTCTGGAGCGCTGAGTTCTGTAGGCCGGTCCCGATGTCGCCCACGACGCCCGCGATCCACGCCATGAGCCACGCGACCAGCGCGATCACACCGCCTGTGATGCCTGATAGACGCGTTGAGAGCAGGAGACCGAGCGAGAGCAGTGCCAGGCCCTCGGCTGCCACGTAGATCACGAGCTCGATCGGATGCGGAGGCACGTAGCCGGTTGCCCAGTCCACCGCGGTCAGCTCCAGGAAGGCTGACCCGGCCGCGTACGCCGTCACCAGGATCGCAAGCCCGAGCCACTTGCCGATCACTACCTCGCTTCGCCGCACCGGCCTTGCGAGCTCCGAGAGCAGGAGCCCGCTTTCGACCTCGCTCGAGATGAGTGGCCCCGCGACCACCGCCGCGCTGAGCGCGAGCACGCCGCTGTACATGAACGTGACGACGATCAGCAGCTGTGAAGAGATCAGCGTGACCTGCTGGGCGGGTAGAACGGTGCCGTCGCTCCTGGTGACGGTCGTGATCTTGTTAAAGCCCCAGGCCGAGAACCCGACCACCAGCAGCGTGAGGATGACGAGCGCCAGCAGCAGGCGGCGGCGCGAAGCCTCCTGGACCGTGAGCCTGGCGAACACGAACACCGGGGACATCACGCCTCTTCCTCGTGGAGGAGCTGTAGGAATCGGTCTTCGAGCGTCTGGTGGCGGGGAGCGACCTCGTAGACCCTTCCGCCGATTGCGACGATCGTCGACACGAGCTCGGGAACGCGCTCGATGTCGAGCTTCGTGAAAGTCAGCTGCTCACCTTCGTCGTCTATCGGACCGAAGGCGGCAAGCTTCGCCTTCGCCGCCTGGTCCAGGCCGCTCACCCTCACCCGCACTGCTGTACCGCTGAGCAGCTCGTCCATCGTCCCGGAGGCGATGACCCGGCCGTGGTCGACCACCGCCACGCGGTCGCAGACCTGCTCGACCTCGCTCAAGAGGTGCGAGTTGAGGAAGACGGCGGTGCCTCGCGCGGAGAGGCCTCGAATGATTTCGCGCACGTCGTGGCGGCCGACGGGGTCCAGCGCCGACGTGGGCTCGTCCAGGAAAACGAGCTCGGGCTTGCCGACCAGGGCCGCCGCGAGCCCGAGCCGCTGCTGCATACCCTTCGAGAACGTGCTCACGCGATCGTCGGCCCGATCCGACAGCCCGACGGTGTTCAGGGCCGATTTGATCTCCTCTTTCCACGTCGAGCGAGGGAGCGGCGCCAGCTCGCAGTGGAGGGCGAGGACCTCGCGGGCGTCGAGCCAACCCTGGTAGCGGAAAAGCTCCGGCAGGTAGCCGATGCGCCGGCGCGTCTCGAGGTCGCCGATCCGCTCGCCGAGCAGCCAGGCCTCTCCGGAACTGGGCCTGAGCAGACCGAGCAGAAGCTTGACCGAGGTCGTCTTGCCTGCACCGTTGGGGCCGAGAAAGCCGAAGATCTCGCCCCGCGGCACGGTCATCGACAAACCTGCAAGCGCGATGGTGCTGCCGAATCGCTTCGTCAGGTCGACTGTATGGATCGCGGGAGCAGTAGCGGCCGCTCCCATCGGAGCGGCCGCTTCGGAAACAAGAGCCGGCTCAGCCACGCATGCAGGCTAAACCGTCAGCCCTTCGGCGATCTTCAAAACATCAATCTGCGAGACCGACCCGGCGACCACGAAGACGTCGCCATTGATCCAGATGACCGCTGCGCCGAGGCCGGTGTTGTCCCCAAGCGCAACGCCGTCGACGCCCTTTACCTTGACCTTGCTCGAGCTTGCGTATTCGACGGGCACGGGAACCAGGAGCGTGGTCGAGGGGTCCTTGATGGCTCGGACCGCCGACGCGAGTCCAGGAGAGATGCCCGGAAGCGAGAGGATGTAGTTCTCGAGCTCCTGTGCGCTCACCTGCGTCGAGCTGACGACGGGCGCGCTCGACCTGGCGATCACCAGCTGCGGAAGATTGATGTCGTTCGAGGACGCGTTTGCGCTCGAGCTCTGTTTGAGGTTGCCGAACACCTCGATGATCGCCGGTCCGACTTTCACGGTGAGCTTGGCCCCGTCGATGCCTGCGGGCAGCGTCGGCAGAGGCTTGCCGGTCTTAGCCGCCGCATCCGCCGCCTTTGCCGCGTCGAACGTGAACACCGCCTCAGCCTTGGGCATCGCCGCGTAGGTGACCGTGGACGACACGGTGGATGGCAGGTAGGTGACGGCAGGGGCGTGCATTCCCGCGGCGACGTTCTGTGCATCCGCCGCCGACAGGACAATCTGAGGCGTCGGCTTCTCGGTCCAGGTCAGGGTGCCGTAGTCGCTAAGCGCCGACAGCGACTGCAGGTCGGCAACTGTCACGGGGACGGGTTCCACCGTCTTCGGTTGGAACAGGGGCAGGATCTCCGCGAACGCTGTGACGACAAGCGCGACGAGCACGGCCGCCGCGGCGAGGCCTGCGAACATCGGCCGCGACGCGGGGCTCAGGATCGGCAGGCTGAAGCCAAAACGGGGCTTCGCGGCCGGAGCGGCCTCCACGCGTTTCAGGGCGGACGCCACGTCGAGCCTCAGCTCGGGCGCCGCGAGCAGCGTCGCGACCGCGCGCGCGTCATCCGCCATCCCGCTGTAGCGGGCCTGGCAGCCGGCGCAGTCGACGTAGTGCCGGCGGTCCGAGCCGGTGAGCGCGTCCGGATCGTCGAACATCCGGCGCAAAGTTCCATCAGAGAGATGTGCCACGGGTGACCTCCTTGCGCAGGGCTGCTTCTGCGCGCCTCAACATGGTTCCGATCTGTCCAGTTCCAACTCCGAGCGCCTGCCCGACCTCGGCGTAGCTGAGGCCGCTGGCGCGTAAGACGAGCACGGCTGCGGGTTTTGGCGCCAACCGGGCGAGCGCGGCTCGCACCAGTCGCCGGTCTTCGTTGACCTCGAGCATCCGCTGGGGGTCAACGGTGCGCTCGGCTTCGCCTGGCGCCTGTGCCAGCTCTCGCTTCTCGCGCCGGCGACGGCCCCGAAGGCGGTTCAGCGCCGTGTGCGCCGCGGCGCGGTGTAGCCACGCGGGTGCAAACTGCGCGTTGGCCGAGTGCAGGCGGTGGAAGTTGATGAAGACCTCCTGCGCCACGTCCTCAGCCTCATGCGAGTCCGCCAGCACGCGATTGGCAATGCCGGCAACGCGCGCATATTCACTTTTGAACAGCGCTTCGAACGCCTCATCGCGGGATTTCACGATTCGCCCTGAGGCATCAGGAGCCGCCTCGAGATTCAAACCCACTACTCCCGAAGCACCACGCACCGGCGGTTTGTGACACGCCTACGTCTTGGGGCGCCGGGACAGCGCGAGGATCTCCTTCACGACTCCGTGTAAGAAGGGACCGCCCCACACGCCAACCGAAAGCAACGAGGCGAAGATGAAGACGGCGTCCACGCTCTGGCGGCCGGCGCGTTCCCAGTAGACGTCCTTAAGGTTGAGCCATAGCGCGAACTCATCCAGCGCCAGGGCGGCTCCAACCCCATATGCGATGGCAGTGATGCGCGAGAACCAGCCCGCATGCTGGGATTGACCGGTTCCCACCTGGATCAGCCACAGGTATCCGACCACCAGCAGCAGCAGGATTCCCCAAACCAGGTGATGGATGTGGAGGCCGCCGGCGGTCACATTTTGAAACGGCCCGATGCCGATATGAATCGTGAACGTCATTGCCCGTACGCCCGCAAAGGTGAGCAGAAACGCGAGCGAGGCCAAGAAGAGTCGCTCTCTGCGCTCGCTCTTGAAATGGAAGCGATAAAGCCTGGCGATCACTACTGCTAGCCGGCCAGGGATCTTTTCCGCCGAGCGCTACGGGCGATCTCGTCCTCGATGATTCCGAAATCGTTTCGCGGCAGAGCGTGGATGTGGCCCTGAAACGCGAGCGTCCAGTGCTCAGGTGGCCACTTTCGCACGTAGTCGAGGCGATAGGCGAGCTCCTTCGCCGGCACCCAGTCCGTGTCGTCCAGCACGATATCCGGCCGGATGTGCACCCGCCAGGGATAGTCCTCGTCGCGTCGCGCGGATCGCCACATCGGCGTGTGGTCCTCGTACATCGGAGAGGCCACGGTCACCGTGGCGGCGAAACCCATGCGCCCGGTGACGTAATACAGCAGCCGATCGCCGACCCGCATGGTCTCGACGCGGCGGCGGTGACGGCTCTTCAGGCCCTGGATCGTGAAGCCAAGCTCGCGGGTCTTGCGGAAGTTGTCCGGCGAGCTGACCACCATCCAGAACTGCGACGATCGTGCCTCCGATCGCGCCGATTTACGCTTGCGGCGCGAACGGCCGCTCTTCGCGGGACGGTCCGCGGCGGGCGCGGGCGGTGGCGATTCGTCAACCGTCATGAGGTAATGTCCTGCCGCTGCAGTGGGCCGAGATCCTCGGGCTCGGGCAGGAGCGCCGTGAGGTTCCGGATTTGTGCGATGTGGGCCACCTCGTGGCGGGTGACCATCTGGCAAACCTCGAGGAGCGTGAACGTGCCGCCGCGCGGATCGACGACGGTGCGCTCCCACTCGTTCTTGCCCCACCCGTGAAGAAGATCGACAGTCCGCCGGCGCACGCGCGCGAAGTCCTCGATGGCCTCCTGCAGCGGCCGGTCCAGGTCATGGTCGTGGGTAGGGTCGATCGTGGCGCTCACGTCTGCCGTGGCCAGTCCGTCCAGGTGGGCGTGCCGGAGCAGTCCGTCGACCTTGGTCCCCGAATCGAGCAGGTGCCCGATCAGGCCGCCGAGAGTCGGGAAGGCGGGTCCATGGCGATAACGGAGCTTAGCCTCGTCGAGGCCGAAAACGAGGTCGCTGATGCGCTCGGGCACCGAGCTCATCAAGAGCACGGCGTCGGCGGGCGCAAGCTCCTCTTCTAGCTCCACTTCGCAAACATACATACTCAGATACATGCAGCAGACCCAGGTCGCCTGCGACGTCTGCGGCGCGGAGCTGGTCCCGAACGCCGCCTACTGCGAGCGCTGCGGCGCGCGAACCCGACGGGCGCGGCGCCTGGTTAGGCTGGCGATCAGGGTCGAGCTCCTTTTCTTCTTGCTCGTTGTGGGTCTGGTGATCGCGTTCACGTGGATCTACGCTGTCCAAAAATGAGCGGAAACCTCGGCGGTTTCCGCTCATCGGGGCGCTCAACGGCCGAGGTTTCGGGTCACCAACGGCGAGTCGCTATTGCGGCCGGATTCGCGCCCCTGCTCACCTTCCCGGGATTGGATTTTCGGAATAGTTCTCCTGGCCACACTGGCGTTGAGAAGGAATGCTTGGGGACGGCCGGAATGAATCCGGCCTAGTAGCCACGCAGAATTAGGCGTGGTGACTATCCGCGCCCCTCTCCCCAGCCGTGTCCCCGATGGGGAGAGGGAGTGAAGGTCGTCAAGTCGGAGGGCCTGCGCGGGGGCGTCATCCTGGGCGCGGCGGCGGTCGTGC
>MNES01000034.1 GCA_001917815.1 Chloroflexi bacterium 13_1_40CM_65_17 | reverse complement strand
CGTCTGCACTGCTGTGCTGAGCGCGACGGTCACCGTCTTTCATGATCGGCTGACAGCGATCCAGAAGGACCAGCAGGACCTGGCCGTCTCCTTCTTGGAGAGCCAGGTTAAGTCTGCCCGCGACCACCTGAAAGCCTCGCAAGATGCCCTCCAGAAGTACCTGGCCACGCACCCTGGTCTCCTGCTCCCAGCCAGCTACCAGGTCGGCATGAACCCTGAGCTGGACGGTCTGGAGCTTCAGCTTCAGCAGGACACTTCCAGCCTGACCTCGCTCGAGGGTCAGCTTGGCCAGGCGCAGTACGTGTCGGCCGCTGCGGCTCGTTTCGTCGACATCAGCACGAGGACAGTTGACCCGCCCCGGATCACCAAGGGCGGATTCACCGGCGATGGGAGCAGCGTTCGGCGGGCGCTCGTGGTGCTGGCGGTGTGCATATCGGCAGCAGCCGCCTACCTGCTCTTCCTGGCCTGGATCGACAAGACCGCGCGTGACCGCAAGGAGCTGGAACACCGGCTGCAGATTCCCGTTCTCGCCACCATCCCGCAGCTGAGGCTCGAATGATGTCCGAGCGCCAGCTACTGGTGACGGAGCGCGACCTGGGCGCCACCATCGATATGGCCCTCAACCCGCGCCAGATTGCCCCTGGCTTCATTTCACGTCAGGCCGAGATCGCAGGTCCGGTGCCGCTCCCGCCGTGGTTTATCGACCGCTGCCGTCAGGTCTACCTGAGCATTCCGACCGACGAAAGCGCCGGGCACCGGTTGATCGGGATCACCTCTACATCGCATGGCGAAGGCAAGACTTCGCTCGCGATCGGGATGGCGATGGCAGTCGCAGCCGACACTCAGGACCCCACGCTGCTGGTGGAGTGCGACCTCGAGCAACCTGCTCTCAGCCGTTTGTTCGGCTTCCAACCGAGGCCGGGGCTAAGTGACTGGCTCGAGGGCGCCGCCAACCTGAGGATCATCAGAGCCGCACCGCTGGCGAACCTCTTCCTGATCCCAGCCGGCTCGCCGCCGTCAGATCCGGCCCGCATGTTCTACCAGTTGAGCGACAGCAAGTTGATGGCCGAGCTGAAGCCGCGCTTTCAAAACGTGATCATCGACCTGCCTCCGATGCTCAACATCGCCTATAGCTCACTGGCGACCAAGCTGGCCGACCGAATCGTGCTGGTGGCCCGCTACGGAGTGACACCGATCGACGATATCGAGCAATCGGTATTCCTGTTGGGTAGGGAGCGGCTCGTCGGTGTCGTGCTGAACGGCACGGAC
Source organism: Chloroflexi bacterium 13_1_40CM_65_17 (assembly GCA_001917815.1). Lineage (GTDB taxonomy): Bacteria > Chloroflexota > Dormibacteria > Dormibacterales > Dormibacteraceae > UBA10449. Next base: position 8,072 of record MNES01000034.1, on the reverse strand, counting down.
TACAAGACCCCTGAGTGGTTGCGTAGGGCGTTCTAGCAGGATCGTGGCGCTCTTAGGCGTCTTCGGCTTGGTCCTGTTGCTCGCGCTGGCCGGAAAGCGGCCCGGGCGCGGCACGTACATAGCCATTGCTTTCACTGCCGCAATAGCGACCTTCTACGAGTACTTCTCCTCGTGACGCGGCGCCCCGGGTTCTCTGCCTTCCTTGCCGGCACGCTGATGGCCACCATCGCAATCGGCGTCATCGGCACCGCCGTCGTACTCCAACACCCTCACCTGATGTCTCGGATCAAGAGCCATCTGCCCAGCCTCGGAGATCTCACCGGCCCCGGTCCGACCCAGCCGGTCGACCTGAGCGCTGTGCTCGTCCGGTGCGCGGTTGACGGACCCGGGACCGCGATCAGTCCTCTGATCTATGGGGTGGCTCTGGCTTATGCGCCCGACCTCCAGGCGTTGGGGGCGACCGTCGACCGCTGGGGGGGCAACCCCTCCAGCCGCTACAACTGGGTGATCGGTCACGCCTGGAACGCGAGCCGTGACTGGGAATTCCGAAACGTCAACTACACAGGTGGTCAGGGCTCTACGGCGGACAACTTCGTGGCCCAGGCGCTGGCCGCCAACGTCCAGCCGCTCCTGACCGTGCCGACCCTCGGTTGGGTTGCCCGCAATACGGACAACGACACCCGCTCGGTTGGCGTGCCCGACCAAGGCGGCGCGGCGCGGGCGCCGGGGTCCGCGGCCATTCCCGGATATGACCCGACCGCCAACCAGCGGCTGACCAGCGTGCCTTCGTTGGCGCGCAAGCCTGGACCTTTTTCCGACCCACCCGACCCCAAAGCGCTCGCGGTCTATCAGGACGAGTGGGTGCACCACCTCATGGACCAATTCGGTGCTGCACCACGCGGGGTGAGCTACTACGCCATGGACAACGAGCCCGATCTGTGGTCGTACACGCACACGGACGTCCATCCGGTGCAGATGAGCTACGACGACATGCTTCGCAACTTCGAGGACTACGCGACCGCGGTAAAGGCTCAGGACCCCCGCGCGCTCATCCTCGGCCCCGACCTTTCGGGCTGGACCGCGTACTGGTACTCGGCCCTCGACCGCGGGAGCGATAACTTCGGCACCCACGCCGACCGCAGCGCACACGGCGGCCAGCCCTTTATTGCCTGGTGGCTGAACCAGGTTGCCGCGCACGATCGTGCAACAGGTCAGCGCAGCCTCGATGTGCTCGACGTGCACTACTACCCGCAGGCCGACGGAGTCGACAGCAAGGCCGCCGACCCGGCAACGCAGGCCCTTCGAATCCGGTCCGTGCGCAGCCTCTACGACCTCAACTACGTGGACGAGTCGTGGATCAGCCAGCCCGTGATGCTGATTCCTCGGCTCCGGGCCTGGATCAATCAGTACTACCCGGGCACCAAGCTCGCCATCACCGAATATCGCTGGGGCGGCGACAAGGATGCCAGCGGCGCAGTTGCGCTTGCCGAAGTCCTTGGGATCTTCGGCCGCGAAGGCGTCGATCTTGCAACCTACTGGCAGTATCCCGACCCTGCGACCCCGGCGGGGGCGGCCTTCCGTATCTACCGCAACTTCGACGGCAAGGGTGGGACGTTCGGTGACCGCTCCCTACCGTGCACGTCGAGCGCTACGCCAATCCGTGTGTTCGGCTCGCGCCACTCAGACACCGGAGAAATCGATCTCGTCCTCGTCAACGAGTCGCCGAACGTCACCAGCACTGTGCGCGTGGATCTGGGACAGCTGGCTCCGAAGGCCGTCGACCGCTTCCAGATCCTCGCCGGCTCGGGCAACATCAGCGGTCCTCAGCCCGCAGCGGTCGGCGGGCTCGACCTACCCGGCTATTCGGTCACGTTGTTGCGACTGAAGGGTGCGTGATGGCTGTTCGCAGCCGGGCACTCACCCGGGCGCCGGTGCGGCCGCCGCGTACCGGCGGAATCGCATTCTTGGTCGTACTCGCGGTCCTGCCTCCTCTGGGGCTGATCCTTCTTTCATACCCGCCGCTGATTGCGATCGGAATCGCGCTGCCCGCCCTGCTGCTGGTGCCTTGGATCTGGCGGAAACCGCTGCGCGGACTGTACCTGTTGCTTGGCGGCACCCTTCTGATCGAAGTCTTTCCGCTCCACTTCTCCGACTCGCTCACCGACCGGGTCCCTCTGTTCCTGAACCTCAACAACACCAACTCGTCGGCCGGCATCAGCGGCGTCGCCATCACGCCGGCGGAGATCCTGATGCTCGCCGTGGTCCTGATCTGGGTTTTTCAGGCCATATCCACCCGCAGCCTGGTGCTGCCGAGGGGGCCGCTCGTCACCGCTTATGCGCTCTTCGCTCTGGTCGTGGTCGGCGCAGAGCTCCACGGCATGATCTCCAGAGGCAACTATCTGAACTCGCTGTGGGAGCTGCGTCCCCAGGCGTACGGCTTTGTCGCGTTCATTCTCACCGCGAGCCTGGTCAAAGACCGCGCCGACCTCCGCCGCCTCATATACATCTTCTTTGCGGCCGTCGGTTTCAAGGCAGCGCTCAGTCTGTTCCGGTACTTCGTGACGCTCCAACGCAATACAGCCGGAATCGAGTCGATCATGGCCCACGAGGAGTCCTACTTCTTCGCGGTCTTCTTGATCGCAGTGCTTGCCGGCGTGCTCTGGTACGCGCAGCGCCGCCAGCTGTGGCCGCTCCTCGCTCTGTCGCCCATAGTCGCGCTGGCCCTGATGGTCAACCACCGCCGCGCTGGTGACCTGGCTGCAACTGTCGCGTTGGCGGTCCTGGTAGTGCTCGCGATCCGATTCCGGTCCGCCGTCAGCCGGGAACGTCTTGTCCTGCTGACGTTCGTGGCCGCGCTCGGCGGGGCGGTTTTCCTGCTCGTTTTCTGGAACCACACCTACGGCACCATCGGCGAGCTGGTACGGCCCTACCGCTCTTTCATCGAGCCTGACCCACGCGATGCCTCATCCAACCTGTACAGGGCGGCGGAGGACGCCAACATTCTCATCACCTTCAGGTCGAGCCCGCTTGTCGGGATCGGATTCGGGCTGCCCATGCGGGTCGTCTACCCGATGGCGGACATCTCCAAGATCTATCCGCTCTGGAACTACATTCCCCACAACACCCTGCTCTGGATCGGGATGCGGATGGGGGTCGTCGGCTACATCACCTTCTTCGGATTGATTGGAATGGGGGTGCTGACCGCGACCCGGCAGCTTGCGATACGCAAGGATCCGTTTCTATGCGCGGTTGCGGCCGGCGCCACGGCCGCCATCGCCGCCGAGCTCGTACAGGGTTATTACGACCTGCAGCTGGACAGCTTCCGCAACCTGATCTTCCTCGGCGTCCTGCTCGGTGTGCTCAACCAGATGCCGCGACTTGCCGATGAGTGACATCGCCTTCGTCCTGGAGCAGTCGCTCGGCCATGTGGCCCACGGGCGAAATCTCGAGAGAGCGCTGGCTCATGACCCCCGCGTGAAGCCAACGGTGGTGCGCCTCGAATTCGAGCCACGTCCCGCCTGGCAGCGCCTTCCGGGCGCAGGCAACTGGTCGTTTCGCGCCAGCTGGGCGGCGCGGTCGGCTTTGCGCCGGCGCCTCCAATCGGGAAGGCTGGACGCAATCTTCATTCACACCCAGGTCGCGGCTCTGCTGTGCCACGACCTCATGTTCCGGATCCCGACGGTCGTCTCCATGGACGCGACACCTCGCAACTTCGACACTGTGGGCGGTCCTTACTCACACAGGAGCGGACCTGTCCTGGCGGAGATGGCCAAGCGGCTTGTCAACCAGCGGGCATTCAATGCGGCGACGCGACTGATCACCTGGTCTCGGTGGGCCGCCCAATCGCTCGAAAGCGATTACGGAATCCCGGCCACGAGAATCTCAGTCATCCCGCCCGGTGTCGACTGCCACCTCTTCCGGCCGCGCGAGCACGAGGCAAGGAGGGGACGGCCGCGCGTGCTCTTCGTTGGCGGTGCATTCGAACGTAAGGGCGGGCAGGTGCTGCTCGACGCGATGCGGCGCCTGATGGGTCGCGCGGAGCTGGACATCGTCACCGGCTCTGATCCGATCTCCATCCCGCCTGGGCTCGAGGTGACTGTTCACCATGGACTCAAACCGCAGTCCGCGGAGCTGGTCGGGCTCTTCAGGCGCGCGGACATATTCGTGCTTCCATCGCTCGGCGAATGCTTCGGGCAGGTCATCGCCGAAGCCATGGCGTGCCGGCTGCCAGTCGTGGCGACTCGAGTCGGCGCCATCCCCGAGCTGGTCACCGACGGCGGCACGGGCTTCCTGGTCCGCCCCGGATCATCGCGCCAGCTGGGCGATGCTCTCGAAGCACTGGTCGAGAGCCCCGCCCTGCGTGCAGCCATGGGCGGCGCCGGCCTCGGGGTCGCGCGCCACGCTCATGATGCCGCACAAAACAACCAGGCCATCCTCGACCTGCTCGTCGGCCTTAGCACAACTCGGAGGCGCGCGGCGTGATCCAGGAAGTCACGGCCATCCAGGAAGCTGCAGAAATTCAGGAGGCCGCTGTCGCGCAGGCCCCGGCGGGCCGCAACCGGGTCCTTCGGAATGTCACGGTGCTGGCCGGCAGCCAGGTGGTGACGTGGGGCTTGAGCCTGCTCTGGATTCTGGTCGTGCCGCGCCACATCGGCGCTGGAGGGCTCGGCATCCTGACCGCGGCAAGTGCGGCGGTGGCCATCTTCGCCAGCTTCATGGCGAGCGGCCCCCGGATCCTGATGGTCAAGGAGATCGCCCGCGACCGGGCGCAGGCGCCTCGAATCCTGGGCAGCTTCCTGATCATCGACCTGGCGATCTACCCGGCCACCCTGGTGCTCATGGCGCTTTACGTGCGGTTCGGCCATTTCGACACGCAGCACACGATCATCCTGTGGCTGGCGGCTGTGGCCCTTCTGCCCAGCCTGCTGAAGGGCCTGCTGCAAGGCGCGTTTCAGGCCGTCGAGCGGATGGAGTACATCGCGGCCTCGGACATCTTCTCCAACCTGGGCTACACAGGCCTCGGAATCGTGATCGTGTCGCTCGGCTTCAACGTGCTGCAACTTGCCTGGCTCGGTGTGGGCCTCGAGTTCGTCGGCCTGGTCATGAACGCGATCTGGATCCGCTCGCTGATCCGGGTCCGGTGGCGGCCCGACTTGAAGCTCATCCGCCGCCTGCTCGCGAACAGCCTTCCTTACTGCGCCAACTACGTCGTTCACGTCACCTACACATGGATCGACACCGTGATCCTGGCCACCATGACAACGACCGTCGTCGTCGGCTGGTACGGCGCCTCGAGCCGCCTCCTGAGCTCCCTCTTCTTCATCCCTGTAATCCTTTCCACAGCGCTCTTGCCCCGGCTGGCGGCCGCGTATGACGGCAATCTCAAGAAGTTGCAGGACCTGACCCGGCCGGCTCTGGAGCTGGTGATGGTCGCCAGCCTCCCGGTCGCGGTCGGGGCGGCGCTCGTCTCGGGGCATCTGATCGCGGTTCTGTACGGACCAGATTTCGCGCGCGCCGAGGTCGTGTTGAGCCTCCTGCTGTTCTCGTTGCCTTTCACTTACTTCAACATCCTGGTCTGGCAGGTGCTGGTCGCCAGCAACCGCCAGCTCACATGGACCAAGGTGATGGTCGGGGCCACCGTGGTCAACGTGGTGGCGAACATCGGCCTGGTCGCGTTTTTCCAGTCGCGGTTCGGCAACGGCGCCGAGGGAGCGGCAGTGGCAATGATCCTCACCGAAGCGCTGATGACGGGGGCCGGCCTGGTGCTGCTCCCGCGGATGCTCAACCTCGGATCTGTCAAGAGGCTGCTGAGGGCGGTGGCTGCAACTGCCGCCATGGCGATCCTGGTCTGGTCGGTGCGCGGGTTGGGGCTCGCGGCAGAGCTTCTCGTCGGCTGCGCGACCTTCGGCACCACGGGACTGCTGCTGCGATTGATGTCGCGGGAGGAGCTCCGCGATCTGCGGGCGGCCGTCGGCCGGCGCCTCAGGCCGAAGCTGGCCGCATGAGGCCACCGCTCTCCTCTGACCATCCGGGCCGCGGACGCCGTGTGCTCTTCGTGACCCCGCAGCTGCCATATCCGCCCTTCTGGGGCTTCAACGTTCGCGTCTACCAGCTGATCAGGCGACTCTCCGAAAACCACCGGGTCTCGCTGCTGAGCTTCGCGGGAGATGAGGACGATGACCTGGCGGGAAGCCTGGCGGCGATCGCGCCGTGGTGCGAGGCGATCCACACGGTTCCGCGGGCGCGGCGTTCGCTGCGGCGCACGCGTGCCAGGCAGCTGCTGTCACTCGCGTCGAACGCGTCATATCTCGGCGGCCGGCTGCGCTCCGGCCCGATGCAGGAGGCTATCGACCGCGTGCTTGCAACCGAGCGCTTCGACGTGGTCCAGGTCGAATCCAGCCTCATGGCCGGTTATCGCTTCCCGGCGGACGTGACCGTCATCCTGGATGAACACAACCTCGAGTACGAGCTGCTCGAACGCTCCTCCCGAGCTGAGCGATCCCTGCCCCGCAGGGTCTACAGCTGGCTCGAATACGTGAAGTTTCGACGCGAAGAGCAGCTCCTCTGGCAGCGAGCTGCAGGCTGCGTACTGACCTCCGAGCGGGAGGCGGATGTGGTCCGAGCCCTCGCGTCGGCGCCACCGGTGGCGGTGGTGCCCAACGGAGTCGACATCGATCATTTTCGTCCTGACTTCCAGTCGGGCCGGCCCGACTCGAACAGCATCGTCTTCACCGGCCTGATGACCTACCGGCCCAATGCCGACGGTGCCGCGTACTTCATTCGTCACGTGCTCCCTCGAATTCGCAGGGTGCGCCCGGAGGTCACGTTCACCGCGGTCGGATGGGGAGGGCTGCCGGAGGCACTGCTATCGCCGCGGGTCCGGGCCACTGGCCGGGTCGACGACGTGAGGCCATTTCTCGCGCGGGCAGGCGCTGTCGTGGTGCCTCTTCGAATGGGGAGCGGAACCCGCCTCAAGGTCCTGGAGGCGCTCGCAATGGGGCGACCGGTGGTATCCACGTCACTCGGCTGCGAGGGACTGCACGCCCACCACGGCGAGCACCTGCTCGTCGCCGACGAACCGGACAGCTTCGCGGAAGCGGTGCTGGCGATTCTCGCGGACGTTGAGCGGGGTCGCGAGCTGGGCGCGCGAGGTCGCGCCCTGGTCGAGGCGAGCTACGGCTGGGACTCGGTGGCGCGCCGGCTCGAAGCGTTTCATGCGGAGCGGGTTGGCGATCACGGCCGAGAGCCGGCCCTGGCGGAGCTGGCATGAACCGCGCGCTGATGTTGGTCTCCGCACGCGCCGACTCCCGACTCCGAGAAGAAGTCCGCGACCGCCTGCGCCCGTGTCCCGAGTACCTGCGGCTCGAGCGTGACCACGGTGTAGAGCTGCTGGATTGGTCCGTCCTGGCCCATCCGAGCTCGGTACGTCACCGGACAGCTCGTGTCTCGGTTATGCAAGCGGCTGCCGGCTTCCGTCGCCTGCGCGACTTCGATGTCGTGTTCTCGGATTGCGAGCCGATTGGCGTGCCACTGGCGCTGGGGATGCGAGCGCTCGGACGCCGGATCCCCCACCTGATGCTCGCTCACCACCTGACCACTCCCGCCAAGCGGCCGTTTCTGCGCTTGCTGCGCGGCCGCCATGGCATTGGTCGAGTCTTGGTGCATTCGAAGCAACAGCTGGATGCCGGAGTGCGGCTCGGGATTCCATCAGAACGCATGCACCTCATCCCTTACTTTGCGGACACCGAGTTCTGGAGTCCCGGTGGCCGGCGCGAGGAGCGGCTCGTCGTCTCAGCGGGCGCCGATCATCGCGACTACACCACCTTGGCTGCGGCTTGTGACGGCCTGGACGTCGAGGTCTTCATCGCACAGGGCAGCACCCACAACGCGCGCGCTCGCCAGCAGGCGCCCACACGCTGGCCGGCCAACATACGTTCCGCTTTTGCGGACTATCAGTCGCTGCGTGACTGGTATGCCCGGGCCGCCGTGGTGGTGGTCCCGCTGATACCAAACGACTTCCAGGCAGGCGTCACGACGGTCCTGGAGGCGATGGCGATGGGTAAGGCAGTGGT
>MNES01000014.1:11798-12297 GCA_001917815.1 Chloroflexi bacterium 13_1_40CM_65_17 | reverse complement strand
ATGGGATCTGGTCGACGCCCGCGATCGATGCGGCTGGGCGTGGATACATCGGAGTGGGCAATCCCGACGACGGCGTGGTGGCGTTCGACGTGGCGACCGGCCGGCGGCTGTGGCTCACGACCTACCACCCCGATGCGGGTCGCGACGTGGATGTCGGCGCCACGCCGATAGTGGTCCAGGTCGGAGGCCGAGAGGCGGTAGCCGTCGGGTCCAACGCGGGCGTCTTCAAGGTGCTCGACGCTTCGACCGGGGCGGTGATCTGGTCGCGGGAGGTTGTGAGCGGCAGCGCAGTGCACGGGCTCCTCGCATCGCCTGGTTATGACGGCACCAACTACTACCTCCCCTCCGCGGGCACGCCGGTCGGAATTTTCGCGCTGGCCGCCGGCGACGGCAAGACGCAGTGGACGTACGACTCGGGCTTGCCCGTGTACTCCGCGCCCGCGATCGGCAACGGCGCCCTGGTGTTCGGCATCGGCGACGTGTTCGGCGACCCGAACAG
>MNES01000014.1:10317-11755 GCA_001917815.1 Chloroflexi bacterium 13_1_40CM_65_17 | reverse complement strand
GGCGACGTCATCGCCTACCGGCCAAAGTAGGCGGTCTACGTTCCGGCCAGCGGGAGATCGACCTCGAAGGTGGCTCCGCCACCTTGTGTCTCACGCACGGTCACGTGGCCTCCGTGCGCGGTGACGACTGCGCTCACGATCGACAGGCCCAGGCCGGCTCCGCCGCTGTCACGGCTGCGGCTGGGGTCGGCCCGGTAGAACGGCTCGAAGATCCGATCGATATCCTCGGCGGGTAGACCGGGGCCGTGGTCCATGACCGAGAGCTTCGCGATGCTGTCCTCGGTCGACAGGCTGATGTCGATGGGAGTCTGGGGCGGAGTGTGGACCAGCGCATTGCGGACGAGGTTGCCGAGCACCTGGCGAAGGCGCGTGTCGTCGCCGTTGACGACCACTGCACCTGACGATGCGAGGTTGATGTCCCGCTGGGGCGCGACGACCCTAGCGTCGGCGACCGCATCGGTGGCGATGGCCTGAAGGTCGATCGGCTCCATCTCCAACGGGCGGCCCTGGTCGAGGCGCGCGAGGACGAGCATGTCGTCGACCAACCCGGTCATGCGGATCGATTCTTCTTCGATTCTGCGACGGGCGAGGTCAGCGTCCACGGGTGACTCGGCCGCGCCACGCCGCAGCATCTCCGAATAGCCGCGGATGGAAGTCAGTGGCGTGCGCAGCTCGTGCGAAGCATCGGCCACGAAACGGCGCAGCCGCCGGTTCGAGGCGGTTCGTTCCGCGAAGGCCGACTCGATCTGGCTCAGCATCCCGTTCAGAGCGAGGCCGAGGCGGCCGATCTCAGTCTTCGGCGTGGCGGGTTCGACGCGGCGGCTCAGGTCGCCGGCGGCGATGTCCTGCGCAACCCCGCCCATCTTCTCCAGCGGCCTGAGGCCGATCCGGATGATGAGAAGCGCGAGTATCGCGGTCGCCACGACCACACCGGCGCTGATCAACCCCTCAAGCTGCAAAAGCTGATTCAGCGTCGACAGCACGTCGTCCATCGGAATTGTGAGCACGACGTAGTTGCCATGAAACGAATCCTCTGGCCAGATTGCTGCCCTGTAGTGCGATACCCCTCCAGTCCCGGCAAGCGTGACCATCGCCGGCGATTTCTCGGTGCTCGCGGGTAGCGGCTTGGGAATCACGGGCAGCGCGTTTGACGTCGACGAAGGGAAGTCGTACCGCAACGGTTCCTGTACCCGAGAGCCGTCGGGAGCCAGCAGCTCGACCACCGTGCCGATCGGAAACTGATCAGACGCTCCACGGCTTGGTCCCGGTCCACCCAGGACACCGCGCGCCGCAGCGCGGCCATTGCTGAGCTGGTCGTCGAGGCGCTGGACCAGGAAGTGCTGCATGGTCAGGTATGTGACTGCGCTCGAGATCAGCAGGCCCAACACCACCAGCGAGATGACCCCGATCAGGAGCCGCCCGCGCAGCGACTGCGTCA
>MNES01000014.1:0-10287 GCA_001917815.1 Chloroflexi bacterium 13_1_40CM_65_17 | reverse complement strand
TATGTCTCGAGCACGCTCGCGTCGCCGCCGAAGTCGTAGTGCCACACGTGGTCGAGGATCTGGCTGCGCGTGAGCACCCGGCCGGCGTTGATGAGGAGATAGCGGAGCAGGCGATATTCAGTCGTGGTCAGCTCGATGACATGCTGCCCGCGCCGCACCTCGTGCGCCTCGTCGTCCATCTCGAGGTCGACCAGCGTCAGCCTGCCGCTTTCGGGCCCGCTGCTTCCGTGGCGCCGCAGAACGACGCGCACGCGGGCCATGAGCTCTTCGATACTGAAAGGCTTGGTGACGTAGTCGTCGCCGCCGATGGTCAGGCCATGGACCTTGTCCTCGGTGGCGTCCTTCGCTGTCAAGAAGATGATCGGCACCTTGTGCCCGCCCGCGTTCAGGCGTTTGAGCACCTCGAGGCCGTCAATGTCGGGGAGCATCACGTCGAGGATCACCACCGCAGGCGAGAACTGGGTCACGGCGGTCAATGCCGCCCGTCCGGTCGCGGCCGTCTTGACTGTGAAACCTTCATAGCGAAGCGCCATCGCCAGCAGCTCTGTGATGTTCGGTTCGTCGTCCACGACCAGTACTCGCGTCCCGTTCACCGGCTGGGCTTGCAGGCGCTCCCCGTCCGTGTTCACGCCTTCATCCTGCCTCCAATGGCTGGGAGTTTGCTGAGAGGTTGCTGGGGCGGGGCTATGAGTTCGATGAGGAGGGCGCGTCCGGCTCCGGCCAGCCGGAGACCCGATGGACCGTGCCCTGGTGGTCGACCAGGCGTGCCGGGAGGCCGTTGGCCGTCAGCCAGGGGATTGCCCAGTCGCCCATAACGATTGCCGCAGTCGACGCTATGTTGGCGTCGACGCAGGTCCTCGCCACGACCGTCGCGGTTCGCCAGGGTCCTGCTGCGGGAAGCCCGGTTGCCGGGTCGATGATGTGATGAAGGACGACACCGCCTCGCGTCCAGCGGCGCACCGTTGTGCTCGAGGTGGCGATCCCGCCCGATTGGATGCTGATGGTCTCTTCTTCATCATCGATTGGGGCGTTGCTGTCCTCGCTGGCCTGCACCGCCCACCCCTCCACTGGCGGATCGCCGGCGGCGGCGATATCACCGCCAAGGCTCACCAAAACGCCGCCGGATCCCGTCGCCTCGTACGCGGCCGACGCGGCCAGGTCTGCGGCAAGCGCCTTGGCGGTGGCTCCGAGGTCGATTTCGACACCCGCCGGTACATAGACCGTTCGGGCGGCTTCGTCGAACTCGATCGCCTGCCACCCGGGAACATGGGTCACGCTCAGCTGGATCGGCGAGCCATCGGTCGGAATGGAGGCAAAGTCTCGGTCGTAACCGGCCAGCCTGACCGCCGTGCCTACGGTCGGATCGATCGCTCCGCCTGTGAGCCGTGCTCCGCGCAGCCCGGCGGACAGCGCCTGTGCCAGGAGCGGGCTGACGCGAACCTGCCGACCAGGCCTCCGGTTTAGACCGCTCAGCTCGCTGTCGTGGCGGAACCTGCTCGCGGTCTCGTCGATCGCCTTGATGACCGCATCGGCTGCGAACCAGGCGGCTTCGAGCCGGTCGGGCCGCGTGACGATCAGCCGCATCGATGAGCCGAGAGCGCGGTCATCGACGATGCCGAGCAACGTGGTGCTCACTTCGACGCCGCCGTCGGCTGCAGAGCCAGTGCGAGTGCGAGTGCCAGGACGGGGCAGCTCGCCACGGCACGCTGCGCCAGCGGAGCCAGGCCCTCGGGTACCGGCCCTGCCGCGATGATCGGGTAGCCCCAGTCGTCGAGGCGGATGATCTCGGGCAAGAGCTCCGCGCACAGCCCGTGCCCATCGCACTTGATGCGATCGATGGATAGCCGGAGCGCAGTCCTCACGCCGGCTGCTGCCTCCAATGAGCCGGGTGCGCGGCGAACTCGTCCGCGAACGTTGCGAGCGCCGAGCGCAGAAACATCACCGCGCCGTCCGGATGCCGGCACGCGCCTCGGCCCGGCACCTCCACTACCCATCTCTTCAGGCGCGCGATCTCATCGCGGTTGGCGCCGCGCTCGGCGATCCGGCTGCACGCATCTGAGAGCGCACGCAGCCCGAAGAAGCACGGCCCGCATTGCGCCGAGCTCTCCTCGGCGAGGTAACGCATGATCCGAGCGGTGTCGCAGACCCCGCACCTGCCGGCCGGAAGCACCCCGACCACCCCGCAGCCGAGGTTGAACCCTTCGGTCTTCAAAGCCGCGGCGTCGAGCGGGAGCTCCCATGCTTTCGCCGCCGCCACCCATGCGCCGAAGTAGCCTCCGATCAAAACGGCCGACGCCGGTCCTGATGGTCCATCTGCCATGGCGACGGCTTCTTCGATCGTCGTTCCCGCCTCGACCTCGAGGACGCCCGGCCTCTTGACACCGCCGGCGACGGTGATCAGGAGCGTGCCCGCGGCGCCGCGACGGCCCGCAGATCGGAACCAGGCGTCGCCATAGCGGGCGATCAACGCGACGTGAGCGAGGGTCTCGACGTTCTGAACGAGGGTTGGGGCCCCGGCGACGCCGCGTTCATGAGAACGTGGCGGGGCGGTCGTTGGTGTCGCCACTCCCGCTTCGATGAGATGGACGGCGGCTCTCGATTCGCCGGCCACATACCGCTGCGGTGCGCCGACCATGCGCGCGATGCGGCGCTCGGATTCTGTCCGCTCCGCGAGTGCTCGGTCCATCGCCGCCCGGGCCGCCCGGTGCTCTTCGCCGATGTACACGATCACCTCGCGAGCGCGAAGCGTGTGAGCGGCAAGGAAGGCGCCGTCGAGCACGAGGTGGGGGCGAGTTGACATCAGCACGCGATCTTTGTGGCTCTGGGGCTCGCCTTCCGCGCCATTGACCACGACTACGGGCGAACCTTTCGACGCGGCGGCCACCGCCCGCCACTTGGTGCCGACTGGAAACGAGCCGCCGCCGCGGCCGGTCAGGCCGCTGGAAGCGAGCGCCTCGATGAGCGCTCGGCCGCTGAGCTTCGGCGCGCCCAGCCTCCGGGAATGGTTGGCATCGCTCTCGGCACCGGAGGCGAGGTCGGGGCCGGCCAGCAAGCGAAGGCCCGTCACCGGTCCGGCCGCCTTGCGACTCGCGCTCGGAAGTCACTGCGGGCAGAGGCCAGAGGATCAGCGGATCCCTGGCCCAGCCTGTAGACGACGGCGACGGCGACCGATCCGACGCACACGATCGAAAGCACCATGAACCAGCCCGAGAGCGCGTCGGTCCCGGTGCCGAACCCGTGGATGACCGCAACCGGCCACGACGCATACGCCAGCCAGTGCACGGCGCGCCAGGCGCCCTGTCCGATGAGGCCGCGCACGAGGCTTGTCGCGACGATCGCAACCAGCAGCTCGAAGGCGATCGTGCCCAGGCCGAGCCACAGCGTCCGGTAATAGGACGAGAACGGGACCACCGCCGTGAGCCAGCCCAGGTGCGTGAACGGATCGACGATCGCGGTGACGATGTGCAGGGCGAGGAAGACCATCGCCATCAACGCGATGTTGCGGTGCAAGCCGGTGGTCAAGAACTTTGGCCAGCCCGCGCTCTGGACGCGCAGGGCCGAGAGAACCCCTAGCACGACGACGCCGCTGAGCAGGATCAGCGAGACAGCGCCGGCGCCTCTGGTGGTGTACCAGAGAAGTGTGTCGCTCACGGCAGTGGGCTACGAGCCGCCGGAGACGGCGACGGGCGAGCTCGACGAGGTGCTGACGGTCCCTGACGATGACTGGAGACCGCTCGAGGATGAGGTGGACGCGCTCGAGCTGGTCGCGCTAGTCGCGGTCGAGGACGAGGCGGAAACCCCTGGAATTGTGATTTCGCTGATGGCCCCGAAGATGCCGACGCCAGCCAGGGCGGCGAAGACGATGCCGGCGGTCATGTTGTTGAGCAGCGACAGGGCCCGTTCGCGAGCACTGATCCTGGCGTCCGCCGCCTTTGTGTTTTCCATGGTCACAAGGCTGCACCCAGCCTCTCAATCCTCTCTGTGAGCAACCTGGGAACAGGCTGGGAAGTTACGGCCCGCCGATCGGCGAGGGGACCTTTTAATAGACTTCTAGACTTCGAGCCACGCCCCCGTAGCTCAGGGGATAGAGCAGGACGGTCCTAACGTCAAGGTCGGGGGTTCGATTCCCTCCGGGGGCACTCTTATACGGCTTTGCATAACACTCGGCTGCCGGCTCCTTGCTGGTGCTCAGTCTTGTCAGCGGCTGCGAGAATCGCTAGTAGCATCGGTCTGCAGCGAGGAGCACGGGCGAAATGCGGGACATTGAGCCGACGCAAGCGCGCCGTGAAAATCGCCTAGTAGGCTGGTGGATCGCGGCCGTCTTTGGCATCACTGCACTCGGGATGGTCCCCCTCTTCATCTACCGAGTCGACCTCAGTAGGTTGACCTTCTCGAGTTCGGTCCCCCTCATGCTGGGTTTGGGGATCGAGCTCACGGCATTTGCGCCTGCGCTGGCTGCAATCCTAGTGGTTGCGCTCTTTCGCGAAAAGCGCGGCATCCGCCGCCTTCTTCGTCCGGTGTTGCGCTGGCGAGTCGGCGCAATCTGGTTTTTGGTCGCTGCACTCGGATCGACATTGATCTTCATCGCCGCGGACGCCACCCGCGCTGTGTTGCACGCTCCGCTCCCCAACCCGTGGTTCACATTTCCAGGCTTTGCGTCGATGGGTTTCCTTGTGGGAGCTCTCTTGGCTGGAGCGTTTGGCGAAGAAGTAGGATGGCGCGGCCTCGGCCAGGCCAGACTTCAAGGTCGCTTCAGCGCTTTATCCGCCGCCGCGCTTGTGGGCGTCGTGTGGACGGTGTGGCATCTTTGGCCGGTTGTCGCACCCGGCGGGCTGGACGGCACGACATGGGCCGACGCGTTGTTGACGCTGGTACGGCTGACGGCGCTATCAGTGCTGTTCGCCTGGCTCTACAACAGCACCGGCGGCAGCCTGCTCATCGTCATGGTTGCCCATGCGGGCTACGACGTGGGCGTGAACCTCGTACCAGGCGCCTATGGGAACCATACTGATCCGGTCCTCGTGGTCTTGTTTGCCGCAGCCGCAATTACAGTCGCTCTGGTGGTCGGCCCGAGCCTCGGCCACGCCCCAACGGCCGACGGACGTTCTCGCTGATTCTGATCAGCACGCCGCGCGCCGCGGTTCGAGCCCACCGGTGCGCTGGCTTCTGGGCCGCTGGAGTCGCCGTAAGACCGCTGAAAGCCGACGCGGCGGACCTTGGCATGCTTGGAGACAAGGCTGATCTCGTTGGCCATAACAACTGTTGAAAGGTTCTTATGTGTAATCCCGGGGGCACCATCCCGCCAGAGTGTCAGGCGGCTGGCAGAGCAGTGAGGTAGCGCATCGGGTCGACCACCTGGTCGTTGATCCGCACCTCGAAATGAAGGTGGGGGCCGGTCGACAGCCCGGTCGAGCCCTCGAGGCCGATCCGCTTGCCTCGCGAGACCTTGTCGCCGACATTGACATCCGTTTCCAGTAGATGCGCGTAGAGCGTGATGACGCCGCCACCGTGCGCGATCATCACGTAGTTCCCATAACCGATGTGAGTGTGGGCCACCGATACGACGACTCCGTCGGCCGCCGCCAGCACAGGGGTGCCGAGGGGCGCGGCGAGGTCCACACCGGTGTGGAAGTGGGGGTACACGCCGAGTCTCGGCTCCAACACGACGTCGGATGGCCCGAACGGCTGGCTGATGCGAGCGCCGGGCATCGGCCACGAGAGAACGAGGGGCGCGAGGTTGGTCCCAGCCGGCAGCAGATGGGTCGCTTGCGCCAGGCCCGCTCCGACCTGAGCCTGGTTCCAGGCCGCCTGGTTCGCCTTCTGAATCAGGCCTTGCTCGGTCTGTTCGAGCAGCGCCGCCAGCGCCGCGGTGACGTCGGCGGGCTGGCCTTGCAGCTGGCTCTGGGCATCCTGTATCTGCGCCACCAGGTCGTCGAGCTGGACGCTGAGGTCGTCCTGGACGGTCATCAGGTCGTCGAGCGCGGCCATGCTCGTGTCCAGCTGGTCCTTGATGCCGTTCTCGCCGTCCAGGTCGGCAAGGCGCGCTGCCCTGTCGTTCTGCAGCTTCAACAGGTCCGCCTCCAGCCGCGACTGGAGCGCGTGCGCGCGGTCACCGGCGACGACGAGATCGATTGTGGTCACCAGCGCCTCGCGCAAGCTTCCCGCGCGGGCGACGATTTCGAGGAACGACTTCGGCTGGCGGTAGGCGGCGCGAGCGACGGTGGCGATCTGAGCATGTTCGACATCGATGCGGTCCTGGGTGTCCTGGATCTGGGTCTCGAGCTGTGCCACCTGGTCCTCGAGGTCGGCGATACGAACCTCCTCCTGGGCAATCTGGTCGGTGAGCACCTGCTGGCTTGCCGCGGTTTGGTCCAGGGCGGTGTTCAGCTTCTGCTGGGTGGTGAGCGCCTTTGCGAGGTCGCCGCCCAGTCGCGCTGCCAGCTGGTCGTAGATGGTCTGCTCAGAGTTTGCCGGAGCCGGACAGCTTGTCGCCGCGCCGGGTGCAGTTCGCGGCGAGGACGCGGTCGATCCGCATGTATATGCGACGCGGGCTTGAGAAAGCGCGAACGACATGACCACCCCGAGGGCTGTGATCCCGGCGACCGCGCGCCTCATGCGCGCGACCGGCGAAAGCCGAATGTCGCTGTGAGGACGCCCAGGAGGAGGCCGGCGACGATGACCGCCGCAACGACGTATCTCGTCGACGTGAGGCCGACGCCCGGCAGGATCTGCGCGTACGTTGCGGTCGCGAACCGAGAGGCCAGCAGCCACGCGCCTCCGACGAGAGCGCCCGCGAGCGCCCCGGCGAGGGCGCCCGTCATCAGGCCCTCGACCATGAAGGGCCCCCGTAGCATCCAACCGCGCGCCCCGAGGAGTCTCGTGATCATGATTTCGTCCTTGCGAGCCGCCGCTACGCCTCGAATCGAGTTGGCGCTCACGGCGTACGCGACCACCACGAAAACGAGGAGCAGCGCCCCGCCGATGCCGCCGATGATCAGCGCGATGCGACGAAGCCGCGAGTAGGTGTCAGGGTCGTAGGAGGTCGGGTACGTTGGGTCGACGGCAGGGTCCCCGGTGACCAGGTCCACGATCGCGGACGCCTGGTTGACCGAGCGGGCACTCACGTCCAGGCTTGCGGGGAACGGGTTGGTGGTGCTGAGGCTGCCCAAGGAGTCGAGGCCTGGGCGGCTGCTCGCCTCCTTGGCGGCTTCCTCGGCGCTCACGTAGGTCACGGATGCCACTCGCGAGTCGGCGAGCAACCGCGCCTTGAGCGCGTCGACGCCATCAGTGGTCGCGTCCGAGGCCAGATACACGCGCACGACCGAGGCCTGCGACGCTTCATACGCGGCGACGTTGGCGACCGCCAGGCCGACCATCGCCAGAACCCCGGCCAGGACCAGCAGCAGCGCCATCGACCCTAAAGCAGGCGTGGTCAGCCTGAGGTCTCGGCGCCAGCTTCGAAGGCCGCCCAGGACCACGAGCCGGAAGCTGTTGGCCGTGAGTGCGGCCATGCGGCCCCAGATCGGCAGTTTCGCGCGAACCTTGGGCCGGCGGGCGCCCGTCCGGTGCCCGTTGCCACCGTTGCGGGCGGCCAGGCCAGCGTGTCCGTTACCTGCGGCCTGCGTCCGGTGCCCGTTGTGGCCGTTGCGGCCGTTGTGCCCGGAATCGGCACCATTGCCGTTTCCGTTTCCGTTGTTTCCGTCGTGGCCGTTCCCGTTGGTTGGGAGGATGCGGCGCCACAGAGGCTGGGCTCCGCCGTTTGCGACCGCCACTCGAGCGCGACGATGCATAAGCACCTCGCCCGCCGGCAGCCGGAGGACCCTGCCCGCCTGGAACGTGGGCTCGTGAGTGGCGACGATGACCGTCGTACCGCTGGCGGCCGCCTCTTCGAGGAGGCGCTTGACCACTTTGGCGTTCTGCTCGTCGATCGCCGCGAGCGGCTCGTCGGCCAGAAGGACACGAGGCCGGCTGGCGAGGGCGCGGGCAACCGCCACGCGCTGCCTTTCGCCGGCGGATAGCTGGCCCGGATAGGCCTTGCGCCTTCGTCCAAGGCCGAACGCCTCGAGCGCCTCGAGCGCCCGCTTGCGGATGCGGCCATACGGCTCGCTCGGATCGACGAGCATCAATGCGAAGACGATGTTCTCGAGCGCGTTCAGCCGGGGCAGAAGCCGGTGCTCCTGATAGACGAAGGCCACGTCTCTTCGGATGCGGCCCAGGCCGCGCCGCCACCATCGGTGGAGTCCCCGCCCCTCGACCCAGACCTCGCCTTTGCTGGGGCGGAGCTGGCCATGGATGAGGCGCAACAGTGTGGTCTTTCCGGCGCCGCTGGGGCCGGTGATCTCGACAAGCTCGCCCGCCGCCACCGTGAAGTTGATGTCGGCGAACACGGCGGTCCGGCCGAACGACTTGCTTACGTGGGCGATTTGAATCGAAGGGCGCGGCGCCACCGTGCCGTTGGAGGCATGGCTGGGCGCGGCGCTCCCATTGGTCGCCGGTTTATCGGCCGCCGCCACCCGATCGAGTTTCGTGGCGCCGGCGCCGTTCGAGACCACCCCACGGCGTCCCACCCTTTCTCGCGTCCAGATTAGCCCAAGCCGGGCTCCATGTCCCTAGGAACAACCTGAGAGTTCGAGGGGCGCCGGTCCCACGTTCACTGAAAACGCCCCACCGGTGGGCACCGCCGACACGAGCCTGCTTCCGTCGTCGCCGGTGGCCACCGATTGGGCCGCTGTTTCCGATGTGCTCACATTTCCTTTAACGGAGCGAGGTATGTAAACGATCGTGGGCGCGTCGCCTGGTTTGCCTTGCGCATGAAGCGAGAAGGCGCCGGTGGTCGCGTCGTAGTGGTAGCCGAGGTGGTGATCGGCGGAAGCGCGGGGATAGACGCGCGACAGCAAGGCCTCGCGGGCACTGCGCAGGCACCCGCTCGAGTGCTGCGGCGAGTGGTCGCTGCAGTCGATCCCCCTGAACATTCCCCACGAAGCGCTCCCGCAGTTTTCCATCCAGGTCCAGAAGGCGAAGCCGACCAAGTGACGTTCCTGCTCGAGCAACTGGTTGGTGAGCAGGAGCGAATCCCACTCGGGCGAGCTGCCGAACTCGGCCACGAACAGCGCCGCGCCGATCGCCTTCGCCTCGCGTTCGGCCAGCGAGTAGCTCTGGTCGTAGCCTCCCCATGGATAGCCGGCGTGGTCCGGCATCTGCTTGGCCAGGGCATCGAAGGTGTAGATGTGCGTGTACGCGTGCAGCGAGAGGACGAGGTTTGGGTATGAGCTTACTGGCAGGCCGAGATGGGTCGGGAAGTCGGTGACCTCGCGGAGCAACCCGGTGTCAAGGAAGACCAGGTGCCGCCGGTCGTGGACGCCCAGGTCTCGATACCCGCACACGGCCGGCATATAGAAGCCGTTCCAGCACGGGAGTCCGTCGCCGGCGCCGGTGATCGCGTCGATCACACGCCTATAGAAAGGAAAGAGAAGCAGGTCTTCGAAGCCCGGCGGAAGGTTCCAGCCCGGCCAGGGCTCGTTGAAGACGCCGTAACCGGCCACGGTGGTGTCGCCTTTGAAGCGCTGAGCCAGATACGCGACGGTCGCGATGTACTCGTCCTGAATACCGTTGCGGTTGTACCAGAAGTTGGAGTTGGCCTCCAGCACAGCGGGGTTGACCTCGCGTTGGCTGAGATAGGCCTGGGAATGAAATCCATCGGTGATCGTCGCCCACGCCGGCGCCCCCGTGTAATAGCGGAGGTTTGCCGTTCCATCCGCCGGCGCGCCGACGTACCTGGAGTAGGCGTTCTGATGCATGTCGAGGATCACGTACATCCCCTGGCCGCGGGCCCAGCCTACGACCTGCGCGATGCGCTCCAGGTACGTCTCGCTGAACCGTCCTCGCTGCGGCTCTAGCAGGCTCCACGAAAGTGGCAGGCGCACCGAGTTGAATCCGAGGGTCGCCATCTTCGCGATGTCGTCCTGGCAGAGTGGCGGCACCGGCATCTCGGCGGCGTTGGCCGGACAGAAACCATCCTGGTAGTCCTGCCGGTCGATTGGGTAGAAGGCGGGAGGGTCGGGCCGAGAAGGATTGCCGCCGTACCAGAAGTCGATCAGGCCCCCGGGGATGGCGCCGTGGAGAAGGACGAGACGGCCCTGGTCGTCTGCGATGTAGGGCATACCGCCATCCGGATGCTCCACGTGCAGCCACGGCAACGCGCCCTGTGGGGCGGGCCCGGACACCGTTGGTGGTGGCGTGAGCCTGACGATCATGGAAACCAGGAATGCGCCTGGATACGTAAAGGTC
>MNES01000015.1 GCA_001917815.1 Chloroflexi bacterium 13_1_40CM_65_17 | reverse complement strand
CACGCTCGGCAGCAGGTATTGATGCGAACCGCCTTGCGCGAGAGCGATTATCGCCACCGGCAGCGCGAGAAGGAGCTGGATGGGCAGCTTCAGCCGGGCCGGGATGCCCAGTGAGCCGACACGCAGCTTCGCTCGATCGTCGGCGAACCCGATGAGACCGCCGGCGACGAGCCCGCTTACGGCGGCCAGCGCGCCCGCATGGCCGGCGAGCGCAGCCAGCAGGCCTCCGGCGATGCCGAGCGCGGCGAAAAGGATGCCGCCGCCCGTGGGAGTGCCCGCCTTTTTCTGATGCGTCTCGGGCAGCTCGGACTGGATCACCTGCCCCGCCTTGAAGCGCTGCAGCGTGCGGATGGCACTTGGATAGAGCACGAGTGCGACCACAAACGACACAACAAAAGTGATCGCTTCGAAGATCACTTCGTGAGTTCCTTCACAACCTCTTCGAGTCCCGCGCTGTGCGAAGCCTTCACCAGCACTCTGTCGCCGCGGCGGGCGTTGTTCTTGACCCAGATGACCGCCGCCTCGCGGTCGGACAGCAGGTGACCGCCGGAGGAGTGGGCGAGCACGCGGCCGAGCTCGCTGTCGAGGACGGCGACCGCATCGAACACCTCCGCGGCTCGGCGACCGACGCGCTGATGCGATTCCTGGGCCAGGCCGCCTAGCTCGCCCATCGCGCCCAGAACGGCGAGCAGCCGGCCCTGTCGTGGCTGTTCCGCGAGGGTGTCGAAGGCGGCCAGCATCGATTCCGGACTGGCGTTGTACGCGTCGTCGACGATGACGACGCCTTTCGCTGTCTCGTGTTCCTGTAGGCGGTGCGCCACGAAGACGTTCGACAGCGCGCGAGCGCCTTCGGCGAGGCTCACGCCGGCAAACTGTCCCACGGCGAGGGCTGCCAGAGCGTTGCGCGCCTGGTGGCGACCTTCGAGCGCGAGGCGCACGGGCACGTCGCGGACCGCGAACTCGCAGCCGCCGCCGGCGATTGCCTTGTAGTGATCGCCGCGCAGGTCGCCTCCTCCCAACCCAACGCTGTTCACCGGAGCAGCTGACATCGAGGACAGGAGCGCAAAGAACGGATCGTCGGCGTTCAGGACCGCGAGCCCATCGCGAGGCAGCGCTGCCACGAGCTCACCCTTACCACGCGCGAGGTGCTCCTGCGAAGCGAAGAACTCCATGTGCACGCTGCCGATATTCGTGATGATTCCAATCGATGGCCTGGCCAGCCCCGCGAGCCGGCCGATGTCACCTGCACGCTGCATCCCCATCTCGACGACCAGCGCCGTGTGCTCGGGTTCGAGGTTCAGCATGGTGAGCGGCACGCCCGTTTCGGTGTTGAGGTTGCCCATTGTGCGCAATACGGTGAACTTGCATTCGAGGATCGCCGCCACCATCTCCTTCGTGGATGTCTTGCCGTTGCTGCCAGTGACGGCGACCACCAGCGGATTCACACGCCGGCGTACAAAACTTGCTAGTGAAAAGAGGGCGTCCCAGGTATTGGGCACGAGGACCTCGACGACCCCATGAGCCAGCTCTGTGCGCCGTTCGACCACGAGCCCGGCCGCGCCGCGTCCGAGCGCGTCCGCGATGAACCGGTGGCCGTCAGTCTTCCCGCCGCGCAGGGCGAAGAACAGGCCGCCGGGCACCACCTCGCGCGAATCCGTGTGGTAGGTCGCGAAGGTGTTGCCGACCTGGGTGCCACCGATCTCACCGCCGCCGGTTGCCTCGAGGAGCTCGAGGAGAGTCAAACGCATGTCTATATGAAACCGGTTGCGCTAGTCGGGCGTTATGCGCCAGTCGACGACCATGGCCTGGGCGATCTTTTGCCAGACCGGCGCGGCGGTCAGGTAGCCGTCGTTCAAGGTCCAGTCTGAGTTGCTGCCGGGGTAGTGCGGCTTGCGCATGACCACGATCATTGTGAACTTGGGGTGCTTGGCCGGCAGGAAGCCGACGAATGAAGCCCAAACGTCCAGCGTGTACTGCCCGTTGACGGGAATCTGCGAAGTGCCCGTCTTCCCCGCCTGGTCGAGCTCGAAGCCCTTAACGCGCGAAGTCCAGCCAGAACCGTGCTGGACGACGTTCTCCATCATGGCCGTCATCTGCTGCGCGGTGGCCCCGGTGATGACCTGGCGCTGCGGCTTCAACAGCAGCGGGTTGATGGTCGTTCCGACACGCTCGACCACGTGCGGCGGGGCGTATTTGCCGCCGTTCGCGACCACGTTGACCGCGGCCAGCATTTGAATCATGTTGACGCCGATGCCCTGCCCGAACGATGTCGTGGCGTACTGGCTGTCGCTCATCTGGTCCTGCGGCGGCAGCGGCACCGAGGTCTCGCCCGCGACGTCGATGCCGCTCGGCTGGGTGAGGCCGAAGCCCTTCAAGTAGCTGTAGCACGCGGCATGGCCTTCGGCCAGCATCGCCTTCATCGCGCCCACGTTGAGCGAGTGCGCAAGCACGTACGTGTAGTTGATGTTGCCGTGGTTCCGATGGTCCCAGTCGTAGATCCGGTAACCGCCGACGCTGAGGACGCCCGGGTCGTTGATGACGGTATCGGGCGTGATTGCGCCCTGGTTCATGGCCCCTGACAGCGTGACCACCTTCATCACCGAGCCCGGCTCGTACAGGTAGCTGGAGACGTTGTCCGCGAACAGTGACGGGTCGGTGTGGTTGAAGTTGTTGGCGTCGTAGCTCGGGTAGTCGGCCCAGGCGATGATGCCGCCGGTCGCCGGGTCCATGATCAGCACGCTGCCGCTTTCCGCGTTGGCTTTCTTGACCCCATCGGCAAGCGCCTGCTCGGCCTGGTACTGGACGTTCGCATCCACCGACAGCACGAGGTTGGACCCGTTGATCGGGTCCTGGTGCGTGTGCGTGCCGAGGATGATCTCTCTGTTCGCCAGGTCGCGGTAGCTCGAGATGTACCCGGGCGTGCCGGCCAATTCTTTCTGGTAGTACTGCTCGAGCCCGCGCTGCCCCTGCCCGTCATAAGTCACGAATCCCAGCATGTTCGCCGCCAGGCTCGAGCCCGCCGCGATGCCAGGCAAATAGGAACGCTGGGTCTCGTCCTCGAGCCCAACCCCCGGCAGCTTCAGCGCGCGCAGCTGATCGGCCTTGGCCTTGGGGAATCTTCGTAAGACATACGCGAACTTCGAGCCCGACTCGAGCTTCTGCATCATGGCCGCCTTGTCTACGCCCAGCACGCTCGACAGGCCGGTCGCGACGCGCTCGCGATCACGCGCGGCCACCTGGTCGGGGGACACGAACGCCGAGTAGACGGTCGTGTTGACGACCAGCTGGGTCATGTTGCGGTCGAAGATGGCGCCACGCACGGCGGGCAGCTCGATGAGCTCGTGATACTGCGACTGCGCCTGCGCCGACAGCTGCACGTGGCGGAGCACCTGCCAGTAAGCGAGTCGCGCCCACACCGCGCCGGCAAGCAGCGCCGCGATTGTCAGCAGCGCGAGGATGCGCCACCGCGCCCCGATGACATGCTCGACACGTCGCGGGGCCCTTTTGCCGAGAGCCCCTGCGCTCAACTAATGCCGCCCGGCAGCCATCACGTCGCGGGTGCCACCGACCTTGTTGAACAGCGCGGCCAGGTAACGCTCCCACAGCGGTGTGGCATCGGTGCCTGCTGCGCCCGCAGGCGCCTGCAGGTCGATCGCTACCTGTTGAGCAGGGACGTAGGCGGTGGGGGCAGCGCGCTGCATTCCACTCTGCGCGGCCTGCTGCTGGACCTGAGCCGGGGCGTGCAGCGTCACCTCCTGATAGCGGAGCTGGTCCTGCTCCGCGACCAGCTGGCGCTGCTGGTCCTGCAGCCTGGTGATGTCGTACGAAGACTGCGTGACCTGAGCGGCGAGGGCGAGATAGAAGAGGATGCCGATCAGCGCCGCGCCAAACCAGAGATAGGCGTGACCGTAGGAATTCAGATGCAGCCGATCGGCCGCAACCGAGCCCGCCACCTGCACGAAGCCGCGCGTGCGCCGTCGCCGGCGTGCCGGGACGTGCTGGGCGCCAGTCGCGCCGAGGCGGCGCCGGGTGAGTATTCGGGTCGATGTCAAGACGTGTGCCTCATCTGTTGCTGGATCGGTACCTCGTCGGTTAGTGCGACTCCCCACCGGCCCTGCGGGCCACCTCCCGCGAAGCGGGGAGGGAATGGTGCCTGGCGGCCGGCGGGGAAGCCGGTGGCGCCAGGACTTGGGGTGGGAGGGTTGATGTCAGATCTTTTCCGCCACCCGCAACCGCGCCGACCTGGCGCGGGGGTTCGCCGTCACCTCCGCCTCAGTCGGGCGGACGGGACGGCGGGTGACGATACGGAGGGTTGCCCGGTGGCCGCAGGTGCAGACTGGCTGCTGGGGTGGGCAGATACAGTCTTTGGACTCGACGTTGAAGAATGACTTCACCAAGCGGTCTTCCAGCGAATGGAAGCTGATCGTCGCCATACGGCCACCGGGTTTGAGAATCCCAAGAGCTGCCTTCAATCCTGCTTCGATCTCGCCCAACTCGTCGTTGACCGCGATGCGGATGCCCTGGAAGGTCCGGGTCGCGATATTGATGTCGCGAGGCCACGCCCGTCGGGGGATGGCCGCCTCCACGGCTGCGGCCAGATCGCGCGTGGTGCGCAGCGGGCGGCGCGCCACTATGAACTCTGCGATCCGCCGCGCCCACCGCTCTTCGCCGTAGTCGCGCAGGGTCCGCTCGAGCTCTGTGATGTCGAGCTCGTTGACGATCCGCGCGGCGGTGAGCGTGGAGCCGGTGTCCATCCGCATGTCCAGCGGCCCGTCGGCGCGAAAGCTGAAGCCGCGCTCAGCGGTGTCGAGCTGGACGCTGGAGAGACCGAAGTCGAAAAGGATCAGGTCGGCCGGGACGAACCCGGTCCTGCGAGCCACGGCGTCCAGCTCGCTGAAGCGACCATGGACGACGACCACCGCCGGCCCGTACGAGGCCAGCGCCGATCGCGCGGCCTCGACCGCCGCGAGATCGCGGTCGATCCCGAGCAACCGTCCGCCTGGCTCGATCCTGTCAAGGATCTGGCGGGCGTGGCCCGCCTGCCCCAGGGTGCAGTCGATGGCGACCGCCCCCCTCTGGGGCTTGAGCAGCTCTATTACCTCTTGTGAAAGTGCAGGTTGGTGCCCGCTCAGTGTCCTGAGATCACCCTGTCAGCGAATTCGGTGAAGCGCGGTTGCGCGTCGGCGCTGTAGCTGTCCCATCGGGCCTCGGGCCAGATTTCGACCCGCGAGCCCATCCCGATCACCACCGCGGTCGATGGCGATTCGATTCCCGTCAGGCGCCGCTGCTCCATGCTCAGCGTTATACGGCCCTGGCCGTCCGGCTCGAACGCCTCCGACATCGGATAAAGCGTCCGCGCCAGCGCCCGCTGGTCGGGTCCCTGAAGTGGCCTTTGCAGCTCCTCCGCCAGCGCGGCCCACAGATCCGGCGGATAAATCGCCAGGGCGCTGTCCTGGCTCACCGACACGTAGCTCCCTTCCGGCAGCTGCTTCCGGAACGCGGCTGGGATGGCGAGCCTTCCCTTGTCGTCCACGCGGACCCGATGTGCTCCCGTGAACACTCATTTGGCCTCCCAGAAGCTGAGGACAGCGCGCTGCCGGCGCGCGCAGAGGCCGCACCCGCAGCCATGGAGCTCGAGTGGCAGCGGGTTGCCGAGCTTGTCGAATCGGTGGTTCATAAGCCCCACGAACTCAGAGGCTTCGCCGTGAGTTCGCGGGGACCCCTTTTTCAAGGGCGTGGCGGCTCGCATCAACAGGTCCTTAGCCCGCTGAGGCGAACTCAGGAGCGTTTCCATCCGGTTCACCCTCAGCCGGCGGCTCCCCGGCGGCATTCAGCGAGGCCTCGGGGAGCGCGTCGGCATCGTCGGCGCCATCGCGGCTGCGGGGAGAAGTGGCGTAGAGGAGGTGTATGGCGTGCCGTACTTGGACGTAGGGTGCGACGTATGTTTCCATGTTGCTACGTTCACCACTTCTCCCCACTGATCACCGCGATTCGCCGCAAACCTTAACTACCACGTCTAGCCCTGTCAATACCTTTACCACAAGATGTAGATCGACTCTGGAGTGCCTTTGTAGGCAAAGCCCAATATGTTGGGCTTGAGGATTTCCCAGCTACTACATCCGGGTGCCAAATGTGATAGTGACGAACATTAGTTTGGACGGGCGCAGTAAGTGGGGAACTTTTGTGAGTTGTGCCCCATCGACCGCTAGCCGCTTCTTTTCAGCAGTCCCAGGCGCTTGGCGCGATTCTCAGCCCACGCGAACACCACGATGCTGGCGGGGATGAGCACCGCGCCCATCCCGAGCAGGATCGCGATTGTCGGCAGCTGCTCCCCCACTCCCGCGCCGTCCAGGAGGCTGTGCCGGATGCCGGCCAGAGCATACGTGAGCGGTGAGGCGGCGCCGGCGACCTGCATCGCCACCGGCAGCACCGACAGCGGGTAGTAGACGCCCGAGACCAGAAGCAAGAAACCCTGTAGGGCGATCGACATCTGCTCGCCCTTCTGAGGCGAGAGCAGGGGCAGAACCGCGGTCAGGATGCTCAACCCGATGAGCGGAACCGTGGAAGCGGCCAGCACTGCCAGCGCGCCCGGAATGTCGGCGTGGGAGAAATCCAGACCGAACATCGCGATCGCGATCAGCAGGACGACGAAAGTCCGTGCCAGCCCATAGCCGATGGCGAAGAGGCAGATTCCGAACAGATGCGTGATGCGCCGGACCGGCGCCATGAACGTGTACTCGATCGTCCCCTCCCATCGCTCCCAGGCGATGGCGTACGCCGCCTCCATGAAGACGAGCGACAGGTAACCCCACAGCAGCGCCCCGATGAGCAGGTACAGCTGCGCCTTGTGCAGGTCGAAGGAGCCGCCGGCGGCGCCGAGCGTGCCCAGGCCGGAGGCGAGGTAGCCGATCGACAGCACGCTCACCAGGCTGTAGAAGAGCCACACCACCTCCCACACCCAGTAGCGCTTGACGACGTGCATCTGCCGCTCGGCGAAGCCGAACAGCGCGTTCAGCTCGACATGGCGCACCCCCACGAACTCAGAGGCTTCGCCTTGAGTTCGCGGGGACCCCTTTGGAGTCTCGACGCTCACTCGGGGACCTCCTCTTCGTCCAGCTCCAACCGCTTGCCGGACAGGAGCATGAAAACGTCTTCTAGGGTGGCCGTCTGCCCATCACTCGAGTAGCGGCGGCACAGCTCTTCGGGAGTGCCGTCGGCCAGGATGCGACCGGCGTCCATCATCAGCACCCGGTCGCACAGCTGCGCCGCCTCGTCCATGTCGTGCGTGCAGAGCAGGACCGTCACCTCTCGCTCGCCTCGCAGCATCTGGAGGAGCGACTGCACTTCCTTCTTCGACCTGGGGTCGAGCCCGGTGGTCGGCTCGTCCATGAGGAGCAGCGATGGCGCCGTCAAGAAGCTTCGCGCGATGGCCACCTTTTGCTGCTGGCCGCGCGAGAGCTGCTTCATCGGCTGGTCCATCGTGTCGAGGGGCAGCCCGAGACGGCCGAGTATCTCGACAACCTTGTCCCTGGTGCCTCCGGCGCCGCGTCCGTAGAGACGAGCGGCGTAGAGCATGTTCTCCCACGGGCTGAGCTCCTTGAAGAACGCCGCCTCCACCGAGACGCGGTTCACATGCCGGCGCACCGACAGCGGTTCTTCGACGACGTCCCACCCGAACACCATCGCGCGGCCGGAATCCGGGGTCAGCAGTGTGCCGAGGATGCGGATCAGCGTCGACTTCCCGCTTCCGTTCGGGCCCAGGATCCCGGTTATCCCGCCGGCCTGGATGACGAGGTCGAGCTCGTGAAGCGCGACCTTGTCCTTCCACTCGCGGCGCCACCAGGGCGCGCCTGATTCGCGCTCCCGGCGCCGGAATGATTTCTTGACTCCCTGGATCTCGATAGCAACGCTCATGAATGGCTCCTGAACTACGGATGGCAAAGAAAAAGGACCGTCGCGGTGCCCAACAACCGCACGGTCCCTTGTGGTGTTCGAGTTAGAGGGTGGTTACCAGACTGGACTCAATGTGCGGTTTGAAGTAGGCAGACTTCGCCCTCGACGGCGAAGTTGAGCCTTTCACCGCACATCAAAGTTGCGCTCTCCTTAACAAGGGCATGGACACACCCGGGTGGGTGTGCAGTTCAGGCTTAGGGTAGTCGCGCCCAGGCGCGAAGTCAAGAAGCCTGGAGCTGGTCGACCACGAAAGCCGAGACGAACGCCTCCTCGCGCCACGACTCATACCGCCCCGAAGGTCCCGAGTGGCCCGACCCGAGGTCGGTTTTCAGGAGGATCGGCCGCGCGCTCAGCGTGGCCGAGCGCAGCTTCGCCACCCACTTGGCGGGTTCCCAGTACGGCACCCGCGGGTCATTGAAACCCGCCGTCGCGAGCACGGCCGGGTATGTCGTTCGGTGGACGTTGTCGTAGGGCGAGTACGTCTTCATGTACTCGTAGAACTCGGGGTCGTTGGGGTCGCCCCACTCCTCGTATTCGTTGACCGTCAGTGGTATCGATTCGTCGAGCATCGTGGTCAGCGCGTCGACGAAAGGGACCTGTGCCACAGCGCAGGCGAAGAGGTCTGGACGGGCGTTGAGGACCGCGCCTATCAGGAGGCCGCCGGCGCTTCGACCGCGAATCGCCAGCCGTCGCGGGTTCGTATATCGCTGCTCGATCAGCTCTCCCGCGCAGGCGATGAAATCGTCGAACGTATTCGTCTTTTCCAGGAATTTGCCATCCTCGTACCACTCTCGCCCCAACTCACCGCCACCCCGCACGTGCGCGATCGCGTAGACGAAGCCTCTATCGAGCAGGCCGAGCCGCGCCGCGTCGAACATGGGATCGCTCGGCATCTCGTACGCGCCGTAGCCGTACAGCAGCGTGGGGTTGGCGCCGTTTTTCGTCAGGCCGCGTCTGTAGACGATGGACAACGGCACTTGAACCCCGTCCGCCGACGTCGCCCACAAACGGTCGGTCACGTAATCCGCGCGGTTGTAGCCGCCGCGAACAGGCTGTTCCTTGACCAGGGTGCGCTCGCGCGTATTCATGTCGTAGTCGAACGCCGACCACGGCGCGTTCAGCGACGTGTAGAAGAACCGCATCACAGTGCTGTCGTAAACCGGGTTCGAGCCCGCATACGCGGTGTATGCGGCGTCGGGCTGATCGACGATGTGCAGCTCGCCACTCGTGCTGTCGAGCACCTCGAGCCGCTGCAGCCCGTCAGAGCGTTGACCGAGCACGACGTGATTGACGTGCACGTCGGTCGCGTTGAGGCGGACGCCTGCACGCTCGGGCACCAGCTCCGTCCACCCCTCGCGCCCAGGCCGATCGACGGGCGCCGCCATCAGGCTGAAGTTGCGGGCGCCGTCGTTGGTGAGGATCAGGAAGCGATCACCCTGATGATCGACCGAGTATTCCACGCCGTGGCGCCGGCCCTCGATGAGCACCGGCTCGCCGGCAGGGTCGTCGCTGCGCAGATAACGAGACTCGCTGGTGATCTGGCTCGAGCTTGTAAAGATGATGTACCGCTCGCTCTTGGTCAGTTCGACTCCGAGCTCGAAGCGCTCATCGTCCTCCTGGAGAACGAGCACGTCTTGATCCACCGGCGTGCCCAGGGCATGTCGCCACACCTGGTACGGACGCATCGTTTTGTCGGGCCGCACATAGAAGAAGGTCCTGCCGTCCGCCGACCAGGCAGACCCGTAATAGACACCGTCGAGAACGTCTGGCAACTCCTGGCCGCTCGACAGGTCGCGGAATCGCACCTCGTGGAGCTCGCTGCCCGTGAGGTCGACCGCATAGGCGAGGACGCTCCCGTCCTGGCTGTGCTCGACGAACCCCAGCTCGAAGTAATCGTGGCCCTGGGCCAGCAGGTTGGCGTCGAGCTCCACCTCCTCCGGGGCGTCCATGGAACCTTTGCGACGGCAGTGGATCTCGTAATCGAGCCCCTCGACCGTGCGCGTGTAGTGCCAGTAGCCTTTGAAAAACGAAGCCGGTGAGACGTCGGTCTGCTCGATCCGGTCCACGATCTCCTGGTAGAGGCGCTCCTGGAGCTTCGCCACCGGCGCCATGACGGCGTCGGTGTATTCGTTCTCGGCCTCCAGGTAGGCGATGACTTCCGGGTTGGCTCTTTGTCGTAGCCAGAAGTAGGGGTCGACCCGGCTGTCGCCATGCTTGGTGAGCACCGTTGGGTATTGGGCTGGGATGGGTGGGCGGGATGCCCCGACTGGCTCTTCCATGGGGGATACATCCTGCCAGGTTGAGGCGGCTTCCAAACTAGCTTCCGGGGCTCTTGGCGGTCATTTCTCGGCTATCAAATGAACCTCCGCCAAGAGCGGCCTACTGGGTCAAAAATGGCGCCCAAAAAACGGCTGGTTTTCAGGCCCCTCCCAGCTTGAATGCCTTGCGCACCAGCCGCTTCACGGCCGGGGCCTCCGCGTCGGCTGGCGACCGCAGGGTGATGAACCGGGTGTCCTTGCCGGTGCCCTGGAGGAGGCCGCTTCCGTCCTCGAGCTCCCGGCCGCGATAGAAGAACATCGCGGCATGGTTCGTGAAGGTGCCGATGCCGACTACGTCGGCGCCGCCGGCGCCGTAGCGGACGATTTTCCACATCATGGTCTTCGAGCGCGGCGCCTGGCTGTTGTATGTGATCTCATCGGCGTTGGGGGCGGCCCCTTTCACGGTCTTGATCGCTGCGTCCACTATGGGCCGCGTCTTGGCCGGAATGTTCTTGAGATGGTCGGCGAGTGGAATCTGCTTGGCACTCATATCAAGCTCCTCCTCTATTACGACTCCCGAGCTGGCCGAAGCTCATCGCGGCGCCGCTGCCAGAAGCGCGGGGTTGTCCGGAAAGTACGCCCGGCCCCTGCTGCTCGGTAGTGGCTCTCATATCGAAGTGGAATCGGGGCCGGTGGGCGAGCTATTCACCGGCCGGCGAGAGAAGCATTCACGCGTGCCGGACGGCTGGCCAACACGGTTGCCACGAGTCCCACGATGGCGAGCACCCCGATCGCCGCTCCGTATATGAGCGCGGCTTGGTGGAGACCGACTTGGGTGACGCCGTAACCGGCGGCGACTGCCGGCACCGAGAAAGCGAGGTAGGCAACGACGAAAATCGCGGCGATCAGCGCGCCGCGCGCAGTCGGCGATGCAAGCCCGACCAGGCTGCGGAGCACGCCAAGCCACCCGATGCCAAATCCGACGCCTGTCACCGCGGTGGCCGCAAAAAAGAGTAACGGCGCGCTCAGCGCGACCGCGACGACGGTGAGGCCCAATCCGGCCACAAGGGACATGCCCCCGACGATCATCGAGCGTCCTGGCTGCCATGCGCGCGCGGTCACGATGGCGGCCACGCCTACGCCCGCGAGCACGCCGATTGCCAGACCGCCCAGGACCCGATTGCTCGAGCCGGCCAGCTGCAGGACGAGATTCGGGCCAAGCGATAGATAGAACCCGCCGACACCCCAGCCGGCGATCAGACTCGGAAGACCTGCGATGAATGCGGGTCGCACTGCCGGTTCCACTCCGACGCGTGGCACCAATTGGAGGGTTCTCCGCTGTTGAGCCGGTTCGGGCATCAGAGCAATGCCGGCGCCGGCCAGCACGAACCCGATGAGCATGAGCCAGTAAATGAGATGAAGGGGGTCCGGCCCGTACTGCACGAGCACCGCCGACGCCAGCGCTCCAAGAGCCAGACCGACCGCGGGCGTGGCGCTGTTGACGATGGCGGCGAGGGTGGGGCGCTCAGGGGGTTGAAGGTCGATGAACGAAGCCGCCAGCGGGCTGGTCGCAACGCCGGTCGCGATCCCTTGCGCGATGCGCGCGGCAAACAGCCATCGAATGTCTGTGGCGAACAGGAACAGCAACATGCTCCCGATCTGAATCACGAGAGCTGTCAGGATCACCGGCCGGCGCCCCACAGAATCGGAAAGTGACCCGGTGAGCAAGAGCGCCAGGAGCAGGGCGATGGCGTAGATCGCGAACACCTCGGTGAGCGCCGCGGGCGAGAATCGCCACTTCGCCGCGTAGACCCCATACAGAGGCGACGGAGCGGCAGCAGCAAACAGAAACAGTCCTAGCGTTGTCGCCGCGACCCAGAAAGCAGGGCCACGACCAATCCTTGCCGAGGTCTGCATAGTGCGAGACAACAATGCACGCGCCTCAGTTATTTCTGCCGAACCGGTAGATTTCAGTGGATGAGAGCGACTGCCTGGAACCAGAAGACCATCACTGAGTTCAATGAGAAAAACGGCCGTGGAGTTGGCATGTG
This sequence comes from Chloroflexi bacterium 13_1_40CM_65_17, assembly GCA_001917815.1. Taxonomy (GTDB): domain Bacteria; phylum Chloroflexota; class Dormibacteria; order Dormibacterales; family Dormibacteraceae; genus UBA10449. Next base: position 3,983 of record MNES01000015.1, on the reverse strand, counting down.
GGGTGACCACGTGCTGTTGATGACCGCCAAAGGCGCCAAGAGCGGCGACGCGATCACAACCCCGCTGGTCTATGGCCGCGAGGGCGACGACTATATCGTCGTGGCTTCGAAGGGAGGCGCGCCACAACACCCGAAATGGCTGGGAAACATCAAGGCCAACCCGGAGGTCGAGGTCGAGGTCGCGAACGCCCACGGCACCGAGAAGTTCAAAGCCCGCGCCCACGTGGTCGACAGTCGAGCCGAGCGTGATCGCCTATACGAGGAGATGTCCAAGATCTGGCCCGCGTTCAAGGATTACCAGACGCGTACCGAGCGCCTGATTCCGGTGGTCGTCCTCAAACGCCAGCGCTGAACGAGATGCGCGAGGCCCAGGTCGACGGGCTTCGCATCGCCTATCAGCGGACCGGCAAGGGGCCACCCCTGGTTCTTCTTCACGGTTTCTTCGCCGATAGCCGGGTTTGGCGCCGGCAGCTCGGGGATCTCGCCGACGAATTCGACGTGATCGCGTGGGATACGCCTGGCTGCGGCCGCTCTTCGGACCCACCCAATACGTTTCGCATGCCCGATTACGCGAGGCTTCTTTCGGCCTTTATTGATGGCCTCCGGCTCGAGCGTCCGCATGTGTTGGGATTGTCATTCGGCTCCACGCTCGCTTTGGAGCTGTACCGTCAGAAACCGGGGATGTGCAGGACGCTTGTGCTGGCCTCGGCCTACGCCGGCTGGAGCGGCTCCCTCCCCGCCGACGTCGTCGAGCAGCGACTTCGCAAGACCATTCCCGATCTCGACCTCCCAGCTGCCGCGGTGGTGACCATCTACAACGTTCCGGGGCTCCTCACCGAGTCTGCGCCGCGGCCCCTGGTCGACGAAAATGCGGCGATCATGTCCGACTTTCATCCCGCAGGCATGAAAGCGATGACGAGGGCGCTGGCCGAGGCGGACTTGCGCGACGTACTTCCCCGTATCGCGGTACCAACGCTGTTGTTGTACGGCGACCAGGATGTTCGTTCGCCGCTGAACTTGGGCCACGACCTCCACTTTCAGATTCCCGGCTCCAGCCTGGTGGTGATCCCAGGGGCCGGCCATTTGAGCAATGTCGAGGCAGCGGACCTCTTCAACGCCGAGGTCCGCAGCTTTCTCCGGTCCACGAATTGAGTCGCAGCGTCCAACTAGACTCCGTCGAGGTCAACGGCGTTCGCATTGCCTACCGCCGCGCCGGCAAGGGTCCTTCCCTCGTCCTGCTCCACGGCGGCCCCTCAGACAGCCGCGAATGGCGCCATCAGCTCGAGGGGCTATCGGACGAATTCGACGTCGTGGCCTGGGACATGCCCGGATGCGGCCGTTCCGCGGACCCGCCGCAGAATTTTCGGACTCGTGATTATGCGGATTGCCTCGCCAACTTCATAAACGCGCTCGGGCTGGAAGGGCCAAGCGTCCTCGGGCTCTCGTTCGGCAGCGGTCTGGCGCTCGAGCTGTATCGATGGCGTCCCACGCTCCCGAGGAGCCTTGTCCTGGCATCGGCCTACGCCGGCTGGGCCGGCTCGCTACCTCCCGAGGTTGCCGAGAAGCGCAAGCTGAACATGCTGCGGATGATCGGGCTGGCGCCCAGCGAGTGGGTGCGCGAGTGGATCCCGACACTGCTCACAGAGGCGGCTTCAACTGAGGTGGTTGACGAGCTCACCGCAATCCTTTCCGACTTCCACCCCGAAGGGCAACGAGCACTGTTGCGTTCAGGGTTTGCCGAGCACGATCTGCGCGAGGTGCTGCCCCGAGTGTCGGTGCCGACGCTGCTTCTCTACGGCGATCAGGACGTGCGTTCGCCCAGGAGCGTGGCCGAAGAGATGCACCGCCGGATTCCGGATTCGCGACTTGTGTTCATGCCTGGCGTCGGTCACATGGCCGACCTCGAGGCGCCGGTGCGATTCAACTCCGAGGTACGGCGATTTCTTCGCTCTCTTCGCGATGGGTGAGCTATGAGCGTTTTCTTCCGCGCCGCCTACTTGTTCGGATTCAAGCCGTGGGACTCGGGCGTGCCGCCTCCCGAGCTCGTGGCGGTGATGGAAGGGCCTGACAGGCTGGCATCTGGGAAAGCCCTCGACCTGGGCTGTGGGACAGGCACCAACTGCGTTTACATGGCCAAGCACGGTTGGGAACCTACAGGCGTGGACTTCGTGCCCCGCGCCATCAAAGCCGCGCGGCGAAAGGCGGCGGCGGCCGGAGTCTCGCCTCGGTTCATCGTCGGCGACGTGACGCGATTGACCGAGCTCGGCGTTGGATCCGGCTACGACCTGATGCTGGACCTCGGTTGTTTTCACAGCATCCCGGACGCCGGGCGAGATGCGTACGTCGGGGGCACGACGGAGGTCGCCCGTAGCGGTGCGGTGATGCTGTTGTTCTGTTTCATACGGCCGGCGAAGCCGTCGCGAGTAGGACCGAGAGGCGTCGCCTCGAGCGAGGTGGCTCAGAGGTTCGCCTCCGGCTGGGAATTGGTCGCGGAAGAAAAAGGCCGTCCCATGTTTGGCGCGGACACCGCCTGGTACCGACTTCACCGGCGGTAAGTTTTAGTCCACAGGACTCTAACTTTGTGCTAGGGTAAGAGTCGTGACGACCAAAACCACGCACCACCCGCTACCGCCTCACTACGACCCATCGCAGTACCCGGCGTTCGCGGTGACGGTGGACGTGGTGGTCTTGACCATGTCAGACAGCCGGCTTCATGTGCTGCTGGTGCGGCGCGGGGTGCCGCCATTCGAGGGGATGTGGGCGATACCGGGAGGCTTCAAACGTCCCACTGAGACCCTGGACGGGGCCGCGAAGCGAGAGCTGGCCGAAGAGACGGGCGTCGACGGCGCGAGCCTGCTGACTCAGTTCGGGGCATACGGGGACCCCGGGCGCGACCCCCGTATGAACGTCGTTACGGTCGCCTACCTCGCGGTGCTTCGCGATGTGCGCGGGATCGCCGCGGGCACGGATGCCGCGGCCGCCGCCCTGATTCCGGTGTCCGAGGCGCTGAACGGAAAGATCAAGCTGGCGTTCGACCACGCAAAGATCGTGCGCGATGCGGTCGAGCGTGTCGGCGTCGACCTCGACCTCACCGGCATCGCCACGGCATTTGTCGGACCGACGTTCACCTTCGCCGAGCTCAGGGCGGTTTATGAGGCTGTCTGGGGTGTGCAGCTCGACGGCGCCAACTTCCGGCGGAGCATCGTCGCCGAGGATGGCTGGGTGGTCCCGACCGGGCGCAGGGCCCGACCGGGCTCTGCCGGCGGCAAGCCCGCAGAGCTCTATCGGGCCGGGCGGATGTGGAAGCACGGCAGTCCGATCCGGCGTTCGCAGCCGAATGGGAGAAGGAAGGGGGACTCATGAAAGCAGTTGTCTACGACAGGTATGGGCCTCCAGAGGTCCTGCGGTTCGAAGACGTTGAGCGGCCGGTACCGAAGGAAGACGAGGTCCTCATCAAGATTCACGCGACGACGGTCACCCGGACTGACTGCGGCGTTCGCGCGGCCGAGCCTTTCGTCACGCGCTTTTTCACTGGCCTTCGCCGGCCAAGGCGGCGGATCCTCGGCGCCGAGTTTGCGGGTGAGGTCGAAGCAATCGGTGCGTCCGTCCGCGACTTCGCGGTCGGTGATCGCGTCTTCGGCATCAATGCGTGGCTGTTCGGCGCATACGCGGAGTTCATTTGCGTGCCCGAGAGCGCCGCGCTGGCGAAGATGCCGGCGGGAATGACCTTCGAAGAGGCCGCGGCTGTCTGTGACGGGGGAATCCTGGCCCTGATGGGCATGCGACCGGCCCACCTCCAGAAGGGACAGAGGGTCGTCGTCTACGGCGCGTCGGGATCCATCGGCACCGCGGCGGTGCAGCTCGCCAAGTACTTCGGCGCCGACGTGACCGCGGTGTGCAACACCAAAAATCTGGAGCTCGTGAGATCGCTCGGAGCAGACAGGGTGATCGACTACACGAAGGAAGACTTCACCAGGAACGGT